>JARDZW010000008.1 GCA_029240655.1 Chloroflexota bacterium
CACGGCCGGGACGCCGGCCGAATCGAGCTTGGGCGCGTAGTCCGCGCCCTGACCGGCGAACGACATCCACATGCGGATGCGCGCCGCCCGGATCTCCCATTTCTGCTTGCCGTGGGTGAGGACAAGCTTCGTGGCGATCCGCTCGGCGACCTCGTAGGCGCGACGGGCATCTGCGTCGCTGATGGCCGGGGCCACCGGGACGCTGTCGGCCGTGAAGTCGAGCGCGGCTGGCGATGCCGGATCGAGGAGGGCTGCGGTGATGGCTGGAGCGATGCTGCTCGTGTCGACCTCTACGCCGTCCACGGCCGTCGACATGGTCAGGGCCTCCCTGGTCGAGCTGACGCCGGCGTCGCGGGGCTGGCGGTATCCGCGCTCGGCGAACGCCGCGAGCTCGGCCGCGAGGCGATCCGGTTCGAAGCTCAGGAGCGTCGGCATCACGACGGGTCGAGTCAGCTGGCGAACCCCTTCGAGCGCCTCATCCAAGCGCGTGCCATCGCGACCCACCGCGGCAGCCCGATCGAGCATGCCGTCGAAGTCGACCTCGCGGCCGACGACGGAGTACGGGATGACGGCATAGCCGGTTCCCGAACGCACGGTCACGGCCCCGTCCTCGAGCCGGCCCAGCGCCGAGCCGAGTGCGAGGCGCGCCTCCGCGCGGGTCATGCCACCGATGTCGACGCCGCCCACCTGGACGCCCGGCAGGATGCGATCCACGTAGGCCTGCCGGAACGCGATCACACCCAGCGTGACCAGCAGGGCACCCAGCAACGCGCCGAACACGAATCCGCGGGCTGCACGTCCCGGTCGCGGGATGCGCATTGCTCGGACCGCCGGCGCCAACGAACGGGTTACGGCCATCGAGTGATCACCTGCCTGCGACGCGGGCCATACCTGCGTCAGGTGTGGGAGCCTACGACACCCGCGTCACGGCGAGAAGGGGGTATATCGGCGCGCGTCACGCCCCGAACGTGTCGCAATCGTCCGAGTTGCCGCTGCGATAGCCGGCCGTGAACCACTGGACGCGCTGCGCGGCGGAACCATGGGTCCACGCTTCCGGGTTGATCCGGCCGGTCGTCTTCTCCTGGATCCGGTCGTCGCCGACCGCCTGCGCCGCGCTCACGGCCTCCTCGATATCGCCGGGCTCGAGGTCTGACGCGGCCGAGTGTGCCCAGACGCCCGCCAGGCAGTCCGCCTGCAATTCCTGGCGCACGGAGAGGTCGTTGGCCTGGTTCGGGTCCTGCTGAGCGAGCTCCTGCACGCGCTGCGAGATCCCGAGGACGGTCTGGATGTGGTGACCGTATTCGTGGGAGATGACGTAGGCCATCGCGAAGTCGCCGCCGGAGGCACCGAACCTCGACTCGAGCTCATCGAAGAAGCCGATGTCCAGGTAGACCTTCTGGTCCGATGGACAGTAGAAGGGCCCCGTGGCCGACGAGGCTGGGCCGCAGGCCGACTGGGTCGAGCGTTCGAACAGGACCAGCTTCGTCTCCGGGTAGTCCTTGCCGGATGCCCGGAACTGGTCCTCCCAGAAGAGCTCGATCGATTCGACGATGTAGGCGATCTGCTGATCGGTGTCGCTCTGAGGGTTCAGCGTTCCGCCGGGCTCGGCAGCGCCGCCGCCCAGCCCACCCAGACCAGGGATCCCGCCACCCCCGCCGCCGAGGATCCCGCTGAACAGCAGGAACAGGACGACCACCGCGATGATGGTCCCGATCCCCCCTCCGGCCTTGCCACCCGGGATCGGGATGGGGATCCCACCGCCGCCGCCTCCGCCGCCGAGCACGTCGCCGAGGCCCCCGCCGGCACTCTGGCCACGCCGATCCTCGATCCGGCCGAAGCCGGTGTTCCGCTTCCATTTCATGACGTGCTGGGCTCTCCTCGACGCAAGTGCCGATAGCCTACTCGCGCGGGCGGCGGGTTCCGCGTCGCAGCGCGGCAAAGGGGCCTTGCAGCGGCATCGCGCGCCCGACCTTCGCGCGCACCCGTGTCAGGCCACTTCGTGCAGGCGACCGGTCCTGACGTCGAAGACGAGCCCGTGGACCGGGACCCGCCGCAGGAGCTGGTGCTCGCGCAGGATCGCGACCTGGGTTCGCACGCTCTCGGCGAGGTCGGAGAAACCACCGAACTCGAGCGCGACGTCCTCGGCCGTCACTCCCGCCGACGCCGCGACCTGCTCGCGAAGGGCCGCCTCGTCGATGTCGTGCAGCCCGCAGCCCGTGTGCTGGATCACGATGATCTCGCTCGTGCCGAGCAGCTGTTGGCTCACGATCAACGACCGGATCACGTCATCGGTCACGAGCCCACCGGCGTTGCGGATGACGTGGGCGTCCCCCGTCCGTAGCCCCAGGGTCTCCCCCACATCGAGGCGCGCGTCCATGCACGCCACGATCGCGAGACCGCTGAGTGGTGCGGCGGTCAGCGCCGAGCGGTCGAATGTCTCCGTGTAGCGCTCGTTCTCCGCCAGCAGCCGCGCGTATTCGCCATTGCTATCGGTCATCGTCGGTTCGCTGCGCGGACGCGTCAGGCCGACGGGCCGGGGCCGCTGCCGTAGCGTTCGATCAGCTCGCCGATCGTCAGCTGTCCGAAGCGCTCATCGAGTTGCTCCCGGGCGATCCGCCACATCGTGCGCAGCGGCCGCGGACCGGATCGCTGGAGTTCATCGAGGCGGACCGCGGCGAACCGCTCGATGCCGGGCACGGCGCGAAGGTCGGCGGCCAGCCGGGTCGCTGCGTCGTCGAGCGTCGTTTCGCGGGTGATCCCGGCCGAGGCCGGCCGAGCGGGCCCGGCTGCCGTGTCGGTGCGCGGCGTGGGCGGCGCGGAGGCCGCACGGACGGCCCGCTCGGCGTCGGCGATCGCCGCGTCCACCGATTCGGGCGTGGTGAAGCGTGGCGGGGTCCCGGTCGAGGTCGACAGCGTGGCCGGCGCTCCGGTGCTCGGTGCTGCCGTCGTCGTCGAGGAGCTTGCGCCGCTCGCCGTCGCGCCCGCGGCGGTCGGTCCGCCGCTCGCGGAGGCCGCCCCGCCCGTGGTCGTCGAGGACGTGCTGCCGGATCCGCCGCTCTTCGGGCCGCTCGGTGGGCGCGTCTTCGTGCCACCGGATCCCGACTCCGAGCCACTGCCCGCGCCACCCATCGCCTGGCTGAGCATCTCCGGGATATCGATGCCGGTGAGGCCCTTGACGGTCGCGCCCGCCTCCGTGACCGTGCGCGTCACGTTCCTGACCATGTCGGACGCCCCGTCATTGGACAACACCGTCAGGTGGTCGATGTTGCCCATCGGCTCCGCGGCCGCGCGGACGATGTCCGGCAACTGGGAGAGGACGGTCTGGATGATGGCCGCCTCGTTGAACTGGCGGTAGGCATCGGCGCGCAACGCGAGGGCCTTCGCCTCCGCCTCGCCCTTGGACAGCACGATCCCGGCCTCGGCGTTGCCTTCGAGGGTCGTCTGCTTGGCGACGGCCTCGGCGGTCACCTCGACGACGCGCGCCTGCGCCTCGCCGGCGAGCTTGACTCGTTCCGCATCGCCCTGGGCCTGTGCGATCGCAGCTCCTTTCGCGCCCTCGGCGCGACGGACCTGCGCCGCAGCGTCGGCCTCGGCGGGTCGGACGGTCGTCGCGACCAGTTCCTGTTCCTTGCGCGCAGCCTCCAGCTCTGCCAGCTCGGTCTGCTTCCGGGTGACTTCCTGGGTCGCCTCGGCCTCGGCCAGTGGACCCGCCTGGGCGGCGCGGGCCTCGGCCGCCGCGGTCTGGGTCTCGGTCTCGGCGCGGCGCAACGCGACGTCGCGGGCGGCGTTGATCTTGACCTGCTCGGCCTCGGCCTCGCGGACGGCCGCCTCCTGGTCGGCGGACGCCTTGGCCATGCGGGCATCGCGTTCCCGGCGAGCGGTCTCCTGCTGGCCGATGAGCTCCATGTACCCGGACTCATCGCGGATCGCCTGGATCGTGAACGAGTCGATCTGGAGGCCGGACGTCGCCAGGTCACCCTTTGCGGCGTCCTGGACGGCCTGCTGGAACTTCATGCGATCGAGGTTGAGCTCCTCGACGGTCAGCGTCCCGACGATGGAGCGAAGCGAGCCTTCGAGGACGTTCTTGACGATCGAATCGACCGCTTCCTCCTGGGATTCGAGGAAGCGCTCGGCGGCGTTCCGGATGGACTCGTCATCGGCACCGATCTTGAACGTGGCCACGCCCTGGACCGCGACCTTGATGCCCTGCCGTGTGACCGCGTCGGCAAGATTGACGTTGATCTGGCGCGCGGTCAGCTTGAGCTTGCCGACCTTGTGGACCAGCGGCAGCACGATGACGCCGCCGCCACGCACGACCTTGAGGTTCCGGCGCCCGTCCGGCGACCTGTCGCGCTGCCCGCTGACGACGAGGGCCTCATTCGCAGCGGCGACCTTGTAGCGGCTCCCGATGTAGCTGACGATCAGAACGACGACGATGATGATCGCGAAGATCGCGAACACGCCTCCGCCGATGAAATCGAACAGGCCCTCAAACATCGGTCTCTCCCTCCTGTGCCGGCGCTGGAGCGGTGGGCGTCGTCCATTCGACGATGAGACCGGTACCGCCGACACCGGTCACCCGCGCGACGGTGCCCGCTGGGATGTCGGTCGCGGCGGTGGCCGTGAACTCGTGTGTCTGGCCCTCGGCCTTGATGAGGACGCTGCCATAGCGGCCGGCAGGGATGCCGACCTGGACATAGGCATCCTGTCCCACGAGATCACGCGTCGAGAACGGCTCGGGCGCCGCTGCCCGGCCGAGGGCGCTGAAGACGACCCAGGCGATCCCCAGGCCGACGAGGCCGAATGCGCCGCCGATCGCGGCCGCCTGACCTCCGTGGACGTCAAGCACCTGCGTGGCGAACAGGCCGCCGACCCCGAACATCGAGACGAATGACAGGAGCAGCGGCATGAGGCTCACGCCGCCGATGTCGAAGTCGAAGACGGCGCCCACGATGTCGTCGACGAGGACCGTGATCAGGAGTAGCCCGCCGCCGATCAGGAGGCAGACGACGAAGATGAAGTCCTCGACCGGGATGTCGATCATCGGCGCCGCGGCCTCCCCTCGTCCGGCGCGAGCGCGTCGGGAGGACAGGATAGCGACCCGCGAACCGGATGCGCGTCGGAACGCGCGGCTGGTCAGTCGGACGGGCCGAACAGCACCGTCAGCCAGCGTTCGATCGGAGCGACGTCGTCGGTCTGGGCACCGATCCGAAGGGCGGCCGAGCCCGGCGCGTCTGCAGGCAACGCCTGGGCGTCCTTCTCGAGTGTGAAGGCGATCTCCCGCGCGCCGCCCAGGCCGTAGGCTCGGCCCTGCTGCTCGACGTAGCGCTGGCGGGCGATGAGATCGAGCTCGCGCTCGAGGGCACCGACCTCGATCCGGAGCGCGGCGTTGGCCGAGGCGATGTCGTCGGCCCGGGCCGTCGCCGCCGATGCCTCGTTCACCTGGCGGGCGAACGCGATCACGATCCAGGCGGCCAGCATCGCGCAGGCCAGGATCCCGATCCGGCGACGCGTGATGCCCGCGATCGGGAGCGCGGCCAGGTCCGGTGCGGCGGTGGTCTCGCGGTCGCGTGCGCCCGGATCCAGGTCGGGCGCGTCGTCGGGGTCGAGGCTTGAGCGGCGGGACATGGCGGCGAGCGTAGCTACGTGCAGCTGGGGTGTCAACCAAGTTCGTGTGACAACCAAGCTGTCAAACGAGCGCGGGAGGGTGGGCGTAGACTGCCGCGATACCGAACATCTGTTCGGATGCTACTCGGGGAACCCGACGATGCGCCTCTACGCCCCCGCCGATCCCACGACCGTCCTGGACGGCCTCCTCGAAGAACCGTCCCTCGCTCGCGGGGTGGTCCATCACGCCGTCCTGCCGCCACGAGAGGCGGTGCACGCCCCGATGCCGTCATGGCTGGACCCGCGGATCGTGCGGGGTCTTGCCGGCCGGGGGATCGAGCGGCTGTACTCGCACCAGGCCGAGGCGATCGATGCGGTGCATGCCGGCGAAGACGTCGTCGTCGTCACGCCGACGGCATCGGGAAAGACCCTCTGCTATGCCCTGCCCGCTCTCCAGGCGATCGCCGAGGACCCGGCGGCCCGTGCGCTGTTCCTGTTCCCGACGAAGGCGCTCGGCCAGGATCAGGTCACTGAGTTCGGGGAGCTCTCAGCGGCGGCCGGGTTGTCGATCATCACGTCGACCTACGACGGCGACACGCCGGCCCCGATCCGATCGGCGGTCCGGGCTGCCGGACAGGTCGTCGTGACCAATCCGGACATGCTGCATTCGGCGATCCTGCCGCACCACACCAAGTGGTTCCAGCTGTTCGAGCAGCTCCAGCTCATTGTCATCGACGAGCTGCACACGTACCGCGGCGTGTTCGGCAGCCACGTCGCGAACGTGCTGCGACGCCTGCTGCGGATCTGCGCGCACTACGGCAGCAAGCCGATCATCGTGTGCTGCTCCGCCACGATCGGGAACCCCGGCGAGCTCGCCACGATGCTGACCGGGCGATCCTCGCGGCTGGTGGACCGGAACGGTGCCCCAGCCGGCGAGCGCCACGTGCTGCTCGTCGACCCGCCGGTGCTGGAGCCCGCGAGCGGCGCTCGCGGATCGGCCGTGACACTGGCGCAGCGTTGGGCCCTTCCCTTTCTGCGCGCCGGGCGCCAGACGATCGTGTTCGGTCGGTCGCGCGTCGCGGTCGAGCTGCTGCTCACCGGTCTGCGCGAGTCGCTGCGGGAGAGCTACGGCCCGCGCAGCCGCGTCCGGGGCTACCGCGGCGGCTACCTGCCCACGGAGCGCCGGGCCATCGAGCAGGGCCTTCGCGACGGGGAGATCCTCGGGGTCGTCTCGACCAATGCGCTCGAACTGGGCGTCGACATCGGACGGCTGGATGTCTCGATCCTGGCCGGTTATCCGGGTTCGGTGGCCGGGACGTGGCAGCAGTTCGGTCGGGCGGGCCGGCGGCAGGGAACGAGCGTCGCGATCCTCGTGGCGTCGGGCGCACCCGTCGACCAATACGTCATCCACCATCCCGAGTTCCTGCTCGAGGGGACGCCGGAGGAGGCGCGGCTCGACCCGGATAACCTGCATGTCCTGCTCGCACACCTGCGCGCGGCGACGTTCGAGCTGCCGTTCGAGCCGGGCGAGGTGTTCGGGCCCGGTCCAGCGGACGACCTGCTCGCGTTCCTCGCGGAGGAACGCCATGTTCGCCAGGCGGCCGACGGCCGCTGGTACTGGTCCAGCGAGAACTTCCCGGCATCGGAGATCTCGCTCCGGACCGCCGCACCGGAGAACGTCGTGATCATCGACACGACGCCGGACCGCCCGCGGGTCCTCGGTGAGGTGGACCTGTTCAGTGCCCAGGTCCTCGTCCACGAGCGCGCGATCTACATCCATGAATCGGTCCAGTACTACGTGGACCGCCTCGAATGGCACGAACGCAAGGCGTACGTCCACAAGGTCGATGTCGACCACTACACCTATGCGAACCGGGCCGTCACCCTCAAACCGCTCGAGGTGTTCGCGGAGGCTCCCGCCACGGGCGGCCGGCGGATCCACGGCGAGGTCATGGTCGCCAGTCTCGTGACCCTGTTCAAGAAGCTCAAGTTCCTGACGGACGAAAACGTCGGCTGGGGCCCCATCGACCTGCCGGAGCTCGAGCTCCAGACGACCGCCTATTGGCTCACCGCCGAACGCTTCCGCGATCACTGGCGCCGGGACGATCTCGACGTCGCGTTGCTCGGCGCGGGGCGGGCGATCCAGACCATCGCCGCCGTCCTGTTGATGGTGGATCCGCGCGACCTCGGACTGGTCACGCAGGTCCGATCGCCGCACGCCGAGGAACCCACGATCTATCTGTACGAGGCGGTGCCCGGTGGCATCGGCCTCGCACCGCGGCTGTGGGACCGGCACGACGAGCTGCTGGCCGGGGCGGCCGCGTTGATCGCGGGCTGTCGGTGCGACGGCGGCTGTCCGGCCTGCACCGGACCGCGGCTGGAGCCGAACGTCGACGCGCGGGCGCTCGCGTCGCGTCTGCTGCGCGAGCTGGGTGCTCCGGCGGACGCGGCCCCGTACGTCCTCGCGACCCCGGCGTGACGACACCGGTCGCGGAGGGACCCGCGTCGGACCTCGCCCGCCGCCTCGAACGGTTCCGGGCCGCGGTCCGGGCCGCGCCCGGCAACGAGACCGATCCCCTCCCCCATGCGCCGATCCCGACCGCGGACCTGGCGGCGCGCCTCGCCTCGACGCTCGACGGCGAGGTCGTGACGGTCCGGGGCGGCCGGTTCGTCCGGGTGGAAGGTCGCTCGGTCGACATCCCGGTGGATCGGCGGCGGTTGGCGGGACTGCCCGGCCAGCCGCCCCCGGACCGCCCGCTCGTCTGCCTCGATACCGAGACGACGGGCCTGGCGACGGCGGCGGGCACGGTGGCGTTCCTGATCGGGCTCGGCTGGTGGGAAGGGGAACGGTTCCGGCAGGTCCAGCTGCTGCTGCCCGACCACGCGGACGAGGGAGCACTGCTCGACGAGCTCGCCCGGCACGTCCCGCCCGACGCCTGGCTCGTGACCTACAACGGCCGAGGATTCGACTGGCCGTTGCTCGTGGCTCGCTACCGGATGGCTCGGCGCGCGGCTCCCGTCCACGACGGGCACCTCGATCTGCTGCCGGTCGTCCGGCGCCTGTTCCGCCACCGGATGGACGACGCCCGGCTCCAGACGGTCGAGCGCGCATTGCTCGGCGTCGAGCGCCACGACGACGTCGACGGCTGGGAGATCCCCGGGCGGTATCTCGGATTCCTGCGGGGCGGACCGGCGGAGCCGTTGGCCGCGGTCGTGCGCCACAACGACGAAGACGTCCGATCCCTGGCCCGCCTCATCGCCTTGCTGGATGCGGGCTACACCTCGCCCGAGGCGCGCCGGGACGCCCCGATCGGCGATGTGGCGGGCCTCGCCCGGGCCTTCGTGCGGGCACGCCGACCCGAGGAGGCGCTGGCCTGTCTCGATGAGGTCCTCGAGCGGGCCGATGCACCGGTGTCGACGGTCGTCGAGGTGCCCCGACCCGTCGTCGCGATCACGCCCCCACGAACCGCGGTCCCGTGGTGGTCGCCGCAAGCGCGTGCCGACTTCGGCGGTCCGCCGCGGAACCGTGACCGCGGACCGTCGAGCTGGCACCGGACGGCGGCCTTCGCCGCGACCTGGGATGCACAACGTGTCGCCCTCGACCGCGCGCATCTCCTGCGCCGCCTTGGTCGGTATGCCGATTCAGCCGAGGCGTGGACGGGCGTCGCAGCCGGGCCGGGCCGGACCGCGATCGTCGCCTGGATCGAGATCGCGAAGCTCCGCGAGCACCGCCTGGGCGATCCCGCCGGCGCCCTCGAAGCGGCACTCCGGGGCGTCGCGGCGGCGGACCGACGGCGTCAGCTCGCGCTGCCGGAACCCGCGCTGGAGGCGGACCTGCGTCATCGACTCGCACGGCTGCGCCGGCGGCTGGCTCAGCGTCGCACCGTCGCCTGACTCCGCGCGTTCCGGCTCCTAGGCCTCCGCATCGAGGGCGGCTCGGACCGGGCCGGCGAGGGCTTCGAGCGTTGGACGATCGAACGGCGCCGGCCAATCGAACATCACGGCACCCAGCCCCGCATCGCGGTACCGGCGGAGCTCGGTGATCACCGAATCCACTGGCCCGGCGAACGGCGAGCCCAGCGCCATCTGCAACGCCGCTTCGCGCGGCATCGCCTGGTGCTGGAGGATCGCGGTGAGCGCTTCGACCGCCTCCTCCCGGGTCGGGCGGATGCACGGCGCGGGCAAGCCCGCCGTCCGCTCGATCGACGTCGGGTCGCGGCCGACGACGCGGCAATGCTCGTCCAGGATCTCGCTGCGCCGGCGGAACGACTCGGGCGAATCCTGGTCCGCGTTCCAGACATCCGCGTACTGCGCCACGAACCGGAGGGTGCGCTTCTCTCCGCTCCCGCCGATGGTTAGCGGAAGCCGCTCCTGGATCGGCTGCGGATCATTGCGTGCATCGACCGCCGAAAACCACTGGCCGTCGTGGGCCACCGATCCCCCGTCCAGGAGGCCGCGACAGATCGCGGCGGCCTCGCCCATCCGGTCGAGCCGCTGGCCAAGAGACGGGAACTCGAACCCGAACGCCTGATGCTCGCGCTCGAACCATCCGGCTCCGAGACCCAGCGCCGCCCGGCCCCCCGTCGCGTGGTCCAGGGCCGTCGCCATCTTCACGAGCAGGCCCGGGTTCCGATACCCGGCGCCCGAGACGAGACAGCCCATCCGCGCCCGGCTCGTCACGCCAGCCCAACCGAACAGGATCGACCAACCCTCGAAGACCGGGCCGTCGAGGTAACCCAGGTCACCGACCCCCGCGGCGGCCTGGGGGAAGAAGTGGTCGTTGCTCCAGAGATCGTCGAAGCCGAGCTCGTCGATGTCGTGGCCGATGGCCATCAGCGCAGGCCAGGCCACGTACTGACCCCAGACCTGGAAGCCGAGGCGGAGGCGCGTGGAAGGCATGATCAAACCTCCGCCACGGTGACCACGGCGCCGGTCCGGGCGGACTCCTCGGCGGCCTCCATGATCCGCAATCCGCGCACGGAATCGAGCGGATCGACCGGGCGCTCGCCGGTCCCCCGGACCGCATCCCGGAAGGCTTCGTAGTACCAGCGGTAGTCGCCCCTCTCGGTCGGGACCGGCGTGACCGAGCCGTCGCTCGCGTAGATGCGACCCCATCGCTCGGGCGGGTCCTCGCCGAACCCGGGATCGTCGGGGCGCAGGCCCGCCAGGAGCTGCTCCTCCTGGGGGTCGCCGTCCTCCTTCACGTACTCACCGCCGAGACCTCGGATCCGGAACCGCGGTCCGGTTCGAGCGGCGATCAACGATGTCCACAGTCGCGATCTGACGCCGCCCGCGTGGTCGATGGCGACGAACGTGGAATCCTCGACCTGACTGCCGTCCCGGCGCCGGTCCATCTGGGCAAAGACCCGGCGAGCCCCACCGAACAGGACCAGGCTGTGGTCCACGAGGTGTGCCCCCAGATCGCGATGCGGACCCCCGGCCTCCTCGGCGGTTTCGCGCCACTGGTCGCCGACGACGCCCCAGCGCTCGAACCGCGCCTCGAAGCTGTCGATCTCCCCGAGGGTGCCTGCCGCCAGAAGGGACTTCAAGGTCAGGAAGTCTCCGTCCCCGCGTCGGTTCTGGTAGACGGACAGGATCCGCCCGGAGCGTTCGGCGGCTTCGAGCAGCGCCTCGGCTTCCGGGACATCCATCGCGATGGGCTTGTCGACGACGACGTGCCGCCCGGCCTCCAGCGCGCGGATCCCGATCGGCACATGGGACCGGTTCGGGGTCACGACGACGACCACCTCGACATCGCCGTGGTCGAGGAGCTCGTCGACGGTCGCGACGACCGTCGCTCCGGGGTGCTCGGCGGCTGCCTGCGCCCGCCGTTCCGAATTCGAGGTGGAGATGACGGCCAACCGCAGGCCGTCCACCGCATCGATGTAGGGAGCATGGAACAGGCGACCGGCCAGCCCGTAGCCGACCATGCCGACGCCGATCGAGCCGCGCGACGCCATCGTTCGCGCCCTAGCCGGCGAGGTAGGGCGTGGCGACCTCGCAGAACCGCTCGGCGACCCGCCGCGCCGCCGCCTCGTCGTCGCTCATGCGCAGCCCGAACGGCGCCAGGTTCGCGTCGAACACGCCGATGCCGATGCTCAGCGAGCGTGCCAGCAACGCGTCGGTCAGGGGCAGCATCCCGCGGTAGTAGTCGGCCTCGCCCGTGCCGTAGCAGGAGCAGTCGAAGGGGCAGCCCTTGCCGCTGACGGTCCGTCGCTGGAGCAGATGCTCCATGTTCGAATAGACGTGCCAGCCGGATGCGTCGAGCGTGATCGAGCCGAGCTCTGTGGCGACGTTCCGGGCGACCTCCGCCGAGGGGAAGGTCACCACGAGGTGCGTTGCGAGATCGCCCTCGGGATCCACCACTGTCCGAAAGCCGAGCCCGGGCAGGTCCGCGATCATCGTCTTCACGATCTTCTTGTTCGCGCGGAGATGCGTCCGGATCAGGTCGAGCTTGCGGACCTGTGCCAGGAGCACCGCGCCCGACAGCTCCGTCATCCGGAAGTTCATGCCGAGGAACGGGCGCTCCGCGTACTTCGAGCCGAGCCGGTTCGGCGCGTGACCCTGGTCGTGGATCGCGAAGAGCCGGCCGTACAGGTCCTCGTCGTCCGTCACGATCATCCCGCCGTCGCCGCAGGTGATGGTCTTGTACTCGTTGAAGCTGTAGACCCCGGTCGCGCCGATGCCGCCGACGCCCTGGCCCTGGTACGTAGCGCCGAAGGCTTGCGCGCAGTCCTCGATGATCGGGATGCCGTGGCGGTCGGCGACGTCCTTCAGCTCGTCGAGCCGGGCCGGCGCCCCCAGCATGTGGACGACGATGATCGCCCGCGTCCGTGGCGTGATCCTCGCCTCGACGTCGGCCGGATCGAGGTTGAATGAGTCATCGACCTCCGCGAGGACCGGCGTCGCCCGGGCATAGACGATCGCGGAGATCGAGGCGACGAACGTGAAGCCGGGCACGATCACTTCGTCGCCGGGTCCGATCCCCAGTCCGAGCAGGGAGATCCACAGCCCGCCGGAACCGCCTCCGCTCAGGCCCAGGGCGTACCTGACCCCGGCCAACGAGGCGATCTCCACCTCGACGTGCCGGACCTTCGCCCCGAAGTCGGGATCGTCGGCACTGCCGTAACGGCTCAGGGAGCGGCTGGTAAGGACCTGCATGACCTCGGCGATCTCTTCCTCGCCGATCAGCTCTACGCCTGGTCCGGGCATGCCGGCTCTCCCCTCTATCCGTGCAACCGATTGCACGGCACCCTACCAGCGCGATAATCTGACCGTCAACATCGGAGGCTGGCGGGACGAGCGGAGGGTCGGGAAACGACGTGAGCGATCTCCTCGAACGAGTGGCGGGCGCGCCGATCACGTGGGGCGTGGACGGTTCACCGGGCTGGGGTTACCTGATGGACCGGGACCGGGTCCTGCGCGAGATGGTCGAAAGCGGCCTCTCGGCAACGGAGCTCGGCCCCGATGGCTACCTGCCGACTGATCCATCAGAGCTCAGGGACTACCTCGCTCAGTTCGACCTGAGCATCGTCGGCGGCTTCGTGCCGGCCCTGCTGTATCGGCCCGACCAGATCGCGGCCCAGCTCGAGTACGTGACGCGGGCGGCACGACAGCTGGCGAGTACGGGCTCCAAGGTATTGGTGCTGGGGCCGTCGTCGCATCATCCCGGGTATGACACGTCGGTCGACATGAACGCCGACGAATGGACGGCGTTCCTCACCAACCTGCGGCGCCTCGAGGGTGTCGTCAACGACGCTGGTCTCGAGACCGCCCTGCACCCGCATTGGGGCATGGCGATCGAGACCGGCAAGCACATCGACCGATTGCTCGAATCGTCCTCCGTGGGCCTGTGTCTCGACACCGGCCACGTCTACCTGGCCGGCACGGATCCCGTCGATGTCGCGCGCGCGGCGCGCGGTCGGGTCCTCCACGTCCACCTCAAGGACGTCGACCCGGCCAAGGCCGCGCAGGTTCGGAGCGGCGAGGTCCCCTTCCGCGAGTCCGTCATCGACGGCCTGTTCGTGCCCCTCGGGCAGGGTGGCGTCGACATCGCCGGGGTGATCGCCGCGCTCGAAGCCGACGGGTACCGCGGCTGGTACGTCATCGAGCAGGACGTGTCGCTCAAGGGCGAGCCCCCGGCCGGCGAGGGCCCGAAGACGGACGCCGTCGCCAGCGTCGCGTACCTGGGCAGCCTGGCCGGAGCGCCTGCGTGAGCCAGCGGGCAGTGAGCGGCCTCGAGTCGACGTGCGTCCTCCCGGTGGGGGCCATGCTGGGTGAGTGCCCGACCTGGAACCCCGCCGACGCCCGGCTCTACTGGATCGACATCGACGGCCGGGCGATCCACCGGTACGACCCGGCGTCCGGTCTCGACGAGCAGCGTCCGACCCCGGGGCGTCCTGGCTCGCTGGCCCTCACCGCCACCCCGGGACGACTCCTCGTCGCGCTGGAGGGCCGGCTCGGCTTCTTCGAGTGGCCCTCGGGAGCTTGGAGTGACTGGATCGCGCTCGAGCCGGAGGGGCTCGGCAATCGCCTCAACGACGGGCGATGCGACCCGGCCGGCCGTTTCTGGGTCGGGTCGATGTTCGATCCCGCCGCGGCCGGCAAGACCACGGGGCTGCTCCATCGGATCGAACCGGACGGATCGGCGGTCACGGTGCGGTCGCGGATCGGCGTGGCGAACGGGCTCGCGTTCTCGCCGGACGGGCGAACGATGTACTTCGCCGACACCCACCGCGAGACCGTCTGGGCCTACGACTACGACGTCGATACCGGCGCGGCGACCAACGAGCGAGTCTTCCTGGACTTCGGGCCGTTGCCGGGCCGGCCGGACGGGGCGGCCGTCGACGAAGCCGGCTGCTACTGGATCGCCTGCGTCACGGGCGGGACGGTCCTGCGGATCACGCCGACGGGGACCATCGATCGGCGGATCCGCGTGCCGGTCTCGAAACCGACGATGCCGGCGTTCGGCGGCCCGGGTCTCGGGACGCTGTTCATCACCACGATCGGTGGCGGTGGATCCCACGGGGTCGACCCGAGCGAGCCCGACGCCGGCGGCCTCTTCGCGCTCGAGCCCGGTGTGAGCGGGTTGCCCGAGCCGCAGTTCGCCGGCGGTCCAAGCGCGGGGGTGATGTGAGCGCGGCGACGCTTCCGCCGGTCTGGTTCGAGCGACCGGTGCTCGCCGAGCTCGCGGCGAGCGTGGCGGCCCGATGCACGATCCTGGGACCGGCCACGGGCGACGACCCGTTCGCCGGCCTCGGCACGGCCATCGCCGCGGTCGTGGGGGCCGCGCCGTACGGCGACACGGCGATGGAGCGCGCCCCGGGACTGGTAGTCATCGCCCGGACCGGCATCGGCTACGACGCGATCGACGTCGCGGCCGCGACCCGACGCGGGATCCTGGTCTGCAACACGCCCGACGGCCCGACGATCTCGACGGCCGAACATGCGGTCACGCTGATGTTGCTCGTCGCCAAGAACGTGAAGGCCGCCGAGGGCGCGCTCCGGGCCGGCAGCGCGGCGGGCTACTACAGCCGCCACGACGGCATCGAGCTCGATGGGAAGGTCCTTGGCCTGGTCGGCTTCGGTCGGATCGCGCGGCATGTCGCCCGGATCGCCGCTGGCCTCGGGATGCGCGTCGCGACCTTCGACCCGTACCTCCCCGCCTCCGCCGTGCCCGCCGGGATCGACCGGGCGGACAGCCTCGACGCACTCCTGGCGGGCGCCGACGTCGTGTCCGTGCACGTCCCCCTGACCGACGAGTCGCGCGGCCTCTTCGGTGCCGCCCAGTTCGCGGCGATGAAACCGGGCGCCGTATTCATCAACACGGCCCGCGGCGGTCTGGTGGACCAGGGCGCCCTCCTCGGCGCGCTCGATGCTGGGCACCTGTTCGGCGCGGGCCTCGACGTCACGTCGCCGGAGCCGCTCCCCCCGGGCCATCCGTTGCTGGGTCGCGACGACGTCGTCGTCACCCCGCACGTCGCCTCCGCGACCGCGGACGGCAAGGCGCGCGTCTTCCGGGTTGCCTTCGAGGCGGCCATGGCCGCTGTCGAGGGGCGCCGGCCGGAACATCTGGTCAATCCCGAGGTCTGGGAGCGCAACGCATCGGCGCCGTACGCAGGAGTGGGCAAGTGACGAAGACGATCGGGATCGGCGTGGTCGGATTCGGGTGGATGGGGCAGGCGCACAGCCGCGCCTACCGCGACATCCCGGTGTACTTCGCGGAGACCGCGATCCGGCCCCGACTCGTGGCGGTCGCGGACAACGTCCCAGACCGGCTCGACCTCGCCCGCGACAATTTCGGGTTCGAAGCGGGGCACCTCGACTGGCGCGAGCTCATCGCCCGTGACGACGTCGACGTCGTCGACGTCACGGCGCCCAACGCCCTTCACCGCGAGATCGTCGAAGCCGCGGCGGCCGCGGGCAAGCACATCGCGTGCGAGAAGCCCGTGGGCATCGATCCCGAAGCGACGGCCGCGATCGAGCTCGCAGGCCGGCGGGCGGGCGTCGTCACCGGCTGCGGCTACAACTACCGCTGGGCGCCGCTCGTGCAGCACACCCGCCAGCTCATCGCGGACGGCCGCCTGGGCGACCTGACCCATTACCGCGGGCGGTTCTTCTCGATGTACGGCCGCGACCGGTTTGGCCTGCTGTCGTGGCGCTTCCTCCAGGAAGAAGCCGGCTACGGGGTCCTGAGCGACCTCATGTCCCACGCGATCGACATGGCCCAGTTCCTGTGCGGACCGATCAGCCGGGTCGTCGCGGTCAAGGAGACCTTCATCAAGCAACGACCCCTGCCGACGCCCGGCTCAGGCACGCACTACGAGCGTGGCAAGCCCGACGACCCGACCGGCGCGGTGACCAACGAGGACTATGTCGGGGCACTGGTCGAGTTCGAGAGCGGGGCGCGCGGCACGCTCGAATGCGACCGATCCATCGTCGGGCCGCAGAGCTCCATGGCCTTCGAGCTCAACGGCTCCAAGGGCGCCATCGGGTGGGATCACGAGAAGCTCAACCAGCTGCGGCTGTACCTTCCCGAGGAGCAGCCCAACGACGGGTTCATCGAGGTCCTCGGCGGCGACGCCTTCCCGAACCACGGGAACATCGTCCCGGGCGGCGGCAACTCGATCGGCTACGAGGACATGAAGCTGATCGAGGCGCTGGCGTTCCTCAAGTCCGTCGCCGCGGGGCAGCCCCACGATCCGGGCTTCACGCAGGCCCTGGCCAACGCTTCGGTCGCCGCGGCGATGGTCCGTTCGTGGTCGTCGGGGGCTTGGGAGGACGTCGTCAGTCTGCGCATCGAGTGAGGTACTCGCCGGGATGCTGAAGAACACGACGAAGGCGAAGCTGGCCGAGGGAAAGGCCGTCTTCGGCTGCTTCGTCCGGACCGCCGAGCCGTCGCTGATCGAATACGTCGCCCTGCTCGGCTGGGACTTCCTCGTGCTCGACGCCGAGCATGGGACGCTCCTGCCGAACCAGGTCGAGGACCTGTGCCGGGCCATCGAACCGCGCGGGGTGACGCCGATGGTGCGGGTGACCACGAACGACCCCCCGACGATCCTGCGCTACCTCGATACGGGCGCGCACGGCGCCCACATCCCGTGGGTCAACACCGCCGCGGAGGCCGAGCGTGCCGTGCAGTCCGTGAAGTACTCGCCTCGCGGCATCCGCGGGCTGGCCGGCAGCCGGGCGTCGGAATGGGGCCTGCGCGAACCCCTGAGTGACTTCGTCGCGCGCTCCAACCGCGAAACGCTCGTCGTGGTCCAGGTCGAGACCCAGGACGCCGTCGACGCCATCGACGACTATCTGGCGATCGATGGCGTGGACGTGCTGTTCCTCGGGCCGACCGACCTCAGCCAGTCCCTGGGTCATCCCGGGGATCTGCGCCATCCCGACGTCCTGGCCGCCATGGACCGCGTCGCGTCGGCCGTCGTCGGATCGGACAAGGTGCTCGGGATCTACGCGGGCACTGCGGACATGACGCGCGAGTGGCTGGATCGCGGGGCACGCTACTTCACGACCTCACTGGAGCCGTTCCTCCGGGATGGCATGACCCGGCACCTGGAGCACGTTCGAGGATGACGAAGCCATGAAGACGATCAGGCTGACCACCGCCCAGGCCATCGTGAAATGGCTGCTCGCGCAGCGGACGCGGATCGACGGCGAGGACGTGCCGATCTTCGCGGGCGTATTCGCGATCTTCGGCCACGGCAATGTGACGTCCCTGGGCGAGGCGCTCGAACCGGTCCAGGAGGAGCTGCCGACCTACCGCGGCCACAACGAGCAGTCGATGGCCCTCGCCGCGGTCGCCTACGCCAAGGCGATGCGGGGCCGGCGGATCATGATCGCGACCTCGTCGATCGGTCCCGGCTCGACGAACATGGTGACCGCCGCCGCTGTCGCCCACGCCAACCGCCTGCCGGTCCTGCTGTTCTCGGGCGACACCTTCCAGCACCGGATCGTCGACCCCGTGCTCCAGCAGGTGGAACACTTCGATGACCCGACGCTGACCGTGACCGATACGTTCAAGCCCGTGAGCCGCTACTGGGACCGGATCACGAAGCCCGCCCAGATCGTCCGGTCGCTGCCGCAGGCCCTCGCCGTGATGCTCGACCCGGCCACACGCGGCCCGGCCTTCTTCGCGCTGCCGCAGGACGTCCAGGCTGAGGCGTACGACTTCCCCGAGCGATTCTTCGAGCCGAAGGTCCACTACATCCGCCGGCCGGGCCCCGATCCGCGCGACGTCCAGGCCGCCGCGGCGCTCATCGAGCGTGCCAAGCGACCGCTCATCGTCGCCGGGGGTGGGGTCCACTACTCGGGCGCCGTCGACGTTCTGCGAATCTTCGCGGAGCGCCATGCCATCCCGGTCGTCGAGACGGTCGCGGGCAAGTCGACGCTCACGCACGACCACCCGAACTACGCCGGCCCGATCGGGGTTACCGGATCGACCGCCGCGAATGCCGTTGCCGAGCAAGCCGACGTCGTCATCGCCGTGGGGACGCGGCTCCAGGATTTCACGACGGGCTCCTGGTCCGTGTTCAAGGATCCGGATGTCCGGTTCGTCGCGATCAATACGGCCTCGTGGGACGCGCACAAGCAGGGGGCGCAGCCGGTCGTCGGTGACGCCAAGGTGTCGCTCGAGGCGATCGACACCGCGCTCGGCACGCACGCAGCACCGCCCGAGTGGCTGTCGATGGCCGACGAGCGTATCGCCGAGTGGCACGCTTATCTCGACTCGTGGTCCGGGCGGAAGCATGACGGCCCGCCCGCCTACGCCGAGGTCATCCAGTCCATCAACACGGCCGCCAGCCCCGAGGACTACATCGTTTCCGCGGCCGGTGGCCTGCCCGGCGAGCTGAGCATGGGCTGGCGCTCCAAGGGCATCGGCACGTTCGACTCGGAGTACGGCTACTCGACGATGGGCTACGAGATCGCCGGGGCGTGGGGCGCCCGGATCGCCCGGTCGACGGGTGAGGTCATCGCCTGGGTCGGCGACGGCTCGTACCTGATGATGAACTCGGACATCTACTCGACGGTGATGACCGGCCAGAAGGTCATCTTCATGGTCTGCGATAACGGCGGCTTTGCGGTCATCAATCGGCTCCAGGTCAACACCGGCGGGGCCGAGTTCAACAACCTGCTCCGCAACACGAACCACGAGCGCTACTTCCAGGTCGACTTCGTGAAGCACGCCGAATCGATGGGCGCGGTCGCCGAGCGGGTGGACAGCGTTGCCGATCTCCCGGCGGCGTTTGCCCGGGCCAAGGCCGCCGACCGGAGCTACGTCATCGTCGTGCCCGTCAGCGAGTACACCTGGACCGAGGGCGGCGCCTGGTGGGAGGTCGGCGTCCCTGAGGTCAGCGAGCGGGCCGGGGTACGCTCCGCCCGCGAGGACTGGACGGCGAAGAAGCAACACCAGCGCGTGGGAGTCTGAGGGTGGTGGGGGACTTCGACGATCGGGTGGTCGTCATCACGGGCGCCGCGTCCTTCGTGGGCGAGGCGATCGGCGCCGACCTGGTGGCCGCCGGCGCCCGCGTGGTCCTGGGTGATCGCGATGCGGACCACGGCGCGTTCGCGGCGGCGCGCCTGGGCGATTCGGCTCGCTTCGTCGAGACGGACGTGTCTCAGGATGCCGATCTCGACCGGCTCATCTCGAGCGCGCTCGACGAGCACGGTCGGCTCGATGGGGTGGTCGGCGTCGCCGCCGATTTCGACGACCAGCTACTCGCCAGCACGCGTGAGCTGTGGGACCGCGTCCTCGACGCCAACGTCGCGTCGGCCGCGATGCTCACGACGAAGGGGGCCGCGGCGATGTCCGCGGGCGGCGCCATCGTGCACATCGCCTCGGTGAGCGGACATATCTCACAGCCGGCCCACGTCGTCTACAACGTGTCCAAGGCCGCGTTGCTCATGCTCGTGAAGAGCTCGGCGCATCACCTCGCCCCGCGCCGCATCCGCGTCAACGCGGTCTCGCCAGGCTGGATGTGGAGCCGCAACATCGAGCGGCGCTACGGCACCCGGGAACGGGCCGACGCCCTGGCCGCGGAGTTCCAACCGCTCGGTCGGATGGCGGATCCGGAGGAAGCTGCGCACGCCGTGGCGTTCCTGCTCTCGGACCGTGCGTCGTTCATCACCGGCGCCGAGCTGCTGGTCGACGGTGGCTACTCGACGATCGGTCCCGAGGCGCTCGGCCAGCCATTCGAGAAGGTCCGGACGATCGAATAGGCCGTCAGTGGCGCGAGCGCTCCCGGACGAGGTCGTCGAGCCTCTGCCGACTCGCGGCCATGTACGCCGCCAGCTGCGTCCGTTCTTCGGGTGAGCGGACCGTGGCGATCTGCTCGACCCACGTCCTCGCGCCGTCGATGATCATGCCGATCGCCGCTGCGTCGTCGGGCGCGAACGCCGGTTTGCCCTGGACGTCCACATAGACCGGGGAGCTGTGGGCGCCCATGCTCGTGGCGAAGCCCGAGTGGATCTGCTCACGGCTGGTGACCCTGGCTGCGAGCCATCCGCCCTTCGAGACCGTGACGCGCTCCGAAAGGGTCGCTCGATCGGCCCCGTGGGCAGACGTTGCCGCGATCACGACGCCATCGTGGACGAGCTCGAGTCGGTCGATGACCGGTTGCGCGGCGGACGCGGTGGCCCGGACCTCGACTGATCCCCCGCCCCGCCCGAGATTGATTTCGTCCCCCGGCCCGCAGCCGTCGACTGCGAGGTCGATGAACGATCCCGACGAGACGAACGTCCGACCCGCCCGGACGGCGGCCGCCCAGGTGGCGAACGAGATCGGCGCGCCGGGGTCCAGCTGGGCATAGGTCCGGATGGCCCCGAGCGGGATCTCGGCCGACATCTTGTCCGTGCCACCGACGATGGGCAGCCGGTAGCCGCAATTGAGGAATCGGTACCACTCGCGGATCGACGGCCCGTCGACGTCCGGTGTGAGGGCCTGCATCTCGACTGCGTCGATCTTGCCCGAGACGATATCGGCGGCGACCTCCGCATACGGCAGCGGGAAGTGGACGGCGAGGGCGAGCCCGCCCTGCTCGCGCGCGGCATCGGCCCAATCGGCGATCAGGCCGGTGAGCGGGTCGCCCAGCCGCGCTTCGGGAGCTCCGGCACTCGCCATCGGGAGGACCGCGTCCGAGGCGCCGAGCAACCCGATGTGACCGAGCATGTTCTGCCGGTTCTCGCTGCCCATGACCACCATGTGCCGGCCGGTCGGGTCGGCGACGACGGCGGCCGGGAGGTCGGCACCGCTCGTATGGTGGTCGCCCCATTGCGTCGCCAGCAGATTGACGATGGCGACGCCCTCGGCCCTAGCCTGGAGCAGCGCCGAGGTCGGCGAGATGAAGTGGACGTGGCAGTCGACGGCGATCCAGTCGAGCCCGACGGGGCCCCCGACAGGCTCCAGCGCCAGGACGAGCGGGCGGCGAGGATCGCCCTCTCCGTCGGCGCCCACCTCGATGGAGCGTGTGAGCGGGCGGTAGCCGAACCCGCGGACCACCTCGACCTGGACGGCCCCATCCGGCAGCTCGATGGGAAATCGGCCGGGGACGTAGGCGTAGGCGGCAGCCCCGAGCACGAGGTCCGCCCCGGTGTCCTCGTTGAGCCCCGGGTTGATCTCGTCGCGATGCCCCATCGGCGGGAGGTAGCGCCCGTCGGCCGCCTGGAATCGGACGCGGGCGGGCATCATCTCCCCGCTCGACGCATCGACGATCTCCACGTCCACGCGGCGGGTCGGCGTCTGCAGCGATTCGATGGTCACGGCGCCGAACCGCTTGCGCGCGCCGTGGGCCGGCAGGCCGCCCGCCGGCACCAAATCTTCGCCTACGGCGATCACGGCGTCGTCGGTCACGGCGAGATCGACGAGCGTCGCCATGTCTGGCCCGTGATCCGCGAGCGGCGTCCCCCATCCGATGACCGGACCGGCCTGCCCGCCGGTCGCCTTGGGGGGCCGCGGTGCCGGGCGCTTCCGAAACACCTGCCCGAGATCCACCGCGACCTCCGCTGTCCCGGCCGCACCGGCGCCGTCGATCCGGAGCGTGCGCCGCGGCTCGAGGACCAATGGTGAGGCGGCTCCGCGGAACGTCGTGACCGCCGCAACGACGACGCCACCGCCCGCGTCGAGCGGCGCGAGCGGTTGCATCCGCAATCGGACGACATCGCCGGCGCCGCCCGGTATCTCGATCGCGTGTAGCCACAGCGCGATGTCGCCGGTCGGACTGGGCACCGAATCGGCCACCCCGGTCTGTGCCGGACCCCAGGCGCCCGGCAGGATCCCGAGCAAGCCGGCGTGCCCAGGCTCGGCATAGCCACCGGCGGGCATCGCCGGATACGGCCCACGCCAGTCGAGCGGCGTGTCGATCGTGTGCGCGACGGCGGCGAAGGCGCCCTGCCCCCAGCCGATGATGCCCTCGTTGACCTCGAACCGCCGGCGCATGACCCCGGCAACGACCGGGCCGGAGGCCAGCTCCACCGTGTAGCGGGCCAGCGGCTGGCCGACCGGCGTGACCCAGCCGATCGGCAGGTCGGCCGGACGACCCGCGACCGGGTCGCGCCAGGCGTCGCAGAAATGGGCCACGACGACGTGACTGGCCGGACCCGTCGCGCGCAGGTCGACGACCACCTCGCGGTCGAGCAGGAGCCAGCGCTGCGTGGCCGTCGCGCGGGCGAATCGGAACGGCAGCCCTCGGAAGACCCGTCGGCCGGTCGGCAGCCGTGCGATCGCATCGCGATAGCCAGGGTGGAGCCACTCGCCCAGCTCGCGGTCGCTCGAGTTGCGCTGCCGCCGCAGGTCGACCGGGGTCGCGAGCGGTGTCGATCGCGGCGGCGTCATCGACGCGTGCCAGCGGTCGTCTTCGTTCGCCGTGGCACCCGCGATCACCCTCCGCGACAAACCTGCGTTGACCCTCTCGCGTCGGTATGCTAGCGTCCGCGCAACCGATTGCACAAGTCACCGAATGCACGCGAAAGCGGAGGGGCATCGGTCAGTGGGTGCCTGCGTTACACCGTCCGATAAGCAGCCCCGGATGGACGTGATCATCGTCGCGCCGCCCCCCTGGGCGGCTTAGCCGGGCCGGATGCGCCGACCCCCTGAACGTCGGGTCGTCCTCGCGGACGTCGCCCGGCTCGCCGACACCTCGGAGGCGACGGCGTCGCGCGCCCTCAAGCACGATCCCAGGATCGGCGAGGCGACCCGCGCGGCCGTCCATGCCGCCGCCGCCAAGCTGGGCTACGTCCCCAATGCCGCGGCCCGCAGCCTGCGGGCGCAACGAACCCACATCCTGGGGATCCTGCTCGACGACCTGGCGGACCCGGTCCACGCCAAGGTCGCGGCGGGGTTCGAGGAGGCGGCCGCCAGCCAGGGCTTCGCGGTCTTCATCATGACCGGCCTGCACGACCAGGCACGCGAACAGCGGGCCCTGACGGCGTTCGTCGAGCACCGCGCCGACGGGATCATCGTGGCGTCCTGCGTCAGCGACCCGGCCGACGTGCTGGACCGCGTCCGGGCCGATCGCGTGGTCTTCGTCCAGCCCGACTACCCGGCCCTCGCCGACGGTGCCGAACCACCCGCTCGCGGCGTCGTCCGGACCGACGACAGCGCCGGCGTGGCCGCCACCGTGCGACACCTCGCGGAACGTGGGTACCGACGCCTCACCTACGCCGGCCCGAGTGGCTGGTCCTCCAATGCGTGGCGGCGTGCGGCCGCGACCGCCACAGTCGAAGAGCTCGGTCTCGGGCCGCTCCGCTTCGTCGACGTTCCCGTCGACGCCTGGCGGGATCCGTCGGGTCTGGCCCTGACCCTCGCCGACGACCCACCCGACGCCGTGCTCTGCTACGACGACAAGCTGGCCCTCGGACTGCTCGACGCGCTGCGTTCGACGAGCCTCGTCGTGCCCGATGACCTCGCCGTGGTCGGGTTCGACGGGATCCCGGCGGCCCGCCAGTCCTGGCCCCGGCTGACGACCGTCGAGGTCCCATCCGTGGAGGTCGGCAGACACGCGGTCGAGATGTTGATCTCGTCCGTGCGCGACGGCCGGATGCCGGCCTCGGAGGTCCTGCCGGTGAGCCTGGTGATCGGGGACAGCACGCCGCAGCGCGCCCCCCGGACCGGGGGCCCCGACGCGCGTGCGACGGTCGCCACCCTCCCCGGAGCCGGATCATGACGGGGGCCGGCACGGCGCCCGCGATCGAGCTGATCAATGTCACGAAGCGCTACGGCGAGGCCGTGGCCCTCGACCGGGTCTCACTCCAGATCGAGTCGGGCGAGTTCTTCTGCCTGTTGGGCCCGTCCGGTTGCGGCAAGACCACCACGCTCAACCTCATCGGCGGGTTCATCCCGCTCACGTCCGGGGAGCTGCGCATCGAGGGGCAACGGGTGAACGACCTGCCGCCGCACCAGCGGGACGTGAACACCGTGTTCCAGAACTACGCGCTCTTCCCGCACATGTCCGTCGCCGACAACGTCGCATTCGGGCTGCGGATGGAGAGCCTGCCCGATGACGAGATCGGCAGGCGCGTCGGCGAGTATCTCGAGCTGGTCGGCCTATCCGAATACCGCGACCGGTACCCCGGGCAGTTGTCGGGCGGACAGGCCCAGCGGGTCGCACTTGCTCGGGCCCTGGCGAAGCGACCGACCGTCCTGCTCCTCGACGAGCCGCTGGGGGCGCTCGATCTCAAGCTCCGCAAGCAGATGCAGGTCGAGCTGGCGCGCATCCACCGCCAGGTCGGCACGACCTTCGTGTTCGTGACCCACGACCAGGAAGAAGCGCTCTCGATGGCCACGCGGATCGCGGTCATGGCCGGCGGCCACGTTCGCCAGATCGGGACACCGCGCGAGATCTACCTGGGACCGGTCGACCGGTTCGTCGCCGATTTCATCGGCGAATCGAACTTCCTCGACGGGCGCGTCGCCTCCAACGGCCAGGGGCCCGCCTTCCAGCTGAGCAACGGCACGGTCGTCCCCATTCCGACGGAGCCCGACGGGACGCAGAACGGTCGTGTCGCGCTGATGATCCGGCCCGAATCGGTCGGTGTCGGCCGGGGAGCGCCGGGCGGCATGACGCCGAACGTCGTGATCGACGGCCGGGCGACGAACGTCGCATTCATGGGTAATCACACCAGGATCACGGTCCAGACCGACGCCGGGATCCTCGTCGCACTTCGGTTCCATGGCGAGTCGGACGAGCAGGCTGTCGAGGAGGAGATGTTGGATCAAGAGGTGCACGTTTGGTGGGATCCGCGCGAGTCAACGGTCGTCACAGCCGACGATCTACGGGGATCGGAAGAAGAACTTCGAGGAGGTCCTGAGGGATGAACGCGATCGACAATCAACTGTCACGGCGTCGCTTTCTCCAGGCGTCGGCGGCCGTCGGCGCCGCGGTCTCACTGGGAGGGATCACCGCCGCCTGCAACGCCATCGGCGGGACGGCGCAGGGCGGGACGTTCAACTGGATGACCTGGGGCGACCATTACATCGACACGCAGCTCAAGGCCATCGAAGCGTCCGACAAGATCATCGCCCAGATCAGTGAGCTCGCCGGCAACGCCGAAGGGTTCGCCAAGCTGAAGGAAGTCAAAGGCGAGCTCGACATGATCTCGGGCGACGCCCTGTGGGTGCCCGACGCCTACTTCGCCGAGGGGCTCATCGAGCCGTTCGACATCAACTCGCTGAAGGTCTCCTCGCAGCTGTACTCATTTGCGCGGGAGTTCGACATCTGGACGACGCCCGACGGCTATCTCGGCTACCCCTTCGGCTGGTCGCCGATCAGCATCTACTACAACGTGGCTGAGGTCAGCCCCGCACCTGACTCGTGGGGCGTGCTCCTCGATCCCAAGTACAAGGGGCGCATCGTCATCGAGAACCAGCCCGAAGAGATCGTCGCGTACATGGGCAAGGCATCCGGTGTCGACGACGTTTACAACATGACCGACGACCAGCTGGCCACGGTCAAGGGACTGCTCGAGCAACTCAAGCCCAACGTCCTCAAGTTCGCGCAGCAGGCCACCGACAGCGTCAACGCGATGACGAGCGGGGAGGCGTGGCTCATCACCGGCAATCTCGGCAACGAGGACCGGGTCAAGGACGCCGGAGGACCGGAGATCAAGGGGTTCATCCCCAAGGAAGGCACCGTCGGCTGGATGGATGCCGAGATGATCGTCAAGGACGGTGCCAACAAGGCGCTGCTCTTCCCCTATCTGGAGAAGGCCGAGGTGGCCGAGAATATCGCCGCCAACTTCATCACCCACGGCCGACCACTCTTCAACGAGGCGGCCTACCAGGTCCTTGTCAACCAGGGGGAGCAGGACCGCGCTGACCGGTATCTCTACAACAAGGCCGAGGAGACCCTGGCCAAGACGACGTTGAAGGGACCCGGCACGTCGACCGAGAAGTCGATCCAGCTCTTCAACGAAGTCTTCGGAGCGTAGCTGGCCGACCATGGCGTCCGAGATCGTCGGCGGGGCCGCACTGGCTCCGCCGACGGCGATCGGCGTGAGGCGGGGTGCCCGCCTGCGTCAGCTCGCGCCGTTCCTTCCGGCGGCGGTCATCATCGTCGGCCTGTTCCTGGTTCCCCTCGCTTTGATGTTCGCGTTCTCGTTCTGGTCGACGGACGAGAACCTCGATGTCATCCCCGTCTGGACGCTCGAGAACTACCAGAACTTCTTCACGAACCCGACCTACGTCCGAACGCTCTTCAAGACCATGGTGATCGGGACCGGCGTCACGATCGTGTGTCTGGCCGTCGCGTTCGCCGTCGCCTACTTCCTCGCGCGCTATGTCTCGCGGCAGTGGGCCCGGATCGCCCTCCTGGTCATCATCGTCCCGTTCTGGACGAGCTACCTGCTGCGCGTGTACTCCTGGCAGGCGATCCTGGGCGAGCGCGGCGCCCTCAACCAGGTCCTCGTCGGGCTCGGCATCATCGATGAGCCGTCGCTGCTGTTCGTGTACAACGACTTCGGGACGTTCATCGTGCTCGTGTACCTGTACATCCCGTTCGCTGCCCTCGTCCTGTACGCGTCGCTCGAGCGATTCGACTTCACCCAGCTGACGGCGGCCCAGGACCTCGGAGCGAGCCCGATCCGTGCATTCCGACACGTGCTGCTGCCGCAGATCCGGCCGGGCCTGATCACCGCCTGCATCTTCGTCTTCATCCCGATCCTGGGCGAGTTCCTGACACCCTCGATGGTCGGCGGCGCACAGGGCCTGCTGATCGCGAACCTGCTGGCCAACTTCTTCAAGAACGCGCTCATCCCGGAGGGTGCGGCAGTCGGATTCCTGATCGCCGCGTTCGTCACCGTGCTGCTGATCGTGTTCCGCCGCTACCTGCGGATCGAGGACGTGGTGGTCCGTGGCTAGCCGAGCTGATCCGCTCGAGACGATGCCCGTCAGCCGCCATGGGGGCACGGTGCGCTGGTCGCTGCGGCTGGTGTTCGGAGCCCTGATCGTGTTCCTGTACCTGCCGATCCTCTTCATGGTCGTGTTCTCGTTCGACGAGGGCGCCACGCCGGGCCTGCCGATCACGGGCTTCACGCTCCATTGGTACGAGGCCATGCTCAACAACCGGGTCCTGCTCCGGGCGGTGGGCAATTCGATCATCGTGGCGGTCATCGTCTCTATCCTGGCGACGATCATCGGGACCATGGCCGCCTTCGTCCTGGTCCGCGCCCGCATCCGCTTCCCGAACGCCACGCGCATCGCGTTCACCCTCCCGATCATGGTCCCGGGCGTGCTGATCGGCGTGTCGCTGCTGATCTACTTCGCGCGCGTGCTGGACTTCTCGCTCTCGCTGGGGACCGTGATCGCCGGACACCTCGTGGTCACCGTGCCGTTCGTGGTCCTCATCGTGGCCAGCCGGCTACAGAGCTTCGACCGATTCCTCGAGTGGGCTGCCGCGGACCTCGGTGCGTCGCCCCGCCAGGCGATCCGCCACATCGTGCTGCCCCTCATCGCCCCGGCGATCCTGGCCGGCGCCTTGATCAGCGTGACGTTGTCGATCGACGAGTTCGTCATCACGTGGTTCACGGTCGGCTCGCAGCCAACGCTGCCGACGTTCATCTACACGCGGGTGAAGTTCGGGGTCACCCCGGAGGTCAATGCCGTCGCAACGGTCATGCTGGTCCTTACGCTCGGGACGCTCGGTCTGGCCGGGGTCGCCATGGGTCGCGCGCGGCGATTGACCGGCCGGATGCGACGACGGCGGCAGGCTGGCTGATGCGGGCCGCGGTCTTCAAGGGCGCCGGCGTCCTTGCGCTCGAGGACGTCCCGGAGCCGGCGGTCGACGCCGACGACGACGTCATCATCGAAGTCGAGGCGTGCGGCATCTGTGGCAGCGACCTCCAGATCCTCAACGTCCCGCCGGGCCACCCCGCGGACCCCGGCGTGATCCTGGGTCATGAGTTCATCGGCCGCGTGACCGCGCTGGGGAGCAGCGCGGGCGCTGGAGCGCTCGAGGTCGGGCAGCGCGTCGTGGTCGACCCGGACCCCAAGTGCGGCATGTGCGGTCCGTGCCGCGCGGGACGCCCGGCCAGCTGCGAGAACATCCGCGCGCTCGGTGTCTTCCAGCATGGAGCCCTGGCGCCGCTGATCAAGGCGCCGGCCGAGTTCACGTTCCCACTCTCGGAGGCGCCAGCGGCGGCGATCGCGTCGCTCATCGAGCCGCTCGCCTGCGTGGTCAACAGCGTCAACAAGGCGAACCCGCGGCCAGGTGAGTCGGCGATCATCTTCGGGGCCGGCGCGATCGGCTGCCTCTTCCTCGCGATGTTCAAGGCGGCTGGTGCGGGCCCGGTCATCGTCGTCGAGCCGCAGGCCCCGCGCGCGGCCGTCGCCAGGTCCGTCGGGGCCGACATCGTGGTCACGCCCGACGAGCTGGACGCTGCAAGGCGTTCGCTGCTGCCGCATGGCGCGGATGTCATCGTCGATGCCGTGGGCAGCCAGCTCGGGACGGCCATCGAGCACGCGGCCCTCGGCGGCCGCATCGCCCTGTTCGGGATGAACCAGACGGCCCGACCGGCGGTCCAGCAGTACACGATCACCGAGCGCTCACTGTCGGTCCTCGGCACCTACATCACGGCCTTCACCTTCCCGACCGCGATCCGGCTCGTCGAGGGTGGCACCCTGCCCCTCGAGCCGATCGTCACGCACGTCCTGCCCCTCGAACGGGTGGGCGAAGGTCTCGACCTGCTGCGGTCCGGCAGCGCGACGAAGGTCGTGATCACGCCCGGCGCCGCCCCAGCTTCGTGAGTGCGGGGCCCTGGAACTGGGCCTGCACACCGACTCGCGACAGCGCTCGTTCGACGACCCGGCGCGCCGGGCGTGGGTCTTCCGGACGGCCGGGCCCGTCCACGGCCACGGATTCTGGTCCGCGTTCGTCGCCGCATGGCGCGATGTCGGCTACGAGGACATGCTCGCGATCGAGAACGAGGGCACCCGGCTGACGCCGGTGGCGGCCGTCCGTCAGGCCGACCGGTTCATCCGCTCCGTCCTCGACGGCTGAGCCGCCCCGTCAGGCAGGGATCGGCGGAGCCCCGACCGTCTCCATGATCCGCTCGGGATCCGCCAGCACCTCGCGGATGGTCGCGGCGTAGGCCTCGATGACCTCGACCGGCTGGACGAAGATCGGGTGCTTCATGTCGCAGATCACGAGCGACGAGTCGAGAAGTGCCGTCGCCTCCGGGAAGTCCGCGACGTCGTAGGTGATGTCGCGGCCGGCCGGCGGCTGCGTCCACGGGAACGCTCCGCCGAAGCCCTCGCGGTTCTGGAAGATCGGGAAGGCCGGTGCCGGTTCGGTGTGCCATAGCTCACATCCGACGCCCAGGGCCTGCAGGGTTTGGCCGAGCGCATCCCGAAAGACGGTCGGTTGTACGTGACCGAGACCGATCGCGGCAGGATCCAGGCGGACCCGGTACTCGTAATAGCTCGACGTCCGATCGGGCGGGATGTACGGCGGCGTGATGCCGGGCACGTCGGCCAGCTGCTCGGTCAGGTACGCGGCATTCCGCTGACCCGTCGCGACGTACTCGGGCAGGCGCTTGAGCTGCGAGCGTGCCAGCGCCGCGGGCATCTCCTGGTGGCGGTAGTTCCAGCCGACCGAATGCACCGTGTAGGGCCGGAAGTTCCAGCCGGTCAGCTTCCCGAGCTCCGGGATGTCCTCGCCGAACGTACGCAGACGTCGCGCCCGCCCGATGATGTCCGGGTCGTCGGCGACGAACAGGCCGCCCTCGCCACCGGTCAGGATCTTGCTCGAGTTCAAGCTGTAACAGCCGACCGTGCCCATGGACCCGACCTGTCGTCCCTTGTACGTGGCGCCATGCGCCTGGCAGGCATCCTCGATGACGTGGAGGCCGTGTCGGTCGGCGATGTCAAGGATCTCGTCCATGTCGCAGGGCAGGCCCTGGATGTGGACCGCGATGATCGCCCGCGTCCGCGGGCCGATCCTGGCCTCGATCTGACGGGCATCAAGCGTGTACGTCCGCGGATCGATGTCGACGAAGACGGGGATGCCGAGCTGCTGGAGGATCGGTTGCCAGGTTCCGGCGAAGGTGAACGACGTGGTGATGACCTCGTCGCCCGGCCGCAGGTCGATGCCGTACAGCGCGGCGTGGATGGCGGCCGTCCCGGAGTTGAAGAGCAGGCCGGTCGAGCGCCCGACGAACGCGGCCCATTCGTTCTCGAGGGCGGTCGATTCGGGGGCGCCGACGCCTCCGAGGATCTCGCGATCGAGCACGCTCATGACCGCGGCCTTGTCCTCCGGGCGGATGTCGGGCCAGCGGCGCTTCAGGCCCTCGGAAACACGGGTGCCATTGCGGGAATCCATGGGTGGGGGTCCGTTCTGGTACGGCGTGACGGTGGCTCGATCGTACAGCACGGCGCCCTCGTCAAACAGGCCCGTCTCGCCCCTTACGCTGACCCGTTCCGCCCGAACGGCAAGCGTGGATCGACCGCCCCCTCCGCCCAGGTCGCGCGGACCCAGGCATGGGCCGGATCGTCGCAGGCGCGCCACGCGCGCTCGCCCGGTCCCGCCATCACATTGAGGTAATACAGGTCGTAGCCCGGGGCGGCCATCGCCGGCCCGTGCCAGCCGTGCGGGACCAGGACGACGTCGCCGGTCCGGACCCTCGTGAGCAGCTCGATCGGGCGAGCGGGCGTGCCGTAGACATGCTGGTACGCGAGCCCGGGGCCCGCCGGACCATCCGCCACGACGTAGTGATAGATCTCTTCGAGCTCGGTTTCGTCCTCGCGCATCTCGTCGTGCTTGTGGGGTGGATACGACCCCCAGTTGCCGCCCGGGCTCAGCACTTCGACCGCGATGAGCCGGTCCGCATCGAATCCGTCCGGCCTGGCGAAGTTGCGGACCTCGCGGGAGCTGACGCCCGCCCCGCGCAACTCGATGCCGACCGCCGACGCGGCGACATGGCGCACCGGATAGCCCGGCTCCGCGCGGGCGGTCGCGACCGCGAAACGACCTCCGGCCGCGCTTTCGACCTGGATCGACGTGCTTGGGGGCGCGTAGAGGAAATCGGACGGGCCGGCCCAGACGCTCAGCCGGCCCGACAGGCGATAGCGCTCGCCGTCGGCCACGACGTCGAACCCTCCTTCCAGCGGCAGCACGGCGACCTCGTCACCGGCGGTGTCGAACGCCAGCGAACCGCCCGGTTCGAGGGCGCCGACGCGCAATCCCGAGAAGTGCCAGCCCGCCGACTCGGGTGTCAGGACGACCGACCAGCCGTCCGCCGCCAGCGATCCGGCGGGCCGGTAGAGGTTCGTCGCGACCTCGGTCACGACGGGGTCGCGAGATCCGGGTTCGGGACGAGCGCATCGGCGACCTGGTGGAGCAGCTCGTGATACGACCCGACGAACGCCCGGAGCGTCCGGGCGCTGGGACCGAACGCATCGAACTCGTCGGGCGTCATCCCGTCGGGCTCGTAGGCGCGCACGAAATCCGGGAACCGGCTCTGCAGCTCATCGAGGACCGCCGGATCGATCGGATCGTCCATCCGCGGCCGAACCTCGACCGACGACGCATTGAACCGGCGCTGCCAGGCCGACGGCATGGTCAGCACGACATCCCCGCCGATCAGCTCGGACCAGTGCAGGTGGTGCCGGATCGCCGCCCCGAGCGGCCGGGCCCGCAGGCCGCGTGCCTGGAACTCGGCCACGGTGCGCTTGAACACGGCGACTCCGGACCACGGGAGGGCCGCCGGATCCGCGACGATCCCGTCGCGCTCGGTCTGGACCTTCAGCCAGTCCTCGAGCCGGCCCATCATCACCGTGATGACCGGGCCCATGTCGTCGACCGGAAGGCCGTCGGCCTCCCGCCGCCGCAGCCCGCGCTCGACGGCCTCGCCGGCCGCGACGGCCTGGGGCACGCTAAATGACACCGTGGCGTTGACGTTGACGCCGCGGTAGGTCGCCTCCTCCATGACCCGGACGCCGACGTTGGTGGCCGGGAACTTGACGATGATGTTGGGTGCCAGCGAGGCGAAGTGCTCGCCCTGGGCGAGCATCCGGTCGAACGAGCGGAACAGGGTGGGATCGGTCTGCATCGAGAGCCGGCCCTGGCGCCCGCCGGACGCCTCGAAGGCCGGGAGGAGCAGTGGAGCCGCGCGGAGCGACATCGCCTCGACGATGGCCCAGGCGAGGTCGATCTCGGTGGCAGCCGGGAGGTCCTCGGCGAGCGTTCGAACGCGGCCGCGCCAGTGCTTAGGATCGGCTTTCCAGACATCCGCCACGATCGTCGGATTGGCGGTCGCGCCGACTGCCCCGAACGAGATCGCGTATTCCAGCTCATCGACCGCGCAGGAGTCGTTCCAGATGTCGGTCGCGGTCGTGGCGATCGTGCGCCCCAGCGGGCTGTCCGCGAGCGCCAGCCCGGCGCCCTTCGCCATCGTCTCCGTGGGCCCTGCCACCATGCATCCTCCCGCCGATCCGGCATTGACACTCGCTGGTGCCGCACGATACCGTCCGCGAACAAGCGTAAACGATTACGCCGCACGCGCAAGGAGGGGCGTTGACCCGGTCGTCAGCGCGTCGCGCAGGCTCCACCGTCTCGTCCGGGCCAGCGCACGGGCTGGCGTGTGACACCGCGGATGGAGCCCGCGGATGAGCACCGTCACAGCGTCCCGTCTCGAGCCGCGGGCCTCGCTCCGCGGACCCGACGACGCGTTGCCACGGGCATCGATCGGGACCGCACCCATGCTCTGGGGCAACGCCGACGGCGCCCCTCGCGAAGGCACGGACGCGATGACGATCCTCGATGAGATCGCGCGGGTCGGGTACGAGGGCACCCAGCTCGGAGACGGATTTCCTGAGGGAGCCGCGATCCGGGAAGCCCTGCGCGAGCGGGGACTGCGCCTCGCCGAGGTCTACGTCCCGATACCTGCGACCGTCGACGGTCCGGCCGCCGACGCGCTCGCCATCGCCGAGGAGCGACTGCGGCTGCTGCACGACGGCGAGGGCGAGGTCCTCTGCCTGGCGATCGACGGATCCCCCGATCGCGACGCGTCAGCGGGTCGGGCGGGCGAGCCGGGGACGCCGGCACTCACCGATGCAGGCTGGGAGTCGCTTGTCGCGCTCATCCACGCCATCGCCGACCGGGCGGCCGCACTCGGCCATCCCGTCGTCTTCCACCCGCACGGCGGGACGTTCATCGAGACACCGGCCGAGGTCGAACGGCTCGTGGCCGCGACCGACCCGAAGCGCATGAGCATCTGCCTGGACGTCGGGCACTACGTCGTGGGTGGCGGCGATCCCGTGGCGGCGATCCGCGCCCTGGGCGACCGGGTCACGCATGTGCACCTCAAGGACGTCGATCCCGCGGTCCTCGTCCGGCTGCAGACCGGCGCGCTCGACGGGCTCGGTCACGCGATCCGCGAGCGGGTGTTCACGGAGCTCGGCGCGGGGATCCTCGACCTCGACGGCGTCATCGCCGCGCTGGCGGAGCTGGACTACGCGGGCTGGCTGATCGTCGAACAGGACACCACCTGGGCGCCACCGTCGGAGAGCGCGGCGATCGGGCGGCGCGTCCTCGCGTCGACCTTGCGCCGGCTCGGCACGGCCGGCTCGCCGGAGGCCCGGCCATGAGAGTCGCGCTGCTCGGTGCCGGGCGCATCGGCCGGCTCCACGCTCGCCTCCTCACGTCCACCCCGGGCATCGACTCGCTCCTTGTCGCCGATGTCGACGCGGCTCGTGCCGCCGAGGTCGCGAAGGAGGTCGGCGCAACGGTCGCTCCGTCGATGGACGCTGCCCTCGATGGAGCAGAAGCGGTCGTCATCGCCGCGGCCACCGGCGCCCACGCGGAACTGATCCGCGCGTCGATCGGCCGCGGGCTGCCGACGTTCTGTGAGAAGCCGCTGGCCGGCAACCTCGAGGAGACGATCGCTCTCGCCGGGGACATCGAGCGATCCGGAGCGGCGTTCCAGCTCGGGTTCCAGCGCCGGTTCGACCCGGCCTACCGCGAGGTCTACCGGCTGGTCCACAGCGGTGAGCTCGGGACGCTGTACGCGGTCCGCCTTGCGGGCCATGACCCGGAACCGGCGCACGAGGCCTACATCGCCCAGTCGGGCGGGATCTTCCGCGACTTCTCGATCCACGACTTCGACGTCCTGCGCTGGATGACCGGTTGCGAGGTCGAAGAGGTCTACGCGGACGGCGGCGTCCGGCAGTTCCCGGTCTTCGCGAAGTACCTGGACGTCGACACGGCCGTGGTCACCCTCCGTCTCGCCGACGGGCCGTTCACGGTGATGACCGTGACCCGCCACGATCCGCTCGGATACGACATCCGCGCCGAGATCTTCGGCTCCCGCGACAGCGTCTCCGTCGGCCTCGGGCCGCAGACGCCGTTGCGCTCCGTGGAGCCGGGTGTGCCTCCGCCTGCGGGACCCGCATGGAAGGACTTCCTCATGCGCTTCGAATCGGCCTATGCTGCCGAATTCGTGGCGTTCGTCGCGATGGCTCGCGGCGAAGCCATCAGTCCTTGCACGGCACGGGATGGCGTCGCCGCATTGCGCGTGGCGGAGGCGGCCGATCGAGCGCTCCACGAACACCGCGTCGTGCGGCTCGCGGAGATCCCCGGCTGAGGGGCCGGAGGAAGGAGGTGTCCATGGCGGCCCTCGGTGGCCGCGTCCAAGCAGGGTTCCTTGGGACTCGCCCGCCGGGCGGGACTCGAACTGGGTCCGTGGCACCCGTCACGGTCATTGGAGGAGAACGAACGGCATGAATCTGCGAACCAGGACGCTCGCGGCGCTGGCCGTCGGGGCGATGATCGTCGGGGCCTGCCAGGCAGGTACCCCGACCGGCAGCGGCGCCGCGGCCGGTGGCCTCGACGGCGCACTCGTCAAGCGCAGCGACATCAAGATCGAGATCGTCACGCACGGCCAGGCCCAGGATGGGTTCTGGGGCGTCGTGCGCAACGGCGTCAAGGCCGGCGCCGCCGACATGGGTGTGACCGCGACCTACAGCGCCCCTGGCGCCGAGAGCGACATGCCCGGCATGTCCGCCCTGATCGATGCCGCGGTCGCCAAGAAGCCGAGCGGGCTCGTCGTGTCCATCCCGAACG
>JARDZW010000063.1 GCA_029240655.1 Chloroflexota bacterium
CCCTTCGAGACGATGACCCGGTTCTCCGTGGTCGCGAGCAGGTCCACGAGACGCTGCATGAGGGCGACGTCCGCCGCGCCGAGCGACCCCAGGGAGAGGTAGATCAACGCCCCATCCCGCTCGGCCACCTGCGCCGGGAGCTTCCACGTCGTCTCTGGGGCGCGGATGGTCGAGTCGAGGCGATGCCACGTCGGTCCGAGCGGAACCTCGCGCTCGTAATCGGCCTCGGCGGGATACGAGTACAGGTTGAGGAACGGTGACTCGGCGATGAACTCAGGACCCAGCTTCCCGTACGTAAGGCCGGTCTCGCCGTTCGCGCGGCAGAACGCGTCGAAGTCCATCCACATGTCGGCGTGCGTGCGGCGAACCTCGCGCAGGAACTCGGGCCAGCCTGTCTGGTCCGCCACCGCGTACCCGCTCGAGAATGGGGGGATCGCCGGGTCCTTCATCTCCATCGGATTGCACGACACGATCCGCACCCACGGCCGGCCGCTGGCCGCGATGGCGGGGAACGCGACGACGTTATCCTCGACGATCACGTCCGGCGCGACCTCGTCGAAGATCTCCGTCAGCCGCGGGTCCACGTGCTTGGCGCCATCGATCAGGGCCTGCCAGGTCGGAGCGATGAATTCCCCGAGCTGCTCGATCGTGCTCTTGCGAAAGACCGGCGCCGTGTCGCGGATGAAATCGATCCAGAATTGCCCCGGGACCTCGGCCTCCGCCTCGGCCGGCGGCGGGGGTCCAAGCCGCATGAGGCGTTCTTCGAAGCCTTTCGCCTCGAGCGTGCCCGCGAACGACTCCTCCAGCACGAACACGACTCGGTGGCCACGCTCACGCAGGACATTCCCGATCCCGACGCAGTTGTTCGTCGGACCAAAGGCTCCCTCGGGAAAGAAGATGACTGTGCGCGGGTCGGTCACATGGGCCTCCGTGCTGCGATGCCGCTCAGATGATGGCGAAACGGGTTGTCATCCGCTGACCGTCGGCGCAGCACGGAACGCGCGGCTACACATCCCAGCGTACGGGCAGTGACTTCGGCTTTCTGAACACGACGCCGGTCGGCGGCGTCGCCCCGTCAGCGAGATGCATCCCGGGCCAGCCGTCGAGCGCGGCGTCCAGGGCCGCCTGGGTCTCGAGCCGCGCGAGGTGACTACCGATGCACGCATGCGGCCCTTGGGCGAACGCCACATGAGAGCGCGCGTTGGGCCTGGCGAGGTCGAACCGGTCGGGATCCGGGAACGTCGCTGGGTCTCGGTTGGCTGCCGTCAGGGACACGATGACGAGGTCGCCTTTCCGTATGGCGGCGCCCGCGAGCTCCGTGTCGACCGTCGCGTAGCGATCCACCCGCCCGGCCGCCGGCTCCAGGCGGAGCGATTCCTCGATGGCGGTCGCGCCGAGCGATCGGTCCGCCCGTACGGCCGCCATCCCGTCCGGGTTCGTGAGCAGGTGCCAGAACACGGATGTCGTCATGCCCTCGCTCGTCTCGATCCCGCCGAACATCATCACCGCGGCGTTCGAGACCACCTCTGGATCGGCGAGCGTCTGCGCGGCCTCTGCCAGCACGCCGCGATCCTGCAGGATCGTCTCCGACACGTGACTCGCGAGCGCGTCCACCGCGGAACGCGCGCCCGGTCCGATCTCGCCACCGACAGAGACACGGTCGACGGCGGCCACGATCTCGTCGTACCAGCCGAGGACGGTGCCCGGCGCGACGTCGAGGAGGTCGAGAGCATCGGCGACGACGTTCACCGCCAGCGGCCCGGCGAGGTCTCGCCTGATCTCGGCTGCACCGGATGGCGCGAATGCGGCGACGAGCCGCCGCGCCCCTTGGGCTACCCGCTGCGCCAGCCGATCGCGAAGCTCTGTCCCTCGCAGAGCTTCCGCGAACGGGTCGCGGTGCCGACGGTGGGTCTCGCCGTCGAGCGAGAGCATGCTCGGGCCGACCACCTGGGCCGTCGAGAAACGCGGATCGTCCACGGTGAAGGTCCCGGCGTCGCGCATCACCTGGATACACAGGTCGCGCCGGGTGACCAACCAGCCGTCGAGGACCGGCACCCACGAGACCGGTTCTCGCTCTCGCAGGGCGGCCAAAGGCCCGTGTGGATCGGCGTCGAGCTCCTCGAGCGTGACCGCGGCGCCGAGCGGGTAACGGGCGAGGTTCGAGGTCACGCGCCCGAGTCTAGGTCGGAACGGCCAGGGCGACCACGAGGAGGACGACGGCGGCCACCGACGCGACGAGATCGATCCAGTGCCAGCCGATGGGGCGGTAGAACGTCCGCGGCCCCGACCCGAACGCCCGCGCATCCATGGCCAGCGCCATCCGATCGCCGTGGCGGATCGCAAGCACCAGCACCCCGACGAGCAGCCCCGGATGCCAGCCGCCGCGCAACCCGCGCACCCGACGCGCCTGCCGCAACGTCGCGAGGTCCTGGCCGAAGCGCGGGATCGCCTGGTACGCCGCCAACGCTCCGTACGCGAAGCGCGGCGATACGCGCGCCTGCTGGACGAGCGAATCGACGAGCCGCGTCGGGTCGGTCGTCAACGAGAACACCGCACCGACCGACGCGATGGCGATGACCCGGCAGGCCAGGCCGACACCGGCGACAGCCGCTTCGGTGGTGATGCGGATCGGCCCGATGGTCAGCAGCTCCGCCGCCGCCGGATCGCCGTTGGCCGCGGCGAACACCGTGTTCGACACCCCGATCAGGACGGCCGCGATCCAGAGCGGCGCCGTCGCTCTCGCGAGCGTCGGCCCCGGGATGCGCCCGAGCCAGAGTCCAGCGACCATCGCCACGAGGGCGAGGAAGAGCGGCGGCAGGATCCGGGTCGTGAACGCCAGCCCGACCAGCCACACCAGCGCGATGGCGAGCTTGACCACCGGGCTCACCCGGCCAAGCGGACTCGCGAGGCGCGGCTCGTCGAGCTCGAGTCGGTCGGCGATCACAGCGATCGCTCGTCGGACACGATCCAGCCTCCGTCAAGCTCGATGGAGCGGGTCGTGGCATCCGCCACGAAGCGCTGGTCGTGCGTCGCCGCGATGAGCGTAGCGCCCGCCGCGAGCCGCTCGTCGAGGATCTCAAGAAGGCCCTCGTAACCGAACCGGTCCTGCCCGAAGGTCGGCTCGTCCAGCACCAGGACCGCCGGCTCGCGCACGAGCGCCGTGGCCAGCGACAGTCGCCGCTGCTCCCCGCCTGACAGCCGATAGGGGCTCCGCCGACCGAACCGATCGAGGGGGAGTCCCATCCGCCCCATCAGGATCCTGGCCGCGGGCCGCTGCGCGAACCGGAGGCCGAGAAGCACCTCCTCCTCCACGGTCTGCGCGAGGAACTGGCGCTCGGGGTCCTGGAAGATGTAGGCGGCCCGCCGAGCCAGCTCCGCCGGTGCCAGGCGGGCCGGATCGTCGCCGAGGAGACGGACCGTGCCCAGATCCGGCCGCAGGAGCCCCACGAGCAGACGGGCAAGCGTCGTCTTCCCGCTGCCGTTCGGCCCCACGAGGGCCACGCGTTCGCCGGCATCGATCCGCACGTGCAGGTCGCGGATGACGGGTTCACGTCGGTCGAACCCGAAACGCAGATCGGTGGCCGTGATGATCGGCGACGCTTCGGCAGCCGGCTCAGGCCTCGACGGACGCGCGGGAGCAGCCATCGCGCCGTCCCGGATCCGCCGTTCGACGGCAGCGGGGAGCCAGATGCCGGCGTCGCGCAGGCGGGCCGCCGAGCGGCGCTCGACCTCCTGCGGCGTCCCGAAGTCGATCGGCCGGCCCTCGCCGTCCAGTGCGAGGACGCGATCGGCCATGGGCCACGCGGCTTCGACCAGGTGCTCGATCAGGACGATGGTCGTCGATCGCTCGGCTCGCAGGCTGGCGAGACGCTCCATGAATGCCAGGGCGCCCGCCGGATCGAGATTGGCGGTCGGCTCGTCCAGCACCAGCACGCCCGGGCGCGGCGCCAGCGCGCCGGCCAGGGCGAGCCGTTGCTGCTGACCGCCCGACAGGCGCCGCGAACGCTGCCGCTCCAGCCCGTCGAGCCCCACCTCGTCGAGCAACCCCGGGATCCGCGAGCTCATCGCCGGTCGCGGCCAGGCTCGGTTCTCGAGGCCGAAGGCGACGTCGTCCTCGACCCGCTCCATCACGAGCTGGCTGTCGGGGTCCTGCCAGACCATGCCGATCCGTGCGGCGACCGCGGCCGGTGCCAGGCTGCGGATCTCGCGATCGTCAAGCGCGAGGTGACCGCCCACGGCCGCCGGGATGTCGCGCGGGATGAGGCCCCCGATGGCCAGCGCGAGCGTGCTCTTGCCGGACCCGGATGGTCCCACGACCAGCAGCGCGTGGCCCGCGGGCAGCTCGAAGGACACGCCGTCAAGGGCCAGGCGATCGGCGCCTCGATGGCCGATCGAGAGGTTGCGTGCCTCGAGCGACCCCGGCTGGCGGTCGGGGGTCGTCAGTCGGGGAATCCTTCGAGCACGCCGGCGCGCTTGAGCGAGCGGTGCAGGCCCACGGATCCACCCGCCACGATCACGACTGCCGAGATTGCCATGAAGACGAAGCGAACGGCTTGGACGACCGGGTCGACTTCGGCGTAATAGAGGACCCAGTCGTGGATCCAGGCGGCTGCGGCACTGGCAACGGCCGCGATGGCGAGGACGGGGAACGTCCAGATCCGGTACAGCGTGAACGCAAAGACCAGCTCCGCGGCGGCGCCCTGGACGAAGCCGGACAGGAGCGTATCGACGCCCCAGAGGCTGCCAAGGAAGGCCGACACGCCGGCCGCGACCATTTCGGCAAACAGGGCTGCGCCCGGTTTGCGGATGACCAACGGGGCGAACACGGCGGGCATCAGCCAGACGGCGTAGCCGAGGTCGCGCAACGGCAGGGCCAGAGTGGACAGGAAGGCCAGCGGGCCGTACCAGACCAGCGCCCAGGCCCAGAACACGACCCCGAATGCGACGCCGATGATCGCGGCGATGACGATGTCGCGGGTGCGCCAGTGCGTGTCGGGCGCAGACGCCGGCGTCGTCGCGTCGTAGGTGGTTGTCATCTCGTCTTCCGAACCTCCGAGTCGAATCGATGCGATACGCCGCCTCCGCTCGGGGGGACGGCGCCATCGGATGACGTTCGGCCTGCTTCCTTCGCCGGTATGAGCCGGATCAGGTTCAGCGGGTAAGTGGCGGCTGCCACACTCTCAGCGCTCGGACGCGCTCCCCGGAGGCGGTGTTCGGTTGTGCGGAGAGCCTAGCACGGGCCGATCGCTGCGGGTTCGGCTCGATATCATCGGCACATGGGCGTCGCCGATGGCTGGGTCGAGATCGGGGATCGCGTGTTCGTGCGCCGATACGAGTTCTACGACCAGAACATCGGGGTGGTCCTGGGCCACGGTGAGGCCCTGGTCATCGACACGCGCGCCACGTACGGGCAGGCGCGCGAGATCCTCTCCGACCTCCGCTCGCTCACGACAGATCCCGTGAAGGTCGTGATCGACACGCATGGGCACTTCGACCACGCCTTCGGCAACGCGGTGTTCCGGCCCGCGACGATCTGGGGCCACGAGGGCTGCGTCACCTTCATGGAGCGGACCGGCGAGGCACGCAAGCCCACGATCGCCACGAATACGCCCGAGCTTGCGGGCCTGCTCGACGAGATCGTCATAGACCCGCCCGACCGGACGTTCGCTTCGACCGCGACAGCAGAGGTCGGCGGCCGCGCCGTCGAGCTGCGGTATCTCGGCCGCGGCCACACCGACCACGACATCGTGGTCTCCGTGCCCGGAACGCACGTCCTGTTCGCGGGCGACCTGCTCGAGAACGGGGCGGTGCCGTGGTATGGCGACGGATACCCCGTCGAGTGGGCGACCACCGCCCAGCAGCTCGCCCAGCTCATCGACCCGGAACGGGGTGTGGTCGTGCCCGGGCATGGCGACCACGCGGGAAGGGCCTTCGCCGAGACGCAGGCCACCTCCATCGCGGAAGTGCCCGCGCTGGCTGCCAGGGTGCATGGGGGCGAGATCACCATCGACGATGCGGTCGCGGCCCACCCATTCCCGGAGCATCCGCCGGAGGACGCGCGCCGGCCGATCGTGCGAGCCGTGGCGCAACTCCGCCGGGAGCTGACCGCTCCGTGAGCGAGTAGAGACTAGACGCCGACGCGCACGATCCAGCGACCGCGGGCCTCCCCGGCGAGGATCCCGTCGAGTGCCCCGTCGAGGGTGTCGAGCGTCACCTCGGTCACGTGATCGCCAAGCGATCGCGGTCGCAGGTCCGTGGCAAGCCGATGCCAGACAGCACGTCGTCGATCGATCGCGAGCTGGGCCGAATCCATGCCGAGCAGGGCGACGCCTCGGAGGATGAACGGGAAGACGGTGGTATCGAGCTTTGGACCCGATGCGTTGCCGCTGGCCGCGACGGCCGCGTTGGTGCGCAGGGTCCGCAGCACATAGGGAAGCGTGGCCGCGCCGACCGCGTCGACGGCGCCCGCCCACCGTTCCGACTCGAGCGGCTTGCCGGCGGCTGTCACCTCGTCCCGCGTCAGGATGCCGGCCGCCCCAAGCCCGCGGAGGCGGTCGGCCTCGTCCGCTTTGCCGGTCGCGGCCCAGACCTCGAAGCCAAGGTCGGCCAGGATCGCCAGGGCGGTCCCACCGACACCGCCGCTGGCGCCAGTCACCAGGACGGGCCCGTCGCCTGGCTTCAGGCCGCGTTCCTGGAGAGCCGCGACGGACATCGCCGCGGTGAACCCGGCCGTGCCGATGGCCATGGCGTCGCGCTCGGTGAGGCCGTCGGGCAACGGCACGATCCAGCCGGACGGGACGCGCTGGTACTCGCTGTACCCACCGTGCCGGGCGACCCCCAGGTCGTAGCCGTGAGCCACCACCGACGAGCCCACGGCGATCGCCGGGTCGGACGACGAGACGACCTTTCCAGCCAGGTCGATGCCGGGGATGATCGGGCTGATCCGCGCGACCTTGCCGTCGGCGCGGGTGGCCAGGCCGTCCTTGAAGTTGACGCTCGACCAGCCCACTCGGATCTCGACCTCGCCCGGGGGGAGGTCGGCCGCCGCGAACTCACGCACGCCGCGCGTGACGCTCACGCCGCCCCCGGACGATTCGACCTTTTCCGCCACGTACGCGCGAAAGGTCATCGGGATATCGGTCACCCCCGAAGGGTAGCGCGGGGGGATCGCGGCTCGCGGTGCGCTAGCGCCGCTTGAACAGCTCCTGGTAGCGCTCCCGGAACCGGTCGATCTGCGCCTGCATGTCGTGCCATTCGGGGGTATCCGGCGGGATCGTGATCATCCGGCGCTCGGCGGCGCGCCACTCCGCGAGGACCTGGCCGGCCGTGTACAGGATCGGTGGTTGCTGGGTCGGGCGGTCGACCGGTTCGAGCACGGCCAGGTACCGGCCATCCTCGATCGGCGTGATCCCGAACTTCACGCGGATGCTCGTGCCGTCCAGGCGCCGCATCGTGGCCTCGCCGCCGATATCGGGCGTCCCCTGGCCTTCCCATTGCTCTCGAAAGGCGGCCTGCGCCTCGGGATCCGGGGGCTCGGGTGATAGGGCCCCCGGCGGCAGGGCACGCAGCTGCTCGAGAGTCAGCCCCAGCAGTTCGAGCGCGGCCGGACTCGCATCAGCGGTGGTGCCGTCGGCATTGATGACCATGGTGGCCACTGACAATCCGATTCCTCGTGCAGGCTCAGGCTCCGCCATGACGGTGCGGTCCCCCGGGTCTCCGAGTGCGGGCTGAGTATGGCCGGGCAAACGCACGCTGCCAAGGGGTCCGAACCGGTCAGAAACGCTCACGAAATTCAGGCGGGCGTGGGAGTCGGGGTCGGGGTGGGCGTCGGAGGCGGCGTTGGTGTGGGCGTCGGAGGCGGCGTTGGTGTGGGCGTCGGACTGGGGGTGGGTGTGGGCGTCGGACGGGGGGTGGGGGTGGGCGTCGGGCGGGGGGTGGGGGTGGGCGTCGGGCGCGGCGTCGGCGTCGGGGCCGGCATGTTCTGCTCGCGCCACAGGAACTGGCGGAGCGTGAGGCCGCTGGCCCGGATCTTCGCGGCCCGCGTGCGACCGACGTAGCGGTAGTGCCACGGTTCGTACGTGTAGCAGGTGACCGAGGTCTTGCCCTTGGGAAACGACATGATGAAGCCGAACTTGTGGGCGTTGGCCTTCAACCACGCGCCTGCCTTGGTCGTCGCCCAGTCCGTGTAATTCCAGGGCGCGCCACCGCCATAGCTCCGGAGATCGACGGTCGTGCCGAGCTGGTGCTCGCTGTGGCCGGCCCGGGCGCTCTCCTTGAGGGCGACGGCGTAGCCGTGGACGCGGACCCAGTAATCGAAGGTCGACTTCTGGGTGGCATAGCTGCGATACGCCGACTGCACGGAAAACCGCGCACCAGCACGGCGCGCGGCCTCGGCCATCAGCTTGAGGTCGGCGATCACGTGGCGGCGGACGAGGAACCCGGAGTTGAGGCTCGCGTAGGACGTCGAGCGAAGGTCGCTGGGCTTGTAGTTGCTCGAGAGGCGGTACGTGAGGTCAAGGAGCGACTTGGCCCAATCCCCGTAGAGACGATGCTTCGTCAGGGTGTCGGCGACCCTGCAGGCGGGCAGGGCGGGCGCGGCCGAGACCGACACGGTGGCGGCGAACCCGGTCACCAGGATCGCGACAAGCAACAGGGCGAGTAGCCGGGGGCGACGATCGTGGGCGGACGTCATGGACCCACGATGTCAGCGCGCACCACCCCCGTCCACTCCCCCGAACGTACCGGCCGCCACCGGTCCCGAGGCGCCGGTGAGGGGGTCCACGAGGCCTGATGCGGTATCATCTCGGCCGCTCCACTGGCGAGTGGCCAAGCGGTAAGGCGCCTGACTCTGGATCAGGAGATCGAAGGTTCGAATCCTTCCTCGCCAGCCATCCCTACCAGTAGTAGGGATCCGAGGGCTCCCCTACACCACATCTGGTGGTCTCGTGCGAACTGAGCATGGCGTGGACTCCAAGAAGGAGCCACGAGATGCGCCGAAGTTCACCTGATTCGACTTCCGGACGTTCACCTGATTCGCCCGATCGTCATGTTCACCTGACTGCGCGTAGTGGCAGCCGGGACCCGCGTCGCCACCGCTTCGACGCTGTCGTCGCGGCGTTCGTCGCCGCCTGCCGCGCCGAGGTCCTGTCGGAGCGGACGATCGAGTTCTACCTCGAGGGACTCAACGCCTACCGCACCTTCGCCGGTGCCGACGATCACGACCTCACCCTGGCCGATGTCGACCTCGACATCGCCCGCGCCTGGCTGGCCGACTTCGTCGAACGCGGTCGCAAGCCGGCCACCGTCGCCGCCCGGGCCCGCGCGCTCCGCGTGTTCAGTCACTGGATCGTGACCGAGGACTACGTCCGCACGGATCCCCTCGCAAAGCTCAAGGTCCCGACCATCCCGCGCACGATCGTCGAGACGTTCACGACCGACCAGATGCGCGACCTTCTGGCGGCCGCGCCGGCGCCGCTGGCGATCACCCTTCGGATCTTCCTCGACACCGGCGTCCGGCTCAACGAGGCGACCGGCCTGCGAAACTCGGACGTCGGCGACGGCCAGCTCCTTATCCTCGGCAAGGGCGACGATGAGCGGTCCGTCCCCTACGGCCGGACCCTCGACGCGGCCCTCCGGCGCTACCTGACTCGCGAGCGGCCGAACAGCCTGACTCGACCCGGCGATCCGCTCCTGCTCGGCCGCGACGGCCGACCCCTCACCGACGACGCCATCTACCAGGGGATGCGCCGCCTCGGGGAGCAGCTGCGCATGACCGGCGTCCGCGTCTCGCCCCACACCTGCCGCCACACGTTCGCGATCACCTTCATGCGCAACCGCGGAAATGTCTATGCCCTCCAGAAGATCCTCGGCCACACCGACCTCGCCATGGTCCGCCGCTACGCCGAACTCGCCGAGGGCGACGTCAAGGCAGAGCACGCCTTCGCCTCACCCCTCGACCACCTCGCGTCCGGCGTCGACGAGCGGGAGGCCGCCCTCAGGCCGCCCGCGATCGGCGGAACGGCGCCAGCTGGTCGAGCGGGGACAGCCGCTGATGGGCCGCGTACTTCAGGGCCTCGTCGGCGCCGTTGGCCGAGTAGTTCGTCGAGGCCGTATGGCGGAAGTCGTGCGGGCTGACCCGCTCGATCCCGGTCTCCTCGGAGAGGCGCACCAGCATCGATCGCACCGCGTTGTCCGTCATGCGGCCGCCACCTCGCTGGACGAACAGAGGTCCATTCAGCCGTCGCGTCCCGACGAGGTCTCGGATCACCCGGACCGTCTCGGTACCGAGCGGCAGGACGCGAACCAGGCCCCGCTTGGCGGGCAACTGCAGGAGCACCGAACGGCCATCGAGGCGGATGTCCTCGCGCTCCAGCGTGACGAGTTCGGACACCCGGGGACCGACGTCGTCCAGAACCGCCAGGATCGCGACGTTTCGCCGGGCTGTCGGGCTCACGCCTCGGGCGCCGACGAACAGGGCGAGGCGCTCGTCGGTCGACAGGACGCGACCCTCGGGTTCGACATCGAGCTTGGGGATTCCGAGCCGCGCCAGGCGGTGCTCGCCGGTCAGGCCTCCTTCTCGAACCAGCCCGAGATCGCTCGAAGGGTGCGGACATGCGTACCCGCCGACCCTGGGCTCAACGGTCGGCGCTCGTCGCCCGGGTCCAAACGGTAGACGACGTAGTCTCGGGCGTTCTCGAGCGTGAAGTCGGCGATCGTCGGATCGCCGCCGAGGCGCTCGTCGACAAAGGCGAAGAACGGTCCCCACTTCTCGCGGTAGCCCTCGATTGTCTTGGGGCTGTAGTTCTCAGCACGGAGGGCGCGGACCACTTCACGCATGGCTTCAGCCAGCGGCCGCGGCGCCGGTTGAGTCTTGCTCAGGATCGAAGAGTCCGTGGGCGCCGGTGTTCCGCAGACTTAGGCCGCGCGGCTCCGTGAAACACGCCACCAGTGTCGACGGCGTTGGCCCTGGTTCGGAATCCTCTTTGCTTCAGGTTGCGGCGGGCGTCCAGGCCGAAGTCCAGGCGACCCAGGCCAGGCCCGCGTTGAGGGCCAGGGGCAGAGCCGCGTAGATACTTGGATGGAGTACCAATAGGGCTACGGAGCAAGCCACACCGATCAGGACGAGCGGCCGCCACATGTCCGCCGGGACCCAGAGTCCGAGCGACGAGAAGAAGGCGAGGAAGAAGGCCAGGACCGCGATCCCGGCGAGGCCGATCATGACCGGCGAGAGGAGCCCCAACATCCCGTCTAGGCTGCCGAACAGCCAGCGGGTCGGGGCGTCGGTCGCGAACGGGAACAGCAGCGAGCCGCCGCTTCCCCCGGCGCTCGAGTTGATGAAGCCCATCGCAAAGTGGGCGGCGACGAAGACCGCGGCGGCGGCGAGGATTCGTTCGATGGCGATCATGGCGTTCAGCCTTCCTGATGTGCGGGACGAGAGGTGGGATGAGAGGTGGGACGAACGTGAGCGGCGCCGGCCCGAGGGCGGACGACGGCAACGCCGGCCAGGATCGAAGACACGACGCCGAGGGCGGTGATGACGACCGCCACGGGCACGGCGGTCTGGTCACCGGCGAGCGCCATCAGCACGATGCCGCCGACGACTCCCGCGCCCATGAGGGGCACCCACACCAGCATCGGGAAGGCGAAGGCTGCGGTGCCGTTCCGGCGCAGGAGGCCGATCCCGGCAATCGCGCACAGCGGCAGGAAGAACCCGAGGTCCAGGGTGTAGACCGGATTACTGGAGATGTTGGCCTTGATGAGGTCCGGCGGAAGGACACCCGATGTCGCGACCGACGCGATCTGGCCGACCCAGAGCAGGCCGAACATCGCGGCGACCCCGACGAGGAGACCGCCGGCCGTTCGCCGGTTGAGACGCTCTGTGACCGCCTCCGCCCCCTCGACCGCTGAGCGGCCGCCAAGCAGGAGACTCCAGAGCGCCAGGCCGAAGATCGCGATGTGGACGATGGTGAGCGGGTTCATCGCGACGGAGAACGCGAAGATCGCGTAGTTGTAGACGAGGTACAGCAGCCCCGCGACGACCGCCAGCCGACCGCCCGCCGAGCCGCGTGAGGCCGTCCACATGCCGGCGACCAGGACGGGGACCGCAAGGAGCAGCGTCGCGAGATCGGTGCCCTGCGCCTGTTGGACCCAGTTGGGGGCGTCGACATACAGACCGCGAACGGCCAGGCCCGCGAGCGCGGCGCCGGCGGCGAGGACGGTGGCGATAGCAGCGAGTCGGCTCGAAGTCGTGTGCATGGCAGTCCTTGTCCATTCGGTCGAGTGGCCTGATGCGCCATGAACAGCATCGGCTCGCACCGACCGACGAGGACAGGGCCGAGCGACTCCCATTCGGGTCCGGATGGCACTTTCGGCGCGGAGCGGTGCGGCTCACGCTCTGGGTGACGCCGGGGACTCACCGGCTCCGCTAGGGGTGTCGTGATGACGACCGGACCAGCTCGACCGGCTCTCTCGCGTCTCGCGAAGACGAGCATCGCCCTCGAGGTGCTCTTGGGCATCGGCGCGCTCGGCGGGGGCCTGGTTCTGATCGTGGCGCCGCGCGGCGAAATCATGCCGCTGCCGTTGTCGGCGCTCGCCGGATCGCCGTTCGAAACCTACCTCGGGCCGGGACTCATCCTGTTCACCGTTCTCGGGATGGGACCGCTCGTAGCGGCTTGGCTGGCTCTGAGGCGGCACCCGCTCGCTCCGTTCGCCGCATTCGCCGTCGGCGTCGCGCTGCTGATCTGGGTCGCCGTCGAGATCGGGATCATCGGCTACAGCAACGAGCCGCCACTCCAGGCGATCTACCTCGTCATGGGCGCCGTCATCACCGTCGTGGCCGTCAGATGGCTGGCCGAGGTAGGGCTGCCGGCGCTCGATCGCCGGAACGCAAAGGAGGCTTGAGGTGCCACACGCTGTCGTCGGAATCGTTCTCGTTGCCCACGGACTGATCACCACGATGATCGGCTTCGGGAGCATGTCGAATCCCAGCAGCGCGGCCATGCCGGCCCCCTCGTGGCTCGCCTGGTGGCCGGGCACCCTCGGGCGGTCCTGGGCCTTCGACGCCCTCAACCTCGGGTCGGGGCCGGCCATGATCGGCGGGCTCGTCTGGCTGGCGGCGGGGCTGGCGCTCGCCGGCGCAGGTCTCGGCTGGCTGGGTGTGTCAATTGTCAGCGACCAGTGGCAGACCCTCGCCCTCGTCGGCGCAGTGCTCGGGCTCGCCGCCCTCGCCCTCTACTTCCATCCGTTCTACGTCATCGCGATCGTCATCAATGTCGTGATCCTGGTCTCCGTCTGGGGTCGAGTCGTCGCGGCGCGCTGAAATCGGGAGGAGGATCAAGCGATGCATGACGAACTGCCGGGAGAGCAAGACCGTGACCGCCGGCTCATCTTTCGGATCGGATCGATCGCGGGGTTTGGACTCGCGGTCATCACGATCCTCCACTCGATCGTCTTCTCGATCGTCGGGCTCCCGACGAACGTCACGGGTTGGTTTGACCTGTTCGGCCGCAACCCGGTCGGCGGCCTGCTCGCCTTCGAGGCGCTCATGGTCGTGTACGTCGTCCTGTCCGTGCCGGTCGTGCTGGCGCTCTACACCGCCCTCCGACCGACGAGTGGGTCGCTCATGGCCGTGTACGTCGGGATCAGCGTCATCGGGATCGTGGCGTTCATCGTGGCTCGGCCGGCGTTCGAGATGCTGTCGTTGAGCAACGGGTACGCGGCAGCGGCGACCGACGCAGAACGCGCCGCCTACCTGGCCGCGGGAACGGCGACCTACGCGGCATTCCACGGCACGGCGTTCTGGGTCAGTTACCTGATCGGCTCGCTGGGCGGGCTCGTCCTCTCGGCGGTGATCCTGCGCGGAACCATCTTCAGCCGCCGGACGGCCTACGTCCGGATCGCCTCGAGCGTCTTCGACTTCGGCCTGTTCGTGCCTGGTGTCGGCCTGCTGATCGCGCTTTTGTCTGTGGTCTGCCTGCTCGCCTTCAACCTGATGGTTGCCCGCCGGCTCGCCCAACTCGCTCGGACGTCCGCGGCATCGGTGCGGACGCTCGAGCAGCGTGCTCTGGCCATCTGACGCGCCCACGGGACTAGCAAGTCGGCATCGCATGCAAAAGCCGTCGAAGCCATTGAAACCGGATTGTGGCCGTTGCCGCTCAAGGCAACGACGATACTCCTTTAATGGGTCTCCCTACATCGGAGGGATTAGACGAAATGGCAGCTGATGCGATTCGGACAGCGATCCAAGCCGCAGGCGAGTATTTAGCGCAGCACCCGGAGGAGGCGCGGTCCACGGATAGCCCTGCCGTAGCGACCCTGGTCGATGGCCTCGTGGTGCGAGTGACCGGCCCAAGCGGCGCCACCATCACGACGGACATGGTTCCGTCGGTCGGGGGAACTGCGACCGCGCCATCCCCGGGTTGGCTTCTGCGCGCCGCCGAAGCAAGCTGCGTCGTCTCGCTGATCGCGATGCGGGCGGCGATGTTGGCGATCACCCTCGACACGCTCGAGGTCATGGTCGATTCGGAGTCAGACGACCGAGGGCTCCTTGGAATCGCCGATGATGTGCCACCCGGCCCCCTGAATGGTCGCGTCTCCGTCAGGCTGACCGCCGCGGGCATCGATTCGGCCACGCTCGAGGAGATCGCTCGATGGGGCGTGAAGCACTGCCCGGTTTGCGATGCGCTTGAACGACCAGTTCCGGTCACGACCGAAGTCTCGACCGCCTGACCTCCGACAACCCACAGTCTTAGAACGGCAGCACAAGAGCAGGCGACAGACGCGGCCGAGAGCGATCCAACCTCACGCTTTCTTGAGCGATTGGCGTCACGAATCGGCGGTCACGCCAAGGTCCAGGCCGTCTTCGGCGAACCCGTCGAGCGCGACGGCGTGACCGTCATCCCGGTCGCCAGGGTCCGTTGGGGTGTCGGCGGCGGCGGTGGCGAAGGGCCCGAGGGCTCTGGATCCGGCGGTGGCGGTGGCGTCACGGCAGAACCAGTCGGCTACATCGAGCTCACCGCGTCCGGCGCTACGTTCCGGCCGATGCCGCGGTCGATCGGCCCAGCACAGGCGGTCGGCGCTGCGGTCGCCGCCGCCATCGTCCTACGGGCCCTGGCTCGTTTCCGCCGATAAGCATGCGCGCACGATTGGCGAGCGAGGCTAGTCCGTCGACCGCCCGGTATCGACGTCGTCCGCGACCAACAGATAGGTCTTGATCCGGCCCTTGCCCTTGACCTCCATCTCGCCACGATCCTCGAATCGATACCGATCGCGAAGCCGTCGATACGTGGCCTCCGTCACCTGGATCCGACCGGCGATCCCGTGCGACTCCATCCGGCTCGCCGTATTCACGGTGTCGCCCCAGAGGTCGTAGATGAACTTGCGTCGGCCGATCACACCGGCCACCACGGGCCCGGAGTCGATACCGATCCGGATGGCGAGCCCGAGGTCGAGCGCGCTACATACGCGGGCCAGCTCGGACTGCATGTCGACGGCCAGGGCGGCAACTGCCTCTGCGTGGTCGGCACGAAGCTCGGGCAAGCCACCTGCGACCATGTAGGCGTCACCAATGGTCTTGATCTTCTCGAGGGCGTGGCGCTCGGTCAGGTTGTCGAACGCGCTGAAGACCTCGTTCAGAACGCCGACGAGCCGCTCCGGGCTTGTCCTCTCGGCGAACGGAGTGAAGTCCGCGACGTCGGCAAAGAGAACCGTCACTTCGTCGTAGCGCTCGGCGATGACCCCCGGATCTCGCTTCAGGCGCTCCGCGATCGACCGCGGGAGGACGTTCAGCAGGAGCCCGTCCGATCGAGCGAGCGCGGCATCGCGCTCCCTGACCGCGTACTGGAGCAGCAGGTATGCCGTCACCGAGACACCGAGGATGTTCAGGACGAAGAACGTCACCTGGACGCCCATCGGGATCGCCGCCGCCGACGCCGCGAGCGATGGGTCCATGAGCCCGGAGATGATCGTGAGCACTACGAACACCGCGAACCAGGGGACCGCTTGTCGCGCGGTGTAGAAGAAGAGCGCCCCAAAAACGCCGACGAGCGCCCACAGGCTGACAGCGCTTGAAGCGACGTAACCGCCCAGGCTCCATTGGAGCAGGAACGGCAGCAAGAAGATGAGGACGATCTGGCTGAACCGGAAGAAGCGATAGTCCTTCGTGCGAGCGAACGCGACGAGGGTGACCACGGACGCGACCTGGTAGGCGAACGGGATCGCTGCCGATACCGGGAGGCCGAGCGCCAGATAGGTGCCGACCCAGAACACGGCCAGCACCGTCACCGTCACGGCCGCGAGCGTGAGAGTCACCTTCTGGACGCGAACGTCGTCCGCATCATCGGGCGCAACGCCGATTAGGGAGATCCGATTGAGTAGTCTCACGATCGAGGCTTGATCGTCCCGCTTGGGCGCTCGCGCTGGCTCGCCAAGGCTGTTTCCGCTCAACGTTTCGACGGGGTCGACGTCCCCTGACAACGACCGGGATCCATCCACGGGCGTAGCGTACGCACCTGGAGTAGGTCTGGCGGTCGCTCGCGGAATTTCGCCCGCCGAGATGCCGTCACTCGCGCGCGGGTCGTAGCCTGTCGGAATGACCGATAGCGGATCGGAAGGGCGCGGGGGGCCCACGTCAGTCGATCGAGCGTCGGATGGCGTCCGGCTCGCCGAGCTCGTCGGGTCGCTCTCGCTCGCGACTGACCTCGCGACCGGTCAGCCTCTCGAGCACGGGCTGCGCCGCAGCCTCCTCGCGGTCTGGCTCGGGCAGGACCTCGGTCTCGGACCCGGCGACCTCAGCGACGTGTTCTACGTCTCTCTCCTCGGATCGGTCGGTTGCACGCTCGAGGCAACCGTCCTCGCGAAGCTCTCCGCCGACGACATCGCGGTCGGCGGCAAGATCGCAACCGTGGACGTTGGCAACCCACTTGAAGTGGCCTCGTTCGGGCTCCGCAACTTCGGCGCCGGCGAACCGCCGCTGCGGCGTGTCGGAAAGGTCGTCGCGGGTGCACTCGCAGGACCTGCCGAATTCCAGGCGGTCTGCCGCGATACGGCCGTCCAGGTCGGCGACATGCTGGATCTCGGGACGTCGATCAAGGAAGCTCTCGCGCAGTGTCACGAGCGATGGAATGGGCGGGGCGGCCCGAGACGCTTGAAGGGTGCCGACCTCCACCTTGCGGCGCGCGTCTTCCACGTCGCACACGACGCGGAGGTCTTCGGGCGGCTAGGTGGCGCGGCTGCCGGCGTCGCCATCGTCCGCCGCCGTGAAGGGAACCAGTACGACCCGAACGTCGCGCACCGATTCGGCGCGATCGGCGCCGGCCTGTTCGAACGGCTCGACCAGAGGCCGATCTGGGATGCGTTACTCGCGGAGGAGCCGCCGCCGTTCCGGTGGATCGCCGGCGAGGGGCTCGACGCGCTGGGCGAAGCGATCGGCCGCTTTGTCGATCTCCGGTCGCCGTTCACCTTGGGTCATTCGACCAGCGTGGCTCGGCTCGCCGAAGGCGGAGCGCGGACGCTTGGCCTGTCCGAGCCCGATGCGACCAGCATCAGGCGCGCCGGCTACCTCCACGATCTCGGCCGGATGGGCGTTCCCATCGCCGTCTGGAACGCGACAGAGGGTTGGTCGGCCTCAGACCGAGAGCGGGCGATGCGGCACCCTTCGCTGACGGAGCTCGTGCTTGCCCGCTCGACAACTCTCGGCACGCTCGGAACGCTGGCTGGCCTTCACCACGAGCGGCTCGACGGCTCGGGCTTCCGAGCCGTGCCGGGATCGTTCCAGCCTGTCCCGGCCCAGGTCCTCGCAGCCGTCGACCTCTACCGGACGAAGACCGAGCCGAGGCCTCACCGCGCCGCTTTGACCGACAACGCTGCAGCCGACGTCCTGCGCCAGGAGGCGCGTGCAGGCCGCCTCGATCCTGAGGTCGTCGACGCTGTCAGGGCGGCCGCGGGCCACGTGCCGCGCGACGCTCCACCGCCCGACCTACCGGCGGGCCTCAGCGAGCGCGAGCTCGAGGTGATGCACTTGCTCGCGCGCGGCCTCTCGAACCGTGAGATGGCGGCGACCCTCTTCATCTCGCCGAAGACGGTGGATCACCACGTCCAGCACATCTACGACAAGATCGGCGTGTCCACGCGGGTCGGGGCGACCCTGTTCGCGATCCGGAATGGACTGGTCGTGGACCCGTGACCGGTGACTTGCCCGAAAAATGGGGTAATCACCCGATGCCTCCGCGCGCATGCCGCCGCAGACTCTCGGCATCGAGCCCGCAAGAGCCCACAGCCAGGAGGAACCCGGGATGGCAAAGGACAACAAGGCGCTGATCGAAGAGCTCATCGCAGCCGTCTGGAATCGCGGAGATTACGATCGGCTCCCACAGCTCGTCGATGAATCGTACATCGGCCACCCGTCGGGCGTCGTGGGTACCGCTGCGTACCGTCGCTACTACGAAGCCCTTCGGCAAGCGTCCTCGGACATCGCATTCGGCATCGAAGACCAGGTCGCGGAGGGTGATCGAGTCGTCACTCGGTGGACCGCTCGCGGCACCCACACCGGCCCCTTCGCCGGTCTCTCCAGCACGGGCCGCACATACGAGTTCACCGGTACCAGCACGCACCGCGTCGCTGCCGACAGGGTCGCCGAGTGCTGGACCGATATGGACGAGATAGGGCTGCTTCGCCAGTTGGGCGCGGTCCCTGCGCCCGCCTCCGCGTGACCGCCGGCCACCTCGCCGCAGGTTGACGGGCGGCGCACCATCGGGCTGTGGCTTCGCACCCTCCGCATCGGTTCTGCTGCGAGGAGGATCTTGCCCGTCTCGGGTACGACGGTCTCAATGCCAAGGCCGATCTGGCCCGATGGCGCGAGGGCAAGCTACACGCCCCGACTCGGGAGCTGATCGAGGTTGTTCGGCGCGAAGGCGTCGACGGAGCGCGCGTGCTCGACATCGGTGCCGGAGTCGGCGCGGTCCACATCTCGCTTCTCGAGGCCGGAGCCCTCGCCGCCATCGACGTCGACGCTTCACGCGCGTACCTGGCGACGGCGCGCACCGAGGCCGAACGGCGCGGCCTCGCCGGCCGTGTCGAGTATCGGTACGGAGACGTCGTCGAGCTCACCGACGAGCTGCAATCGGCCGAGATCGTCACCCTCGATTCGGTGATCTGCTGTTATCCGTACCTTGAACCCCTCCTTGCGGCGGCGACGCGATCCGGACCGCGGCTCGTGGGAATCACCTATCCACGCGACGTCTGGTGGATGCGCGCCTACATGCGGCTCTACAACCTCGTCCAGGCGGTTCGGCGCAGTCCTGCGCGCTACTTCATCCATCGGCACGCGGATGTCGAGCGGTGGATGGGGGGCAATGGCTACACAAGCGCTCACGAAGGTGGAATCCGGGTGTGGCGCGTCGTGCTGTACCGCCGCGCCGCTGCCGAACGATGAGCGGCGGGCGCGTGGAGTCCGGGCCGATGGCATCACCGCCGCCTATCACGCGAAGTACGACCGCTACGGACCGAGCAACGTCAGAACTGTCATCTCCCGGGAGGGTGCCCAATCGACCCTCAGAGTCGTGCCCCGCTGACTGGCCGTCGGTCCGATTCGGGGCCGGATGGCCCGTGTGACGCAGGACCCGCGCGCGCAGGCTTTAGGCCCGGCCGGAAAATCGCCGGCGGCACTCTATCTCGGAGGACTGGTCATGAAGGGCATCGTCCCCGTCGTCCTGTCGGTCGTCCTGTCACTCATCGCGACATTCATCGCGGTCGCGGCCACACGCTTGATCGCGCGCCACAACGTTCGCATCGACGCTGAGGAGTTGCCGGACGCCGCATGACCCCAGGCGATCATCGGCACGCTGCTGATGCTGCATTGGCCACCGCAACGCATGTTCGGCAAGCAGGCCTTCGCCACGTCGCGCAGTCATCCCGCCCGCCGAGGGCCCGCCTTCCTGGAGGGCTCGTCGACGCGAACCATTTTCCAGATGAGCACGCCACGCATGCGCGCAAGACTCCCTGCTCAGAACCCGTCGAGGGTCAGTAGGAGCCGAAGGGGGATGCGACACCGTCCTTGACGGCGAGGACCTCGAATGGGCCTTCCTTGACGCCAGGCATGCCAGGCGAGCCGGGCGGCATCGCGGGGAGCGCGATCCCATCGATCGCAGGTCGCGTGGCCAGCAGGTCCTCGATCGCCTCGACCGGGACGTGGCCCTCGACCGCGTATCCGGCGATGACGGCGGTATGGCAGCTCCAGGTGTCCTGCGGCAGCCGGTACTGCGCCTTCACCGCCGCCATGTCGTCCGTGGGCACGGACTTCACCGTGTACCCCAAGCCGCGCAGGTACGCCTCCCACTCGTGGCAGCAACTACAGGTGGGCGACTTGAAAACCTCGATGATCCTTACGGCGGCGACTGCGCTCGGAGCGGGCGTGGCA
>JARDZW010000064.1 GCA_029240655.1 Chloroflexota bacterium
CCGCCATCGTCGTCGGTCACGATGAGCTTGACGACGTAGGTGCCGTTGTCGTTCGGGGTGAAGCTGTAGCTGGAGGCGGTGCCGGCCGACCCGTACGGGTTGCCGTTCTTGGTCACGCTCCAGGCGTAGGTGTGGGTGTCGGCCGTGCCGGGATCGCTGACCGAGCTGGTCAGAGGGATCGCGGTGCCCTCGGGGCTTGTCGTCGGCGCGCCGTTGATGGTCGGCGTGGGGTTGACGTTAGTGACCGTGACTGCGGCGCTGTAGGTGTTCGAGCCACCGTCATCGTCGCGGACCTCGCCCTTGACGTCGCGGGTGCCGTTGTCGTCGGTCGGGCAGGCAAAGGTGTTGGTGCTGCTCCATGCGGCCCAGGTGGCGCCGTCGTCGCAGCTGAAGCGGAACTCGTGGGTGTCGGCCGTGCCGGGATCGACCACCGCGGTCAGCGACAGGTCGATGTTCGAACCCTCGTCGACCGGACCGTTGTTGATGAACGTGGCCGTCGGCGCGACGATGGTGACCGTGATGTTCTTGCTCGTCGTGCCGCTGCCGCCATCGTCGTCGGTCACCACGAGGGTCACGACGTAGGTGCCGTTGTCGTCGGGGGTGAAGCTGAAGGTCGAGAGCGTCCCGCCGGAGCCGTAGTCGACGGCGTTCTTGGTCACGCTCCAGGCGTAGGTGACGGTGTCAGCGGTGCCGGGATCGCTGACCGAGCTGGTCAGAGGGATCGCGGTGCCCTCGGGGCTGGTGAGCGGGGCGCCGTTGATGGTCGGCGTCGGGTTCACGTTGTTGACGTCGACCAGGATGGTGTCGGTGTGGGTCCCGCCATCGTCATCGGTGACCTTGGCCGTGACGGCCGCAGTGCCCAGGCCGGAATCATCCGACCAGGTGCACTTGAAGCTGCCGGTCTGGTCCAGGGCGTCGAATTCGACGTCGGACGCGGTCCCGTTGATGCCGCAGCTGATCGCGTTGCCGGCCGCCGGGAACGTGTCCGCGCTGCCGGGATCGGTCCAGCTGTAGGCATAGCTATTGGTGTCGCCCTCATCGGCCGTGTCGAGACCGGTCAGGGTGACCGTCGGCGCGACGTTGGTGACCGTGACAGTGATCTCTTCGTTATCAGACAGGATCGGGGAGCCGTCGTCGGTGACTACGACCTTGAAGCGGAACGCTCCATTGTCGGACAGGGTCCAGCTGAATTCGCCAGTCGAAGGATCGATGCTCGCTCCGGCGGGCACGACGCAGCTCGTGAAGTCGACGCAATCGGTCGTGCCGTTAGCCAAGGTATAGGTCAGCGTGTCGCCATCGACGTCGTAGGCCGAAGCCGTGAAGCTCAACACGCTGCCTTCAGACAGCGTCTTGTTCCCAATCGCATCAAGCACCGGCGCGTCGTTGACCGCATTGACGGTCACGTTGACGGTGGCGGTGTTGCTGTCGGCGGTCCCGTCGTTGGCCTTGTAGGTGAACGAGTCGGAGCCGTTGAAGTTGAGGTCGGGGGTGTACTCGAGGTCATCGTCCAGATTGACGGCGGCCGAGCCGTCGGCCGGCTGGTCGACGATCTCGTAGGTCAGCGTGTCGCCGTCGACGTCGGCGCAGTCGGGCGGCGTGCTGCCGACCGTGTCCTCGTCGGTGGTGATCGAGACGTTCGCGCAGGTCGGCGCGTCGTTGACCGCGGCCACGCTGATCGTGACCGTGGCCAGGTTCGAGTTGGCTGTCCCATCGGTGGCCCGATACGTGAACGAGTCGGCACCATTGAAGTTGGCATTGGGCGTGTAGCTGAACGAGCCGTTCGCGTTCAGGGTCAGGGATCCGTTGGCCGGACCGCTCACCGGGCGCGGCAGGGCGACCGTCAGCGGGTTGCCATCGACATCGGTGTCGTTGCCGAGCACGCCCGAGGCCGCGACGTTGAGGGTCGTGTCCTCGGTGGCCGGGTAGGTGTCGTCGTTGGCGACCGGCGCGTCGTTGACCGCGGCCACGTTGATCGTGACCGTGACGGTATTGCTGTCGGCGGTGCCATCGTTGGCCTTATAGGTGAACGTAGCGGCGCCGTTGAAGTTCAACGCCGGGACGAACGTGAAGCTGCCATTGGCGTTCAGCGTCAGGGTTCCCTCAGCGGCGGTCGGGCCGGCCACGAGGACCGCTGTCAGCGGGTTGCCGTTAGCGTCAGTGTCGTTAGCGAGCACGCCCAGGGCGGCTGATACGTTGAGGGTCGCGTCCTCGGTGGCGGCGTAGGTGTCAGCCAAAGCGACCGGTGCGACATTCGTGCTGTAGACGCCAATCAGGTCCCGGCTGCCGCTGCCTGAAAACCCGACGACGCAGATGCTTCGTGTCGTCAAGTTCGGTGTGATGGTGAGACCGTCCGGGTTCAGCCAGTGGCTGAAGGTGGCCGTCCCGTTTGGCGCGTTCGCGTTGACGTTCGCGATGATCCGGAGCGACTCCGTGTTCCCGACACCCTCGGTTGCACCGTTCGAATCCGCGGTGTGGGTGTTGATAGCTCCACCGCCCGTGGAACAGTTCGTCGTGCTGAAGACCTGCACCGTGAAGTTGAAATGTCGATTGCTATCGGATCTCACTTTGACGTTGCCGTCCGTGAAGGTCGTGGTGGCGGTGCCCGACTGGGCACCTGTCGCCACCACGCGGTAGGTCGCAACGAACCAGTCCGGAAGATTGAACTGGTCGGAGATCTGCCCCTCGGCGTCCGCGATCACGTCGACGTGGCGGTTCCATGTGGCGCCCAGATCGTCGTTCACGAAGATGTGGACGCTCTCACCGGCAACCCAGCTCGAGCCGGTCAGCGTGACGGTCCCGCCTGGCGGATAGTCAGCCTGGTCGCTAGCGATCGACGGCGGGCCGCTCGGCGCGTAGGTCGGTGCGGGCGGCGCAGTCGGAGCGGCGGTCGGATCAGGTGTCGGATCAGGAGTGGGCTCGACGGCGGGCTCAGGAGTGGGCTCTGCGGTCGGCTGGGGAGTCGGTTCCGCAGTCGGCTCGGCCGTGGGCTCCGCGGTCTGCTCGGCGGTGGGTTCCGCGGTCGGTTCGGGCGTCGCCTCGGCCGTTGGTTCCGGTGTCGGTTCCGGCGTGGGCTCGGCGGACGGTTCCGCGCTCGGCGTGGCGCCCGGATCGTCCGACGGCTCGGCCGCCAGGCTCGCGACGGGCGCGAAGAAGGAAGCCACGAGCAGGAAGACCTGGATGGCAACGAGGAGTCGAGCGACGGATCGGTGGCCGGCTGAACCGGACATGTAGGCCTCCCTGAACGCCTTGAGGCGTTGGTGACGGAGACCCGTTGCGTTTGACGGAGAAGCGAAAGCCCCGCGACCCACGATCCCGAGTGCAAGATCGTGGTGCGGGTGGGTCGCTCTGGTCGATCGCGCTGACTGCCGAAAAGATCGAACGAAGATGAGTGCTGCTGTGCGCGCTCGGCCCGAGTGTCGCTTCCCCAGAAACGGACGGGTCGACTGTTCAGTAGCTGCCCTCCCCCGAGGGCGTTTGAGTGGGCAACAGTACTGCTCTACCGACGAAAGTCATCCCCCATTTGGACTACAAGACCGCACAACCGCGAGAAACGGTGCATGGGGGCACCGTCATCCGTACTCTCCCGGGTCCGGGGTGGCGCGGCATACTCACGCACATGCTGAGTGGCGGCGGACCAGCCCCCCGGATCCTCATCGTCGATGACGACCCGAACCTGCTCGTATTGCTGGCCGACCAGCTGCGCGCGGACGGCTACGAGATCGCCACCGCGCGCGACGGGGACGAGGCGCTCCGCCGGCTTCAGGCGGGCTGGCCGGACCTGCTCATCGTCGACATGATGATGCCGCGTATGGACGGCCTGACCCTCGCGCGCGAGATCAAGACCCATGCCGACTTGCCGATCATCGTGCTTTCCGCCATCGATGCCGGCGACTCGAAGGCCGACCTGCTCGAGGAGGTCGCCGAGGATTACGTCACCAAGCCCTATCACTACCCGGAGCTCCGGGCGCGCATCAACCGCGTGCTCAGGCGCCTCGGCGACAAGGTCCCCCGCCAGAGCCTGGACCTGGGGCCGGACCTGACGCTCGATCTCCACCGTCGCGAGGCGACCGTCCGCGGGCAGGTCGTCCAGCTCACGCCGACCGAATCTCGACTGCTCTACGCGCTCGCCGCGAACATCGGCAGGGTCGTGACCACCGAGACGCTCCTCGCCCGTGGCTGGGCCGAGACCGAGGACGCCGACCCGTCCTACGTCTGGGTCACGATGCGACGGCTCCGCCAGAAGGTCGAGGTGGACGCGAACCGGCCGATCCATGTCCAGACCGTGCGCGGCGTGGGCTATCGACTGGTGGCGACGCCCGGCAGCCCGACGAGCCCGCCCGGTGACTGAGGACGACCGGCCAGCCGAACCCGCGCCGCGGCTGAGCTTCCGGTCCCGGCTCACCGTCGCGTTCATCGTGGCGTCAGTCCTCCCGCTGGCCACGTTCGGGCTGGTCGTGCTCGTCCTCGAGACGACGTTCCGCCTTCAGGTCACGGACGAGACCATCGGCCGCGTGCTGCTGTTCGCGATCGCCATCGTGCTGGCGTTCGCGATCTTCGCTTCGTACGCCTTGGCGACCGAACTGACCGCCCCACTTCGCTCGGTCGTCGCGGCCGTGGACCGGGTGTCCACGGGCGACCTATCGACCCCGATCCGGGTCGCAGGTGACGACGAGTTCGCGCGGTTGGCCGACAGTCACAATCGACTGGCCGCCGACCTCGGGCGGCGCAATCGGGAGCTCGGGCGGATCCTCGCGGCGATCGACGAGGTCTCGCCTCGTGACGACGTGGAGGCGCTGGTCGATCGGACGTCGTCGGATGCGATGTCGGCGTTCGCATTGATCGATGCGACGGTCGTGGTAGGCGACCCATCGATCGTGGAGGAGGAAGAGGTCGTCCCTGGTGTCTCGCGGCCGTTGCGCGCGGTCATGCGAGCCGGCGGCTCGGACATCGGGGTCCTGATCGGCCGGCTACCGGCGACCCGCCGCTGGGAACCAGCCGACCAGGACCTCCTCGAGCTCTTCGCTAACGCCATGGGTGCGGCGATCCGCAACGCCCAGCTGTTCGCGACCGTGGAGTCGCAGAACCGTCAGCTCCTGGAGCTCGACGAGGCCAAGGACGACTTCCTGCGCGGCGTGAGCCACAACCTTCAGACACCGCTCACGAGCATCCGGGCCTACGCGGAACAGCTGAGCGAGGAGCTGGCCCCGCCCGATCGACGGCTGGGGATCATCGCGGAGCAGTCCGAGCGGCTGTCGCGGATGGTCCGTCAGCTGCTGACGGTCACGCGCCTGGAATCCGGCGCCCTCAAGCCACGGACCGAGGTCGTGTCGCTGTCCACCCGCGCGCGCAAGGCGTGGGAGGCCCTTGGCGTGGACGACGTGCCCTTCGCGCTCGAGGACGGGGCCGAAGGCTGGCTGGCCGTCGCCGACGCCGACCAGCTCGACCAGGTCCTGTGGGCCCTCCTGGACAATGCCGTCAAGTACGGTGGCGGCACCCCGGTCGAGGCCAGGATCGTCGCCGATGAAGCCGACCGTAGGGTCCGGCTGACCATCGAAGACCACGGACCCGGCATCAAGGGGACCGATCGTGACCGGCTGTTCGTGCGCTTCGCGCGCGGTGAAGAGGCCGGATCGGACGGTGGGAGCGGCCTGGGTCTCTATGTGTCGCGCGAGCTGTGCCGGGCGATGGGCGGGGACTTGATCCTCGAGCCTGCCGCGGGGTCCGGGGCCGGGGCTGGGGCCCAGGGCGCGGCGTTCACGATCATGCTGCCCGGCGAGCCAGGCGACGAAGGCTGACAGACATAGACCCGCCGGGCCTTGGTAGGCCCGGCGGTTCCCCCAGCGGGTGTGGGTACAGTCGTTGATCAGGCCGGGTCGGCGAGACCCTTGGGAGCGGGTGTGGATTCCGGGCGCGCGGCCCGGGCCGTCCAGATCATCCGACGCGGGTCGCCGACGATCAGGCCGGCCGCGGCGGCACCGATGATCGGACCCAGCAGGGCGCTGACACCGATGAACTCGGCGATCAGGGCCCCGGCATACCAGCCGGCGTAGAACCACAGGAACGCGGCAGCGATGCGCTTGGTCATGTGTGGATGGTGCTGCCTGCGTCGTCCCACCACAACTGACCCAGAGGTCCCCCGAAGTACCCGCCAGCCGGGCCACCCGCGTCGCCCGGCCGCACCGCCAGTAAGGTCGGGTGAAAGGTCACCATGGCACTATGCGTGGGACTTTTGTACCAGCCTGCCGGGGGACCCTGACTTGAGATTGTTTGTGATGCCCAGTCGTCGCAAGCGAACGCGTGGCCAGAGCGTGGTCGAGTTCGCGCTCGTAGTCCCCGTTCTCTTGCTCCTTATGCTGACCGCGATCGACTTCGGGCGCGTCTTTCTCGGCTGGGTGAACCTTCAGCAGATGAGCCGCATCGCGGCGAACCATGCGGCCGAGCACGCATCGGCGTGGGGGACCCCGGGCGATGCCGCCCAGAAGGCCAGGTATCAGACCAAGGTCAAGAACGACGCTCGCTTCATGGTCGGCTGCGAGCCCCCAGATCCGATCCCCGACCCGATCATCAGCAGCGGGACACAGCTGGGCGCTCCCGTCACCGTGGAGATGACCTGCGAGTTCGGCCTCATCACCCCGATCATCTCGAACATCCTCGGTCAGACCATCCAGGTGAGCGCATCCACGACGTTTCCCGTCAAAGAAGGCGTGGTCGCGACGGTCCCGGGCGGAGGGGCGCCGATCCAGGTGCCTCCGGTCGCCAAGTTCACTGGATCTCCGCAGTCCGGCTGGGGGCCTTTGGTCGTGACGTTCACCAACGAATCCACGGGTGCACCCAGTAGCCAGGTCTGGAATTTCCGCGTCGCGCCCGGCGGCACCGGGACGGGCAGTGCCACCCCCAATAGCTCGCTGACGACCGGGCCACAGACCGTCACGTACGACTGCGTGGGGACGCCAGGGCAGACGTGCACGTTCGGCGTTTCGCTTCGCGTCGCTAATTCCGGCGGAACCCACACGACTACCAAGACCGACTACATCACCGTCGCCGTGCCGCCGTTGCCGCCGGACCCCATGGCCGACTTCACCGGGACCCCGCGGACAGGCCTCGAGCCACTGGTCGTGAACTTCACCGCCGACGACCCACGCGATCCTGACCCGGTGGTCTACACGGCCTGGGACTGGGATCTCAACGGGGACGGCACCTTCGACGCCGCCGGCCCGACGCCGTCGCGCAACTACCCCAACGATGGCGTGTTCGACATCACCTTGCGCGTCACCGACAGCACGGGCGCCCAGAGCACCATCACGAAGAAGGCCTACATCATCGTCACCAACAAGGTTTGTATCGTGCCCGACTTCGCTAACGTCCGAATAAACGGTGCACAGGCCCGTTGGGCCAGTGCCGGATTCACGACTCAGGTCCTGTTCCAGGCCGGACCGGGCAACTACCAGATCAACTATCAGTCGATCACCGGCGGCACCATCGATCCGCAGCCGAGCGGATGCGCGTCGATCATCACGGTCGGCCCGTGATGCGTTCCGGATCCCGAAGGTCCAGGAAATCGCGTGGGCAGGCGCTCGTGGAATTCGCGCTCGTCTTCCCCATCGCGGTGCTGGTCCTGCTGGCCGTCTTCGATGTCGGGCGGGCCGTATTCATCTACAACGGCCTGACCAACGCCGCCCGAGAGGGGGCAAGGCTGGCCGCCGTGAATCAGGACGAGGCCCTCATCGAGGAGAGGGTCACAACGGTGACCTTCGCGAGCGGGATCACGAACCTTGGCGACCCGAACTTCGTTCGTTTCCATCGGGAAGGGCCGAACCTCGCGACGCCCACGTCCAATCCGGTGTGCCCCACCGGGGACATCTCCGTCGGTTGCGTCGCCATCGTCAACGCCGAGTCGGACTGGACGGCGATCACGCCGGTCATCGGTCAGATCATCGGGCCGATCACCTTCACGGCTCGGTCGGAAGTGCCAGTCGAGTTCGTGTGCCCGAACGCCAACATCCCCGCGTACAGCCTCGCCAGCTCCTGTCCGAAACAACCCTGATGCCCGGCCACAAGTCAGTCGAAAGGAAGACCCAGATGCGAGCTTCTACGTCCCCAGACGCCACCCGAGGGCAGATGCTGGTCATCGCCGCTCTGGCCCTCGTGGCGGTCGTCGGGATGGTCGGGCTCGTGCTCGATGGCGGAGCCCTGTTCGCCCAACAGCGCGTCGCCCAGAACGGCGCCGACGGGGCGGCGACCGCAGGTACCGTCGTCATCGCCGAGTACATGGGCGGAGCCTCCGGTCGCGACAACCTGGCCGTGTACAACGCGGTCGCGGCGAGCGCCCTCGCAAATGGCCTCGCCGGTTGGGCGGCGGAATACACAGACGACTTCGGCGCACCGATCGGCATCAACGTCACGAACACGGCCGGGCCCATCCCGACGGGCGCGGAAGGTGTCCGCGCCACCGGCTCGCGGTCCGTGAGTACGACTTTCAGCCGGATCTTCGGGTTCGATCAGATCCCGGCGACTGCCGAGGCGACGGTCGTGGCGGGACCCCTCAGCGGCGAGTGCGTCGCGGACGATGACGGCTGCGTGCTTCTCCCGGTCACGTTCCCGGTCCAGGTCTCGCAGTGCGACTCGTCCGGCAACCTCATCCAGGGCCCGTGGATCGGCGCGCCGCCTCCGGGCGCCGACCCGGGCGACGAGTACTGGCCGATCGTCGGCGCCGAGTCGCTTCCGGGTGGCACCTTCACGAACGGTGACACGTCCAAGATGGCGATCCTGCCGCTGTGCAAGAGCGCCAGTGGTGGATCGGGCGCATTCGGATGGCTTGACTTGGCGTCCGGGATGAACCTGGGTCAGGAGATTACCGGTCCTCTGAACATGACCGTCAACCTCCCCGACTGGTTCCAGACGCAGTCGGGCACCCCGAACAGCGTGGAAGGCGAGCTTTCCGCCTATATCCGCAAGGCCGTCCTGCTGCCGCTGAACAACGGCGCCTGCCGCGAGGATCCGGGTGCCACCGCGATCTGCCCCGGGGCCAGCACGGGCACGGACCCTGTCGGCAACAACACGTGGTACTACGTCCACACGCTCGCGGTCTTCTACCTCGAGAGTATCCACGTCCAGGGCAGCAACGTCGATGACTGCGCCAACCCACCCGGAGGACCGGCCGTGCCCGTCACGAGCGGCGGCGGCTTCCTCGGCTGCCTCAAGGGCTGGTTCGTTAACTACGTGACCGCCGGTCCGATCATCCCCGGCCAGAACACGGCACCGGGCACGACCGCGATCGGGATCCAGCTCATCAAGTAACCCTGCGTCTATCCGGGGGAAGGGAAGAGCCGCGTCGGGGGACGCGGCTCTTCTGATTCACGCGGGTCTCGCTGGCGTTGAGGGCAGTCGGGGGTAGTCGGAGGGCCGTCGAGGCAGGACCTGGGCCGGACTATCAAGCCCCTGCCCGTGACCCGTCCGGGCTATGCACGCCCGCACCGTTTCAAGGGACCGTGAAAGGTGCTTCGCCGAGCATCGGTGACGCACCTCTTAAAGCCGTACTCCAAGGATCCCTCGTATGCGCCTCCCCAACATCCCCCGACGCGGTCGCGGCGATCACAAATCGCGAGGCCAGAGCCTTGTCGAGTTCGCGCTCGTCCTGCCGATCATCCTGATGCTGACGCTGATCGCGCTTGACTTCGGGCGCGTGTACCTGGGCTGGATCAACCTCCAGAGCATGGCGCGCATCGGCGCCAACCTGGCGGCGAACAACCCCACTGCATGGTCGGGGTCGGGTGACGCGGCGATCAAGGCTCGCTACCAGGCCCAGATCAAGAACGACGCGACCGCCAACAACTGCCGGCTTCCGGTGGTCGGCGGCGTTCAGACCGCGCCGGCTCCGACCTTCACGGGCGAGGAGCTCGGCGACGAGGCGCATGTGGCACTCACATGCACGTTCGGGATCATCACCCCGGGCATCTCCAACATCCTGGGCGGGTCCGTTGCGGTCTCGTCTTCGGCGGTGTTCCCCGTCAAGACCGGCATGACCGTTACGGACAACACCGGCGGCGGGAGTCCGCCGAATGCAGCGTTTACCGGCAACGGAGACGTGTCGCCTTCATCGCTGAGCGGCCCCGCTCCCTTCAATGTGGTCTTCCGCGACACCTCGGGCGGAAGCCCGACGAGCTGGCTGTGGGACTTCAACGACGGTTCCCCCAACTCGACCTTGCAGGATCCACTCGACCACGTGTTCGCGGTTCCCGGCACCTACCTCGTGACGTTGACGGCAACGAACGCGCTCGGCTCGAGCACCGCCACGATGGGCATTACGGTCACCGCGGTCTCGGTGGTGGACTTCACGACCGACCAGAACAGCGGCGCGCCACCCCTGACGGTCAACTTCACAGACGCCTCCACCTCGGGTGGGACGGCCTGGGATTGGACGTTCGGGACCGGTGAGGGAACCGGGACGGGCCAGACCGTCAGCCACACGTACAACACCGCGGGCACCTACACGGTCTCCCTGACCGTCACGTACCCAACGGGCCCCGTCACCTTGACCAAGACCAACTACATCACGGTGGCTTCGGGCCTGTGCACGGCGCCTTCCCTCAATGGCGTCAAGCGCAACGATGCTCAGGCCGCTTGGACCGGGCGCGGTTTCACAGGAACCGTCTCGGACGGGCCCGGAGCGCCCAACGGTAACTACACGATCACGACCCAATCCCTCGTGGGCGGCTCCAATTACCCCTGCACCAGCGCCGTGGTGGTGAACCGGCCATGAAGATCTTCGGCCGCCTCAACACTCAGCGACGCCGAGGCCAGGCCCTCGTCGAATTCGCGCTGATCATCCCGCTCTTCCTGCTCCTGCTCGTCGGGATCTTCGATCTGGGCCGAGCCGTGTTCGCCTACAACACGCTGACCAACGCCGCCCGCGAGGGCGCCCGTATCGCGATCGTCAATCAGTACGAGCCCAGCATCATCCAGAGGGCGAAGGACCAGACGGCGATCGTCGAGCTCAGCGACCCAAGCGTGGCGATCGACTTCTACCAGGTCAACGCCGACGGCACACCCGACACGTCCACCCAGTGCGCCCTGGTAGCCGTTGGTTGTCTGGCCGTCGTGTCCTTCGAGGCCACGTATTTCCCGATCACTCCATTCATCAGCAACATCCTGTTCAAGAACGGCGTGACGTTCGAAGCGACCTCCGTGTTGTCGGTCGAGTACAGCTGTCCGCTGACCCCGACTGACGGTGTGGCGGCCCTGAACTGCCCGAAGCAGCCATGACCCGGAATCCCTTCCAACATCGAAAGACTGAGGCCGAGATGGATCAGACAACGCCAAAGCGTCAGAGGAGCCGGCCCCGCGGGCAGATCCTCGTCGTGGCGGTCATCGCGATGATCTCGATGATCGGTGGCGTCGCCCTGATCCTCGATGGTGGTAACGCCTACGCCCACCAGCGTGGCGTGCAGAACGGCGCGGACGCCGTGGCGAACGCCGGCGCAACCGTGATCGCCCAGCAGCTCGGCGGAGCGGCCAAGACGGACGCCGATGTCGCGATCGCCGTCAACGCGATCGCAACCGCCAACCAGCTGGACTCGGTCGCCGCCTACTACACGAACCGGGCGGGCCAGCTGCTCAGCAACGGCGGCACCGTGGTCCCGAACACCGCGGCGGCGGCACGCGTCGGCGACGGCGTCATGCCCGGCGAGACGTCCGGCGTCCACGCCACCGGCAATCAGCTGTTCGACACCGCGTTTGCCCGGGTGATCGGCATCAACCAGTTCACCGCCTCAGCGGATGCGACGGCGATCGCAGGCCCGCTGGCCGGCGGGCAGTTCCTCCCGGTCGTGTTTCCCGTGAACATCGCCGACTGCGAAGTGAATGGTGACCTGGGCGTCAGTGAAGCCGACTGGGAAATGAGTCAGCCGGGCAATCCCCCGATCGGGCAGGAGTACATCGTGCCCCTCTGCAAGACCGGGGAAGGCTCGTTCATGATCCTGGATCTCGACGGGACCCCGAACAATTGCGACGACGAGGTCACCAACCCGCCTGCCATCCAGTTCGCCACCTTCCCGGCGGAGGTCCAGTCGGACAACGGCAACAACTGCGCCAATGAGATGGTCAACGAAGTCAACGCCATGAGCGGCAAGGTCGTCCTGATCCCCATCTGCGACGGCGCCTGCGTGACTGGCGGGGGCAGCCACGCCGTGTACCACGTCATCCGGGTGACCGCGTTCTATCTCGACTACATGTCGGACCAGAACGGCGGCCAGAACACGGCGTGCGAAGGCAATGGCACGACGCTCATTCCGATCGCCGGCAACGGCAGTAGCGGCTGTCTCGCCGGCTGGTTCGTTCGGTACATCACCTCGGGTCCGGTCGGCAGCGGTCCGATCACCGATGCTGGGTCGATCGGCATCCAGCTCATCCGCTGAGGTGGCGCTTCGGGCTCAGCGATAGGCCGCCGGACGCCGGTTGGCCAGCACAGGGATCTGACGACGGACCGCGGCGACGCGGTCCGTCTCCACGTCCGCCCGGATGATGCCGACCCGGTCGGGCGCCTGGGCGACGACCGTGCCCCATGGATCCACGATCATCGAGCGACCGAACGCCGGCGCGCCTGGCGGCCCACCGATCTGCGATGGCGCCAGGACCCAGGCGCCGTTCTCGATGGCTCGAGCGCGGAGCAGCACCTCCCAGTGATCGCGTCCGGTCCGTTCCGTGAAGTTGGCCGGCACGGTCAGTACCTCAGCACCGGCCAGCGCCAGCGATCGATAGAGCTCGGGGAAGCGCAGGTCGTAGCAGATCGACAGGCCCAGGGCGACTCCGTCGACATCGGCCACGACCGTGGCTTCGCCCGCGGTGACCCGGGCCGACTCCGTATCGACCGGGCCGACGTCCACGGCCACGTCGAAGAGGTGGATCTTGCGGTACGTCGCGGTGATGGAGCCATCCGGGGCGATCAGAACGCTCGTGTTGTGGGGGCGGGCGTCGTCACCTGACGTCTCTGCGAGGCTGCCCACGAGGATCCAGGCGTCGTGCCCTCGTGCGACCTCGGAGAAGGCCTCGGTGTGGGGTCCCGGTATGGGTCGGGCGGAGGCGCGGAAGCCTTCGTCGGGGCCGCGGAACTGGAGGTATTCCGGCAGGGCGACGAGGCGGGCGCCACCGGCAGCGGCCTCAGCCGCGAGCGTCGCGGCGGTCGTGATGTTGGCGTCGACGTCGTCCGTCGCATCGAGTTGGACCAGGGCGACCGGCAGGCGCATGCCGGCATCGTAGCCGCGCGAGTCAGCCCCCGGCGTCGGGCCCCGTCATGTCGTCCGAGGCGGCGCCGCCCTTGCCGGGCTTGTCCTTGCATTGCCCTGGTGGGAAACAGTCCGTGCCAAGGGCCCTGGCCTTGCCCGCCGCCCTTGCCTGCCAGCGGTCCCACTTCTCCTGGGTCCAGCCGGGATGTCGTTCGCCGACTCGCTTCCACCCGCCCGCCCAGGGCGGCTTGCCCGCGGCGCGGAGACTCGTTCCGTTGACGGCCTCGACATCGACCTCATCCTCGCCGGGGCGCTGCGAGCCTGTGATCGTGACGCGCTCGCCGACGAAGGGCTTGAGCGGGTTGTTGGCGCCGTGGAACCAGGCAGGACCAGCCTCGAGGACGAGGGTCTTACCGCCGGCGACGGTCGTGTACTGGGTGTTCCCGTCGGCGTCCGTCCGGGTCGCAACGGTCCCCGTGATCGTTACGTCAACACCGGGAGCCTTCTTGGCCTTCGGCGCCTTCTCGGGCTTGGCTGACTCCTCGTCGGGCTCAGCCGTAGCCGCCGGGACGGCGGTGGCCGCGGGGGCCTCGGTGGGAGCGGTCGTCGGCGCCTCGGTCGGGGCGGTCGTCGGCGCGTCGGTCGCGGTGGCCGTCGCGGACGGGGCCGCCGAGGCGGAGGGTGACGCGGATGGCTCGGCAGCGAGCGTCGGCATCGCGACGAGAACGATCAGGCCGCCCAGCAACAGGAGGTCGAGCAGCCCGCGTCCTACGCCCTTGGATCGAGACATGGCCGGAGCATACGTCGCGCAGCCTTGCATGCCGCCTTGCAAACGGACCGACGGTGCCATCGGGCACCACGAATCGGTACGAAAGGGCGGGCTAGCGGATCCCGGTGTCGTACGAGAGAACCACGGGCGTCAGCGTTCCGTCCACGACGGTCACATTGGCGGTCTGGGCCGTGCCCAGCAGGCCGGTCACGCGCTGCGGCTGGACGACGTAATCGCCGACCGGCAGTGCGACGATCGCGGCTCCGTGCGCGTCGAGGACGACGGTCGTGACGCTCTTGTTCTGACGGTCCTGGACCACGACCGTGGCGCCCGCGACGGGCCGAGGCGCGCAGGCCGGATCGGGAGGGATCCTTTCGACCGGACACACCGGCCCGGCGACGGCGGTGATCGTCAAGCCGGTCCCAGATGCAAGCGAGGGGGATGGCACGCCTGCGGAACAGGCAGCGAGGGCCAGGGAGAGGGCCAGGGAGATGGCCACGATGATCGACCAGCGTCCTCGACCGGTGTTCATGGGCCTGTGACGACCTCACGCAGGTGCCGGTTCCGGCGCGGCTGCGTCATGCGATGCTTGGGCGCAACTCCCCACCGTGCTTTCGGAGTCATGATGCACCCTAGAACCGGGCTCGATTACGGGCGGTTCGAAGCCCTCACGTTCG
>JARDZW010000178.1 GCA_029240655.1 Chloroflexota bacterium
AGGACCGACCCTCGGCCGAGGCGGTCGAGGAACGCGTCCAGCTCCCCGGCGTCGAGTCGCTGGGCCATCGCCGTCGTTTCGTCCAGCAGGCCGATGTCGCGCATGGAACGCTCGAGCCCACGCCGGCATAACGCGAGGTCCCGCGCGGTGTCCGACCAAAGCCCGATCAGGGCCTCGGCCGCGCGCCTGCGCTCCGCGGCCGGGGTCCTCACGTTCGTCCCAGCCTCGTCACCGAGGTCGCCGCTGGCGTCGAAGGCCTCGGACGCGGCCGAGCTGGTGGGTGGACCGACGACCGACGTCGGCTCGGCCGCGCCATCGCCCATCGTCGTGAGGGAGCCGACTCGGAGCATCGCCGCGCGCACTCCGGCCAGCCGCTCCGCCGGCCGGGCCGCGAGCAGGTCCAGCAGCGACCGGCTCAATTCATCGCGGACCCGAAGCGCCTCAGGCTGACGGGCCAGCGCCCATGCGAGTCCCGGCCGGCCCCCGGTGATGCGGGCCAGGCGGCTGGCGAGCGGGGCGTCGGCGACCCCATGCTCGGCCAGGATCGCCTCGACGTCCCGGGTGCCGACCGGCCCGAGTCGGAGGCGAGCGCAGCGCGAACGGATGGTCGGGAGGAGCGGCTCTTCTGCATCGGCGCAGAGGATCAGCGTCACTGCGGCGGGCGGCTCCTCCAGGGTCTTGAGCAAGGCCGCCTGGGCGTCCTCGTTCATGCGATGGGCGGCCTCGACGATCGCAACCCGTGCCCCGCCCTCGACCGGCAGGAGTGCGAGCTCGGCGATCAGATCCCGGATCCCACGGACACGAGCGCCGGGGCCACCGATGACCACCTGACGCCCTGGTCCCTCGGGGCCGACCCGATGGAGGTCCGGGTGCCCGCCCGACGCGACCAACCGGCAGGCGCGGCACGCTCCACACGGACGCGCGGCAGGATCGTCGGCCGTGCACAGCAAGCCCGCCGCGAGATCCAGCGCGAGCGTGGTCTTACCGACGCCGGCAGGACCCACGAGCAGGACGGCGTGGGGGCCGACGCCGCGGATCATCGAGCGGACGGCGGCGAGCGCCGCCGGCTGGCCGCGGGTTCGCGCCCCGTCCATCCCGGATTCGCTCAGGCGGGATCGCTCGAGCTGGCCGCGGTCTTGCGCGTTGTCTTCCGCTTCGGCTTGGCCTCCGTCCCGGCGGCTTCCCCGGTGGCGCTGTCGGCGGCCGTGGCCGCCGTCTTGCGCGTGGTCCGTCGCTTGGGTGCGGGTGCTTCCGCGGCTTCGGTGCCCGGATCGGCGCTGGCCGAGGCCGGCTCCGTCGCGGCAACGCTCGTCGCCGTCTTCCGGGTGGAGCGTCGCTTCGGCGCGGCCGACTTGCCGTCCTCTGCTGGCGCGGCACCGGACGCCGTCGTCTTGCGCGTGGTCCGCCGCTTCGGCGCGGTGCTCGTCGCAGCATCCGTGCCGGCAGATTCAGCCGTGATAGCCTCGGCTGGGGTGACCGCATCGTCCGAGGTCGGACGCGTCTCCGTCGGGCGGGACTCCACCGTAGCCGGCTTCTGGCTCACCTGGGCGCGCAGCATCGCCTCGAGCTCCGGCGGCACCTCGCTCCATGGCTCGCTCGAGGAGGTGGCGCGCGGCGCGGCCTCGCGCGGGCGCTCGTCGCGGCGTGCGGGCCCACGGTCCTCGCGGGGGCCGCGCGTCGGTGCGGCGTTCCCGCCCGTGCGGCCGCTGACGTCGGGGTAGCGGTTGATGCCGCCACCGCCGCCACCGCGTCCGTAGCGCTCGCGCTCGACCGCAGACTGGTACGCGGCGCGCCCGCCGCGCGGTCCGCCGCGACCGCCCTGCGGGCCACGGGCGTTGCCGCCACGCGCCCCACGGCGCTGCTCGGCGATGAGGTACTCGGGGATCTCCGGCTCGTCGAAGTCCTCGTCATCGTCGCTGAGCGGTGCCAGGTTCGCTGAGCTCGGGGCTGCAGTCGTGCCGAGCTGCGAGTCCCACACTGACCCGAACGGGGTGGTACGCGGGCCCCGCGGGGCTTGCGGCTCTTCCTCGATGTCGTCGATATCCTCGGCGAGGTCGCGGGTGGGGCGCGATGCGGCCGGCGGGGGCGATGAGGCGGATGAAGCTGGACGGTCCGCGCTCGCGGGAGCGTCCGCCGTCTCGTCACGTCCGCGGCCACGACCGCGGCCGCGTCCACCACGACGGCGGCGGCGGCGGCCGGTCTCGTCCTCGCGCAGCTCGGTGCCCTCGGCCTCGTCGGCTCCGGCCGCCTCGACCGGACTGGTCGATCCGTCGGTCGGCGCGACCGCCGGCTCTCCGAGATCGTCGATCGTGAAGACCTCGGCGGCTGCCAGATCCGATTCGGTGAGGTTGCCGACGGCCTTCGAGAGGCGCTCCCCGGGCAGGGCGACGAGTCCGGCATCGCTGTCGCGGCCTGCCCCCACGCCGTTCGTGGAAACGGCTCCGGCGCGACCACGCCCGCCGCGCGAGCGCGACGTCGACGATGTCACGGGCTCCGCCTCGCCGGAGCGGCCACGACCGCGTCCGCCGCGACCACGTCCACCGCGACCGAGTCCGGTGCCCTCCGTCTGCTTGTCAGGAACCTCGGTCATCGAGAGGTCCGCGTCATCGTCCGCGACACGGCGGCCGGAGCGGGAACCCTTCTCGACGCGCGCGAGCTGGGTGATGTCGGTGAACAGGTCCGCGACCTCGATGAGGTCCGACGAGGTGTTGCCGCGGAAGCTGATGACTTCGCAGCGAACGCCCATCTCCTGCACGGCACGGATCGCCGGGGCGAAGTCGCCGTCACCCGACACGACGATCGCGATATCGAGGTTTCGGGCCGTCTTCATCATGTCCACGACGAGCTCGATGTCGAGGTTGGCCTTGACCTTGCCGTCGCCGTACTTGCGGATGTCCTTGCTGACGACCTTGTACCCGTGACGGCGCAGGAAGTCATGGAAATTGCGCTGGTTCTCGTTCTCCGGGTCCAGCCCGGTGTATGCGTAGGCACGCACGAGATCGCGCCCGGCCGAGGCCGACTTGAGCAGCGTGACGTAATCGATGTCCACGCCGGCGGCCTTTGCCGCAAAGAAGATATTCGCCACGTCCACGAAGACGGCGACATTTTTGCTCACGAATGACTCCTTGGTCCGATGTATGGCGCTCGGCCGGCGCGATCGCGCTGCTCGGCGGAGCGTTGAGCTAGGTGCGGCGCGCCGTGATTCCCACCGCGGCCACGGTTCGTTGGATGCGCGGACCGGCGAGCGCAAAACCTTGCGCCGCCCAGCGGCCCAGGGCCGCCGGATCGTCCGGGCGGACTGCCTCCACGAGGGTGCAGCCTTTGTTGCTCGCCGAGCGGATGAGGTCCTCGAGGAGGGCGTCCGTCACGCGGTCCGCGTCATGGTCGGGGTCGACGACCAGAAGGTCGATCGTGCCGACGAAGCCGCCAGCACGTACCGAGGGCCGAAGGGCCAGAACGGCCCCACCTACGACGACACGTTGCGTCTCGGCCACGAAGATGCTGGCCTGCGGAAGGTACACCAGCTGGCGCATGAGGTCCGCCGCATCGAGCGGGCTGGCGCCGCGGTCCACTCGAAGGTCACCGTCGCTCAACGCGACGAGACGGTCGATATCCGTGACACGGGCTGCTCGGATCAGGTATTCCACGCCGAAGGTTCGTACCTCGCAGGACGGCGACCCGTCGCCCCTCGACCGGGGTCGTTGTGACCCTTGGGCCGGTACCTCCTGGCCTGCGGACCCTGCCAACGGCGAGCATGAAGCTCGCGACACGCGCGAGGCGCACGGCGGGGGTGCGGCCGACCGGTATTGCATTCAGGTCGCCGATGGCTATGATACGGCATCGTTTCGGCGGTCACCTGCGCGCCGCCCGAACACGGTCCTGCATCGCCGTCCGTCACGCACCGCCGCTCGCCCCGTCGACGCCCTGGGAGGGCCCCGTCGCTGGGACGCGAGCACGAGGGCGACGGGCGAGCCTCGCATCTCCGTTTCGGGAGCTGGTGGGAAGGCCCCGGCCGAAGGTCGTTCCGGATCCGCCGGACGATCGGACATCAGGAGGAGAATGCATGAAGCTCACCAAGGTCGGAGCCGTCGCCGCGAGTGCGGTGTTCGTCTTCGCCGCTTGCTCACCGGCCCCGGCAGGGTCTGCTGCTGCCCCTAGTGGCAGTGGCGCCGCCGCCGCACAGCCGGAAGTCTGCAAGAACAAGAAGGGCACGAGCAGCAACGAGATCCACGTGTACTCGTCGTTGCCGCGTCAGGGTTCGAACACGGCCCAGACGAACGCCCTCGTGGAGTCGATCAAGGAGATCCTTGACGGCAAGACGGTCGGTTCATTCACGATCAAGTACACGGACCTCGACGACTCCTCGGCCGCCAACAACGGCGACTGGGACGGCGCCGTGGCCCAGCAGAACGCGACGACCGCGGCCAACGACCCCGACGCGATGGTCTTCATCGGCCACTTCAACTCGGGCGCGGCC
>JARDZW010000179.1 GCA_029240655.1 Chloroflexota bacterium
TCCTCGGCGCGGAGACCCAGGGCATGATCGGCTACCTCGTCGAGCAGGAGGTGGGCAACCTGCTCCCCGAGGAGCGGCCGCTGGCCACGATCCTCACGATGGTCGAGATCGACCCCGACGACCCGGCCTTCACCGACCCGACGAAGTTCGTCGGACCGGTCTACGACGAGGCCCAGGCGAAGGCGCTGGCCGCCGACAAGGGCTGGTCCGTCAAAGCGGACGGCGCGTACTGGCGGAGGGTCGTCCCATCTCCCCGGCCGAAGCGGATCTTCGAGATCCGGCCGATGCGCTGGCTCCTCGAACACGGCGCCGTCGTGATCTGCGCCGGGGGCGGCGGCATCCCGACGATGTACGCCCGCGACCGCGAGCGCTATCTCGAGGGGGTCGAGGCGGTCATCGACAAGGACCTCGCAAGCAGCCTGCTCGCCCGTGAGCTCGACGCCGACCTGTTCATCATGGCTACCGACGTCGATGGGGTGTATACCGACTGGGGCACGCCGCAACAGGCGCGCATCGAGCGGGCGACGCCGGACCAGCTCATCGCGATGGACTTGCCCGCGGGTTCGATGGGCCCGAAGGTCGACGCCGCGGTGGAGTTCGTGGCCGCGACCGGGAAGCGCTCCGCCATCGGGTCGCTCGAGGAGATCGACGGATTGGTCGAAGGTAGCGGCGGCACACAGGTCGTTGCGAAGGAGGCAGTCTGATGGCGTCGTTCGGCGTGCACTCGGAGGTGGGCAAGCTCCGCACGGTCATCGTCCACCGACCCGAGCTCAGCCTGAAGCGGCTGACCCCGGACAACCACGACGAGCTGCTGTTCGACGACGTCCTATGGGTCGAGCGGGCGCAGTGGGAGCACGACCAGTTCGTCAGCCGGATGCGGGAGCGCGGCGTCGAGGTCCTGTATGTCCAGGACTTGCTGGGCGAGGCCCTGGCCGCGAGCGAGGATGCCCGCCAACGGCTGATCGCCGTGGTCGCGGCCGAAGCGGTCGTCGGGCCGAGCCTGGTCGAGGACGTTCGCGCCGCTCTGTATGCACTACCGCCGGACGCGCTTGCGCGGCACCTGATCGGAGGCCTCACCGTCCAGGAGTCCGGGCTCGACCTCGGCAAGCTGGCCAAGACGTCCCTCATCGGCGCGGCCATCGACGACGAGAGCCTGTTCGTCCTGCCGCCCCTCCCGAACACGCTGTTCATGCGCGACTCGTCGTGCTGGATCTACGGCGGCGTCTCGATCAATCCGATGTACTGGCCCGCCCGCCGGCGGGAGGCCTACAACATGGCCGCGATCTACCGCGCCCACCCGCGATTCCAGGCCGGCGCCTTCGAGTACTGGTATCCGGAGCTCGGCGAGGACGAGAAGTTCAAGGTCGAGGACTTCGGCCAGGCCTCGCTTGAAGGGGGCGACGTCGAGATCATCGGCAAGGGGACGGTCGCCATCGGCATGTCCGAGCGAACGTCCGGGCGGATGATCGAGCGCATCGCCAAAGCCCTCTTCGCGAAGGGCGCCGCGGAGCGGGTCATCGCCGCGGTCATGACCAAGGACCGCGCCCACATGCACCTCGATACCGTGTTCACCCTGCTCGACCGCGACAAGGCGACAGCCTTTCCGAAGGTCGTCGAGGGGATTCGCTCGATCAGTCTGCGGCCTGGCAGGAAGCCGGGCACCCTCGATGTGAGGCCGGACAAGGACTTCCTCTCGGCCGTCACCGATGCGTTGGGCGTCAAGAAGCTCCACGTCGTCGAGACCGGCGGTGACGCCTACCAGCAGGCGCGCGAGCAGTGGGACGACGGCAACAACGTCGTCGCCCTCGAACCCGGCGTGGTCGTCGCCTACGAACGCAACACGTTCACGATCTCGAAGATGCGGGAGGCAGGGGTCGAGGTCGTCACCATCGAGGGCTTCGAGCTCGGCAAGGGACGCGGCGGCGGGCACTGCATGACCTGCCCGGTCGTGCGCGACCCGATCTGAGGGAGGACGCAATGGACCGCTCGACCCGCTGGATCGTCGGCATCCTCGCCGTGCTCGGGATCGTGGCGCTCGTGGCCTTTGCGCGGGGAGGCGAGGAACGCGGCAACCCCGACGCCTCCCCGGCGGCGATCACCGTCGACATGGTCGGCTGACACGGTGGCGACCGATCGCCACACGGAAACCGACTCGTCACATGACTGACGAAACCGCTGCCGTGACGCCATCCGTGGCGGCGGCTTCGCCACGAGAGCCGTCCCTGCTGGACGCACTCATCCCGCTCGTCACGCTGATCGGGCTCATCGTGCTGACGATCGGCCTGTTCGGGACCGATGCCACGAGTGGGCCGTTGCAGGTCGCGCTGCTGACGAGTGCCATGGTCGCCGGCCTGGTCGCATACAAGAACGGCTTCGCGGTCTCGCGCATCCGCGAAGCGGCGATCGGGGGCGTGTCATCGGGCATGAGCGCCCTGTTCATCCTCCTCGCCGTCGGAGCGCTGATCGGGACATGGAACATGGCGGGCACGATCCCGACCGTCGTCTACTTCGGCCTCGGGCTCCTGAGCGCGACTTGGTTCTACCCCGCTACGGCGATCGTCTGCGGCCTCGTCGGGCTCGCGATCGGCAGCTCGTGGACGACGGCGGCGACGCTCGGCGTGGCCTTTGTCGCGCTCGCCCCGCTTGTCGGCGCCGATCCGGCCATCGCGGCGGGGGCGGTCATCTCGGGCGCCTACTTCGGTGACAAGATGACGCCGGTCTCGGAGACGACGGTGCTCGTGCCGTCCATGGTCGGCGGCGTGACGACCAATCAGCACATAGGCGCGATGGTCTGGACGTCCGGGCCCGCGGTCGTGATCGCCATCATCCTGTTCGCGATCCTTGGCCTGACGACGCCGGCGACGGAACTGGCCTTCGATACGGCGGGCGCACAGGCGACGCTTGCCGGCGAGTTCTCGATCGGCCTCCTCAACCTGCTGCCGATGGTCCTGCTCGTCATCTTCTCGATCCGGCGGGTCCCGCCGTTCCTGGCGATCTTCAGCTGCGCGTTGTTCGCGGGCGTCTTGGCATCGTTCACGCAACCGGCACTCGTGGCCGAGTTCGTCGGCAAGCCCGACCAGGGATCGCTGCTCATGGGTATCGAGGCCACCTACGCGGCGATGGCCAACGGTTTCGTGTCCGTCACCGGTAACGAGACGATCGATGCCCTGTTCTCGCGTGGCGGGATGAGTGGCATGCTCACGACGATCTGGCTCATCCTCGGAGCGCTGAGCTATGCCGCGATCATGGAGGAGGCAGGCTTCCTCGATCGGCTGATCCGGCCGATCGTGGCTCGCGCGAAGTCGACCGGGCGACTCATCGCGGCCGTCGTCGGCACGTGCATCGGCCTCAACATCATCGCCGGCGACCAGTACGTGGCGATCGTAATGCCGAGCCGGGTGTATCGCGCGGAGTTCGCCCGCCGCGGGATCGCGCCGCGGATGCTGTCACGCGCGGTGGAGGACTCCGGCACGGTCACCTCTCCGCTCGTGCCATGGAATAGCTGCGGCGCCTACATGGCGGCCGCACTCGGGGTCTCGACGTTGGCCTACCTGCCCTTCTGCTTCTTCAACCTGGCGAGCCCGCTCATCTCGCTCCTGTACGGCTTCACCGGGTTCCGGATCGAGCGCGTCCAGCCGACCGGAGAGCCGCCGGCATCCTCACCGGACATCGGCCCTATGGCGTCACAGCCCCTGGAGGGAGGCCCCGCATGACCGCAGCCACGAACACGGAGACACCGGGCGAAGGCCGTCGCGGCTTCGCCCTGCCGTCGGCGTACACGATCCTCTTCATCCTCATCGTCATCACGGCGATCGCGACGTGGATCATTCCCGCGGGGGCATACGACCTCGACCCCGACGGCGAACCGATCCCGGGGACGTATCACCAGGTCGATCCGAATCCGCAGCGGATCGTCGTCGACTCCTTGATGGCCCCGATCAATGGGCTCTACGGGATCGAGGGCGAGGATGGCAGCATCAGCGTCTGGAACTCCGGCGAGCTATTCGGGGCCATCGACGTCGCCTTGTTCATCCTGGTCATCGGCGGCTTCCTCGGCGTGACGATGAAGACCGGCGCGATCCAGGGCGGGATCGCGCGGATCGTCGAGCGGCTGAAGGGCCGTGAAGGGTTGCTGATCCCGATCTTGATGACCGTGTTCGCCATCGGCGGCTCGACGTTCGGGATGGCCGAGGAGAGCCTGGCGTTCTACGCACTGGTGATCACGGTGATGATCGCGGCCGGCTATGACTCGCTGGTCGCCGCGTCGATGCTCCTGCTCGGTTGCGGCATCGGCGTCCTCGGTTCGACGATCAACCCGTTCGCGACTGGCATCGCCTCGGGCTTCGCCGGCGTGTCGATCGAGGAAGGCATCGTGGGGCGCCTCATCATCCTCGTCGTCGGCACGGCCATCGGGATCGTTTTC
>JARDZW010000065.1 GCA_029240655.1 Chloroflexota bacterium
GAGCTGACGGGCGTGCAGTTCACCGAGGACGAGAACTCTTCCAATGCGACGATCCAGGCCCAGGTCGAATCGGGCCAGGTGACATGGGACGTCGTCGATGTCGGCAATGACTTCGGTCTCGATGTCCATGCCGATCTGCTCGAGCCGCTCGACTACTCCCTCATTCCGCGCGACGAGTTGAACGCCGACCTCGGTATCACCGACTACCGCATCCCGGACATCACGTACGGGGTCGTCCTCGCCTACAACACCGAGGCGACGGCGGGCGCGGTCCCCGAGGGCTGGGCCGACTACTTCGACACGACGAAGATCCCGGGCAAGCGCGGGGCCTGGGACTACTCGGAGGGCGGGATGTTCGAGTTCGCCCTCATGGCCGATGGCGTCGCGCCTGGCGACCTCTACCCGCTCGACCTGCCGCGGGCGACGGCCAAGCTGAACACCATCAAGGACGACATCGTGTTCTGGACGTCGGGCGCGGAGTCACAGGAGCTCATCGGCTCCGGTGAGATCGCGATGACGATGATCTGGAACGGTCGCGGCTGGAGCGCCAAGAACATCGACCAGAAGCCGGTCGAGATCCAGTGGAACCAGCAGATCGTCACGGCTGACTACCTGGTCATCCCGAAGGGCTCGCCCAACAAGGACGCGGCCATGCAGTTCATCGCGTACACGGCCTGCGCGGCGAACAACGCCAAGCCCTCGGAGTTCATCCCGTACGGGCCGACCAATCTCAACTCCACGGCCAACCCGGCGATGGTCAACGACCTTTCGGTCACCAACGCCGACGCGAACTCGGCCTACTTCGACGACACCTACCTCGCGGAGAACTTCGCTGAGATCGATGCCGCGTGGCAGGCCTGGAAGGGGTCGTGACCGGCTGACCTGATCGCGCCGAGAAGCTAGCGCTGACGATGACCACTGCCGGCGAGACTCGTCGCCGTACCCCGCCGAGCCTCGCCGGCAAGCGCGACCGCTGGTCGTGGCTGGTCATCCCCGCGACCGTCTTCCTGGCGGCGTTCTTCCTGGTGCCGCTGGTGGCGATGGTCATTCGGAGCGTGACCGACCCGGTCGATGCCGGGATATCCAACTACGAGCGGTTCTTCTCCCAGGAGGCGTACGCCCGGGTCCTCGTGAACACGTTCTGGATCGCGGTGCTTTCGACGGCCGCCTGCCTCGCGATCGGCTACCCGTTCGCCTATCTCATGTCGATCGTGCCCGGCCGATGGAGCGGACTCCTGCTCATCGCGGTCTTGCTGCCGTTCTGGTCGAGCCTCCTGGTCCGGACCTTCGCGTGGCAGGTCCTGCTGCGCGACACGGGAGTCATCAACCGTTTCCTGCTCGACCTCGGGCTCATCGATGAGCCACTGACGCTGATCCGGACGACGGGCGGGGTGATCGTCGGCATGTCGCACATCCTGCTGCCATTCATGGTGTTGCCGATCTACGCGGTCATGCGCCGGATCGACCCGGAGTTCGGTCGGGCAGCGGCGAACCTGGGGGCGTCGCCGTTCGCGGCATTCATCCGGGTGTTCGTCCCGCTGAGCCTGCCCGGTGTCCTCGCCGGTTGCTTGCTGGTGTTCGTCCTCGCACTCGGCTTCTACATCACGCCGGCGCTCCTCGGTGGGTTGGGCGACCAGATGATCAGTCAGCTGATCGTGCAGCAGATCCAGCAACGGCTCGACTGGGGGTTCGGGACGGCGATGAGCGTGGTCCTCGTCGGGATCACGCTGGCCATCCTGTTCATCTCGTCGCGCGCGATCCGTCTGCAGGACGTGTTCGGCAGCGCGGTCGAGGACTGAGCGGTGAGCGATTCCTGGCGCCAGCCGCGACGCATCCTGATGGTCGGACTGGGTGCGCTGACGGTCTTCTACCTGCTCGCGCCGACGCTCGTGATCGTGCCGATGAGCTTCACCGAGGCGCGGATCCTGAGCTTCCCGCCCGAGGGGTTCACCCTCGATTGGTACGAGCGCATGGTGACCGATCGGCAGTGGTCGACCGGCCTCGCCAACAGCTTCCAGGTCGCCCTCCTGACGGCGATCCTGGCGACGGTGCTCGGCACGCTGGCCGCGCTCGGGCTGACGCGGGGCCGGTTCCTCGGACGCACTGCGGTCAACGCGCTCGTGCTCTCGCCGCTCATCGTGCCGGTCGTGGTCATCGCGATCGGCATGTTCGGGCTGTTCGTGCAGTGGCGGATCGCCGGGTCCCTGGTTGGCCTCGTGGTCGCCCACACCGCGCTCGCCCTGCCGTTCGTCGTCGTCGCCGTCGCAACGTCGTTGCGTACGATGGACCGCAACCTCGAGCTGGCGGCGGCCAACCTCGGCGCCGATCCGCGGCGCAGCTTCCAGCACATCACGTTCCCGATCATCCTTCCCGGCGTCCTGACCGGCGCGATCTTCTCGTTCATCACCTCGTGGGACGAGGTGGTGATCGCGATCTTCATGACGTCGGCTCGATTCAGGACCTTGCCCGTCGAGATGTGGGAGCAGGTCCGCCAGGCCGTCGACCCGACGGTCGCCGCCGTGTCGACCACGCTCCTGGTCGTGACGACGGTGCTGCTCGTCCTGCTGCTCGTCGTCCGGCGCCAGGCGCCGGCACAATGACATCCGAGCAGCCCGCGCTGGTCCTGCGTGACCTGCGCAAGACATTCGGCAGTGCGGTGGCCGTCGACGGGATCGACCTGGAGGTCCGTCGCGGGGAATTCGTGACGCTGCTCGGTCCGTCGGGCTCGGGCAAGACGACGACCCTGCGCATGATCGCCGGGTTCATGAGCCCGAGCGGCGGTTCGATCGAGATCGACGGTCAGGACATGACACGGGTGCCGCCCTATCGCCGCGACGTCGGCATGGTGTTCCAGAACTACGCCCTGTTCCCGCACATGACGGCCGCCCAGAACGTGGCCTTCCCGCTGCGGATGCGGCGTCAGTCGCGGCCCGACGTCGAGCGGCGCGTCAGCGAGGCCCTGGACCTGGTCAAGCTGCGTGACCTTGGCGGTCGTTACCCGCGCCAACTGTCGGGCGGTCAGCAACAGCGGATCGCGCTGGCACGGGCGGTCGTCTTCCAGCCGCGCCTCCTGCTCATGGACGAGCCGCTCGGTGCGCTCGATCGGAAGCTGCGCGAGTCGCTCCAGCTCGAGATCATCCGCGTGAGCCGCGAGCTCGGGGCGACGGTCCTGTACGTGACGCACGATCAGGAAGAGGCGCTCGTCATGAGCGACCGCATCGCGATCTTCAGCGAGGGTCGGATCGAGCAGCTCGGGAACGGTGAGGACCTCTACGACCGACCGGCATCGCTGTTCGTGGCGGACTTCATCGGCGAATCGAACATCCTGCGGGGTCGCTACGAGGCAGACGGCGCCGATGGCGGGTGGATGACCCGCGGACCATGGCGGTGGCGGGTCGGTCGAGTGGCCGCTGAGCAGGCGGCGCTCGAGGCGGGAGCAGCGGCGGCACTCGTGATCCGCCCGGAGCGAACGCGGATCCTCGATGGGGGCTCGGACCTGGTGCCGGGATCGAACGTCGTCGATGCCACGGTCGGGGAGGTGCTCAACCTCGGGCCCGATACCAAGTACGAGCTCACACTCGAGGGCGGGCAGCGGGTCTCCGTACGCGAGCCCCGCGAGCGGGGCGGCCGCGAACTCCACCGTGGCGACCAAGTCCGGTTGACCTGGGCGGTGGAGGACGGGCTGCTGCTCGCGGATCGTGACGTCACGAGCACGTAGCCCACGGTGTGGGGGCGCGTCCGCCACGGAGCGGCGTTCGCGGAACCTGCGCCGGCGGCCTGGGGGCGTCGGGTCAGGGCCGCCCCATGTTCGCCTGCACGACACGGACGATGAAGAGGATCTCCAGCGCGGCGATCACGATCAGCGCGATGCCGATGACCATCTCCACGGGTATCCCTCCAGCCGGGGGCGGCCAGGACGTCCGACCCGCCCCGCGCGCATGATGCGCCCGCGATGGGAGCGGATGCAATGCTTCGCGTCGGGAATCGGAGGCTTGCCGAGTGGCGGCGTCGCCTCGATCAATCGCGGCGTGGGCGGTCCTGGAGTCTCGGCACGAGGCGGGTCAGTTCGTCGGCCACGTCGACCGGCCGCGCGCCCAGGTCGGACAGGAGCGCAAAGACCTCGTCGCGCTCCTCATGGCACATGAGCACGATGACCCGTGGCTTCTGCGCTCCCGAGCCGTTGATCTCCGCTCGAAGCGCGGCCGTCTCCGACTCGTAGATCGCCACGTCGGCCACGACACCGCCGCCGGCCTTGACGCCGTCGAGGAGCTCACCGACCACGGACGACGCGGTCCGGCCGCGCAGGTACTTGCGCGTCTCCTTGATCGCCACGCGCTGGGCTCGTTGTGCGGCGATGCGCCCGATGCCACGCAGGGTGTCGTCGGGGCGGTCGCCGGCAGTGCCGATGATCGCCGTGATCGACGCGGTCCGGCCGGCGCCGCCCGCCGCGATCCCCTCGGCGACGTCGAGGACCGCCGAGATCCCGGCCTCGTTGTGGGCGAAATCCACGATCACCAGCTGGGATCCGAGCCGGAACAGGTTGAGCCGCCCGGGCGAGCGGTCGGTGGACGGACGGAAGTCGAGGAGCCCGTCGCGCACCTGCGCGATCGACGCGCCCAGGCCGCGTGCGCCGCCGGCCGCCGCGAGTGCATTCGCGACGTTGTGTCGGGCAAGCCCTCCGATGGCGATCGGGATCCGCGCCGCTTCTGCGATCTTCGTGACCGACGTCCCGGACGCCTCGATGAGCCAGCCGTCGCGGAGAAGGTAGGCGCGGCCGCCGTTCGCGACGTGGCGGCGAACCCGCGGTGGTCCCTCGCCATTGCGGTCCATCGAGAAGAAGGCCACGTTCGCGCGGACACGGCGCGCCACTGCCGCCACGAGTGGATCATCTCCGTTGAGTACGACCCAGCCGTCCGGTTTCGTGATCCGGCAGACGGTCGACTTGACCTCCGCCAGCTCGGGCAGGGTGTGGATGCCCTGCAGGTCGAGGTGATCGGAAGAGACGTTCGTGAGGATGGAGGCGTCGTTCGATTCGTAGCCCATCCCGCGCAGGACGATCCCCCCGCGAGCGGTCTCGAGGACGCCCACCTCGATGTCCGACCTCGCCAGCACCTGTTGCGCGCCGGCCGGCCCCGTCCAGTCGCCGGCCTCCACCAGGCGTTCGTCGATGAGGACGCCGTCCGAGGTCGTCGTACCGACACGCTTCCCGGCTTGGACGAGGATGTGGGTGATGAGCCGGGTCACGGTGGACTTGCCATTGGTTCCCGAGATGGAGACGATCGGGACGCGCCGCTCGGAGTCGCGGATCCACGTGGGCGGAGCCGTGCCCGCCGCCGCGATCCGCTCGCTCCAGCGCGTCCAGAGCCGTTCCTGGGCCCCGGTCAATCGCGCGGTCCGGGATGGCGAGACGTCGCGGTCGGCGAGGGCGATGGCCGCGTCGGTGAGCACGCGGGCTCGTTCCTCACCGGTCCACGGGAACGTGACGATCCAATGGCCCGGGTCCGACGAGCGATGGACCGCCAGCCCTGCCCGGCCTTCATCGTGATCCACGCGGAGCCGGCGGACCCATGCCACGATCGCCGCGATCGGATCGGGCCATTCCCGGGCCGGGACCTTGGCGCCGAGCCAGACCAGTGCGTGTCGCCCGGGATCGCGCTGGCCGTACCAGGTCCGGCGACGGCCGACCGCGACCTCCACTTTCACCACCGGCTCGAGCCGGTAGACATTCGGTCCCTCGAGCAGGCGGATCTCGACCAGTCGCACGGTCCGGGCAGGATAGCAACCCCGACGCCCGCGTAGACTGGCCGCGATGACGAGCGGGACGACGGCCACCGACCTCGAGATCGACGCGCTTCGCAGCTCGATCGCGGCGGATCTCCCGGCCTACCTCGCCGACCTCGAGCAGCTCGTCAACATCGACTGCGGGACGTACACGCCCGATGGCGTCAACGAGGTCGGTCGCTGGACCGCCGGCGTCCTGTCCGATCTCGGCGCGGAGATCGACATCCGGCCCGATCCGGGCGGGCGATTCGGCAACACGGTCGTGGCCACGTTCCGCGGCATGGCCGACGGCCCGCGGGTCCTCCTGATCGGCCACATGGACACGGTGTTCGACCCGGGTACCGTGGCCGAGCGCCCCTTCCGGATCGACGATGGCAACGCGCACGGCCCGGGCGTGACCGACATGAAGTCGGGGCTGCTCGCCGGTCTCTATGCGGTCAAATCGATCCTTGGCGAGCTTGGCGGCTTGCCCTTCGAGCGCCTGACCTTCATCGCCAACCCCGATGAGGAGATCGGATCGCCGTCGTCGGTCGACCACATCCGGGAGGCCGCCGCGGACGTCGATGTCTGCCTGGTCCTCGAGTGTGCCCGCGCCAACGGCGACATCGTGTCGGCCCGCAAGGGCATCCTCGACACGCGGTTGACCGTGCACGGCCGCGCGGCCCACGCGGGCGTGGAGCCGGAGAAGGGCCGCAACGCCATCCTCGAGGCCGCGCGGATCGTCCGCGAGCTGCACGAGCTCAACGGCCGCTGGCCGGGCGTGACCGTGAACGTCGGCAAGATCGCCGGCGGCACGCGACCCAACGTCGTCCCCGAACGTTGTGAGCTCGAAGTCGATGTCCGGGCCACGACCGCCGATGGCCTCGCCGAGGTGAGGCAGGCGATCATGGATGTGGTCGCGACGACCGAGATCGAGGGGACCTCCGTCGAGCCGCAGGTGATGGTCGCCTGGCAGCCCATGGAGAAGCTCGCTCGAAGTGGGCGCCTCGTCGAGCATGCCCAAGCGGTGGCGGGGCGATTGGGCTTCGAGGTGCACGACACCTCGACCGGCGGAGCGTCGGATGCGAACACGACGTCCGGCATGGGCGTCCCGACCCTGGACGGGCTCGGACCGATCGGCGGCAACGACCATTCGCCGGCCGAGTACCTGGAAGTGGACTCGATCGTGCCGCGGACGGCATTGCTGGCCGGGCTTCTATTGGCGATCGCCCGCGACCCCGAGGTTCTGGGCTGGCGCGCCGACGATCCCCGCTTCGTCGTCGCGGAGTGAGCGGCGAGCGCCGACGGATCTCGTCGGGGGGACCGTGGGAGCGGGTCGCTGGGTACAGCCGGGCGATCGTCGTCGGTGACGCGTGCTGGGTGGCCGGGACGACGGACGCCGGCCCGGACGGCAGTTCTCAGCACCCAGGCGACATCGCCGCGCAGGCGCGGGCCGTCCTCGGAATCATCGAGCGCGCCCTGGCGGAGGGCGGTTTTTCGTTGGGGGACGTGGTGCGGACCCGGATGTTCGTCACGGACATGACCCAGGCGGCGGCGGTGACGACGGTCCACGGCGAGGTCTTCGGGGAGATCCGGCCCGCGGCCACGCTGGTCGCGGTCGCGGCCCTGATGCACCCGAGTCTCCTCGTCGAGATCGAGGCCGAGGCGCGCCGCGGCTGAACGGGCTTCGATCAGATCGGGATCGCGGCCAACCCGGTCGCCCGCGCTACCGCGACGATGGCCACTGCCGCGACGAGCCCCAAGAGCAGGTTCTTGCGCCAGGCCGTGATCGCCAGGCAGGCCACCACGGCGACCCATTCGATGCCGACATGGAACGCGGGCGGGCCGTCTCCCTCCACGACGACCATGACGTTGACGGCGGCCAGGGCGGTCAGGACCGCCGGCCCGACCAGCTGAAGGTAGTCGAGCGCAACGCGTGGCAGGCGGTCGATGCCCGGCCACAGCAGGCCGAGCGCCCGCGTCGGATAGGTCGCCCCGAACATCAGCACGGCGAGCAGCACCAGGTCCGTGCTCATGGCGAACCGTCCTGGTTCTTTGGAACGTCGCCGGCCGGTGGCACCGATCCGCCTGCGCGCCTCTGGACGACGTGCGATCCCGGCATCGAGTAACGCTCCGCGGACGCCGGCGTGCCGATGGGCGCGATCTCGCGCGCGGCGGTCGCTGGCAACAGAAGCCCGACCGCCGGCCCCACGAGGCCACCAGCGACGATCCCGATCGATGGGCTGGTCAACAGCGCCGCGACCACCGCGACGCCCGCCCCGACCGTCGCCGCGACGATCTCGCGGCGACCGGTGATCAGCCCGACTGCCAGGCCGATCATGGCCGCCGGGAAGATGATGTCGATGCCAAACCGATTCGGGTCCGGGATCTCGCCACCCAACACCGACCCCGCAAAGGTGGCGATGTTCCAGGGGATGAACGTGGCGACGATGGCGGCGACCCAATAACCGCGCTCATCGGTGCGACCCACCCGCTGGTTGTGGGCGATGGTCAACGCGAATGCCTCATCCGTGAGCAGATGCGCCATCACCGCGCGTCGCCAGAACGGGATATGGCGGAACCACGGCGCGAGCGCGGCTGAGTACAGCAGATGGCGCGCGTTGAGGAGGAAGGTCAGGAGCACGATGGCGGGCCAGGCGAGGCCACTCGCCACGTAACCGACCGCCGCGAACTGCGCCGCGCCGCCGAAGACGATCAGGCTCATCGCGATGACCTCGATCGGCGAGAACCCGGCCTCGCGGGCGGCCAGCCCGTAGACGAACCCGAACCCGACGGCCGCGACCGCGATCCCGAGCGCATCCATGAGGAGCCGTCGTCGACTCTCTGCGAGCATGGCCGGGTCGACGATCGTTTCGTTGGGGTCCAGGGCGGCGCTGTCGGGCAGGGGATCGGTCACGGTCGCCTAGGGTAAACGGCTCTGGGCGAGGGTCGGAGGAGCCGGCTCGTCGCTAGCGCAGGAAGGTCTTCGCGCAGGTCCCGTCGCAGACGACGAAGACCGCGTGCTTCTCCGCGGAATAGCCGGCGGCGTGCAGCAGACCGGGACAACCCTGGGTCGGGCACTTCCAGACCCACCACCGTTCGCGCACATCGGGCGGCGTCGATTCGGCGGCGAGCGTGTCAGCCAGGCCCTCGCGCTCCGCGACGAGACGGGCGACCGCCGCGGCCCGATCGGCCTCGGTCTCGCTGGTGTACGGATAGTTCTGCCCGACGTTCGAAGTCACAGGGCTCCTCTGGTACGGGACTCGCCGGACTGCCGGTCCAAACGGCACGGCGGTCGCCAGATAGTGGCGCAAATGGTGCGGCGGCGTGAGCGAACCCCGGAGCTCCTGGCGCCCATGAGCGTCCCTTGGCGAGCGCTACCGGTGGCGGCGGTGTGTGAGCGCTGCCTGCCACCGGTCGGGGGAGTATCGCATATGGGCGACCGCTACCAAACCGCCGGCAACCCTTCGCTGCGCGGGTCCGTCGCGGCTGCCAGCGAGCCCCCCGGTTCGGCCGGCCCGCCGGCGACGAGCTCGATCGCGTGCTCATGCCCAAGGTTCGCGTCGAAGGCAGCCGTCGGCACCAATCCGTGGCCGAGGCCGCGCAGCGTGGCGTCGACGCCCGCCGCATGACGGGGCTCCAGGTAGACGGCCGTCGGCGGCGCGAAGTGATCGGCTGGCTCGATGTAGAAACGCGGTGCGGCGATGGCGGTCCGGATATCGAGCCCGCCGTCGACGACAGCGCTCACGAACTGGGCATGGATCTGCGGCTGGGCGTCCCCGCCCATCGAGCCGATGACGATCCACGGCCCGGCCCGATCGCTCCGGAACAGCATCCCGGGGAGCAGCGTGCTCATCGTCCGCTTCCGTGGTTCGAGCACGTTCGGATGATCCTCGTCCAGGCTGAAATAGCTGCCGCGGTTCTGGTAATGGATCCCGGTCTCTGGATCGACGACACCGGATCCGAAGCCCAGGTAGTTCGACTCGATGAGGCTCACGGCGTTGCCGGCCCGATCGACGGTGGCCATGTACACCGTGCCGCCGCCGAGCGGGTTGGAGGCGGCCCGCGGAGCGCTGGCTCGCGTCAGGTCGATCCCCGTCGCCACGTCCCGGAGCCGGTCGCTATCCAGGAGCAGCTCGACCGGCACCTCCCGCGCTGACGGGTCGGTCAGGTAGGCATCGCGATCGGCCATCGCGACTTTGGCGGCCTCCAGGTGCAGGTGGATCCAGCGCGCGTCGGCCACACCTTCCGGCCCGAAGGCCGCGGGACCGGGCGGCTCGAACCGTTCCAGCAGGCCGAGCAGCTCGAGCGCGACGACCCCGGAGCTGTTCGGCGCGTGGGTCGTCACGCGGACACCGCGGTAGTCGATGGAGATCGGCTCGCCCCACGTCGACGTGTGCTCGCGCAGGTCCTCGATCCCGATCGGCGATCCCGCGCCAGCCAGGCCCCGAGCCTGGCGCTCCCCCAGATCGCCGTCGTAGAAGGCATCGAAGCCCTCACGCGCCAGCGTCTCGAGCGTGTCCGCGAGCGCCGCCAGTCGCACGCGCTCGCCGGGCAGCCACGGGCGCCCATGCGAGCGGTACACCGCCGCGAAGCCGGCCCCGGAGCCGGGCTGGGCCGCGAGCAGCTCGGAGGTCGCCTCGACGCTATCGATGAACTCGCCCCAGGCCGGGAACCCATCCCGTGCCAGCTCGACGGCCGGGGCCAGCACCTCGGCCGGTGTCAGTCGCCCAAATCGCTTGTGGGCGTCAGCCCAGGACCGGACGGCACCTGGGACGGTGATCGTGAGCGGCCCGCGCCGTGGCATCGACGTCACGCCGCGCTCCCGGAGCGTCGCAGCATCAATCGCGCGGGCGCTCCGACCCGACCCGTTGAGCGCCACCTGGCGCGATTCCGTCGCGTCCCAGATCAGCCAGAACGCATCCCCGCCGAGGCCGCAATGGTTCGGCACGACCACGCCAAGCACGGCGTTCGTCGCGATCGCCGCGTCCACCGCCGACCCGCCGGCACGCAGGACATGGAGGCCGGCGGCCGTCGCCAGGTGATGTGGCGCCACGACCGCGCCGCGTGCACCACGGGCCAGCGGCACCGGGCTCCACGGGTGTCCGTCGATCATCCGATCGTCCCGGTCACCGGGTCCTCGGCCCGTCGCAGGCGGGCCAACGGCAGCAGCGCCACGAGCAGCAGCACCCCGGTCGCGACCAGCATCCCGTCGATGCCGGCAGCCTCGGCCGCGAAGCCGCCGATCAGCGCCCCGATGATCTGCCCGACCGCGAGAAACACCGAGTAGAGGCCCATGATCGCGCCGCGGTCGTCGGGAAAGCGCTCGGAGATATCGGCCAGCAGCCCGAGGGCTGCGGGTGTGGCCCCGGCCATCACGAACAGCCCGAACGCAGCCAGGGCCGCCGCCGCGAGCAGCATGACGAGCGGCAGGCCCGTGCCGTGGTTCACGACCATCGCCGCCCCGACGAGCGCGCCCCCGCCAAGGATCCCGTACAGGATGATCGAGGTGCGGCGCGTGTTCTTGAAACGGTTCCCCCAATACAGCAGGCCGAGCCCGAAGATGATCCCGATCACGAGCACCGCAGCCGAGATCGCGATCGCGCTGAAGCCGCGCATCAGCGACTGGTCCGGAAAGTCCGGGTTCGCCTGGGCGAATTGGAAGATCGACTGGCTGAACCACAGCCCGATCGACGCATTGACCGCGATCCAGGTCGGAGCCAGGAGCCAGACATGGGTGCTGCGGAGCAGCTCGAGGTACCGTCCGAAACCCACGTGCTCCGAGCGTGCGGCACTGGCGTCGCCGGCCGGGTCCTTCACGCTCAGGAAGATCAGGAACGAGACGCCGTAGAGCACGGCGTTCAGGAAGAACGCCGTCGGCCCGAACAGCGCGAACACGACCGGGGCCGCCCCGAAGCCGGCGCCCAGCCCGAGTAGCGTCGCGCCCTCGAACCGGGCGGCGGCCTTACCCCGCAGCAGCTCGTCGCCAGCGGTGACCATCGCGATGTAGCCCAGGATCGACGGGATGCTGGCCGCGGTCGACGCCCCCTCGAGAACACGCGTGAATCCCAGTACGACCAGGCTGCCGGTGATCGGCGCGAGGATGAGGGCCAGGGGGTCCGGCAGGCCGAGATCGGCGGTGAAGCCGGTCATGATCACGGCCACGGCCCCGAAGATCGGTCCGTAGAGCATCACCCGGTGGTGGCCCTGGCGGTCGGACAGGATCCCGAAGATCGGCGACAGGACGAGTTCCGCGAGGTAGAACAGGGCCCCGAACACGCCCAGGACGATCGCACCGACAGCAGGACCGCCGTGTTCGGGGAGGGTCGCGAGGTAGACGCCCAGCATCGCCCCGGTGAGACCGGTGCTGAAGCGCAGCGAGAAGGTGCCGGCCAGCACGGCCCACAGCGGTCGATCCATGTGCTGCACAGCCTACCGGTTGCGGCCTCGACCGGGCCCGTATCATGCCGGAAACGCCACACGCGCCGGTTCGGTCCCTGAGGAGGAGCCACCCTTGAGTCGCGTCGCGATCTTCACTGATTCGGCGTCCGATCTCGACCCGGCCGAGGCCGAGGCGTCGGGCATCCACGTCATCCCGTTGCTGGTCAGCTTCGGGACTGCGACCTTCAAGGCTGGGGTCGATCTGAGCGGCCCCGCATTCTGGGATCGGATGGTGGCGCCGGATGCGCCGTTTCCCACCACGGCGGCGTCGTCGCCCGGCGACTTCAAGGCGGCATACGAGGCCGCGTTCGCAGCCGGTGCCGAAGCGATCGTCTCGATCCACGTCGCCGGCACGCTGTCGGGCACGATCAAGAGCGCCCAGATCGCGCGCGACATGCTGCCTGACCGGGAGATCCACATCGTCGATTCCCAGGGCGCATCGATGGCCCAGGGCATCCTCGCCCAGATGGGCGTCGAGATGGCCGCAGCCGACCGTCCGGTCGCCGAGATCGCCGAGACCCTCGAGGAGCGGGCACCGGACATGCTCATGTACGTGGCCCTCGAGACGCTCGAGTACCTCAAGAAAGGTGGCCGCATCGGTGGCGCCCAGGCGGCCATCGGCACGCTGCTGTCGGTGAAGCCGATCATCAAGGTCAAGCACGGCGTGGTCACCACGGCGGACCGGGTCCGAACTCGCTCCAAGGCCCGCGAGCGCCTGATCGAGCTGATCACCGAAGCGCCCATCGAACGACTGGCGATCCTCCACACGACCAACGCGGACGTCGAGGCGTTCCGCGCCGAGATGCTCCGCCGCCTGCCGCACTTGAAGCCCGAAGATGTGTCCGTGGCGCTGGTCGGTGCGTCCGTCGGACCGCACCTGGGGCCGGGCTGCGTCGGCGCGGCGATCCTGTACAAGCCAGGTGCCGCCCCGGCGTGAAGGTTGCGGTGAGGTTGCGACAACCTTGCCGACCGGTACCATCGGGGAGGCGCTTCCGGCCGGCCTCCGGCTATACTCGGCGCCGCATGAGTCGCGCGTCGAAGTCCGGCGAACCCGCCCGAGAACCTTCGACACGCCCCGTGGGGTCGTCCGGGAGACGGCCCACACTTGACGAGGCGACCCGGGACGGGCGCCCGACACGGAGGTTCTCCCTTCCATGACCACCGAGCACGTCGCTGCGCGGATCAACGCGTGGGAAGTCGCACAGCGACAGTTCGATCTCGCTGCCGAGCGTCTCGACCTGGACGCCGGGATGCGGCTCGTCCTTCGCGAGCCGCGGCGCGAATTCACCTGCCACTTCCCGGTCCACATGGACGACGGGTCGGTGCAGGTCTTCACCGGCTATCGCGTCCAGCACAACCTGGGCCGCGGTCCGGCCAAGGGCGGGATCCGCTACCACCAGGACGTCTCGCTCGACGAGGTCAAGGCCCTCGCGATGTGGATGACCTGGAAGTGCGCGGTCGTCGGGATCCCGTACGGCGGTGGCAAGGGCGGGGTGATCGTCGACCCCAAGAAGCTCAGCCAGAAGGAGCTCGAGGGCCTGACCCGCCGGTTCTTCACCGAGATCGAGGTCCTCGTCGGCCCCGAGAAGGACATCCCGGCCCCGGACGTCAACACCAATGCCCAGATCATGGCCTGGATGATGGATACGTATTCCATGCACGCGGGCTACACGGTCCCGGGCGTCGTGACCGGGAAGCCGATCAGCCTTGGCGGCTCGGAAGGCCGCAACGAGGCGACCGCTCGTGGCACGGTCTTCTGCGTCATCGAAGCCGTCGCCCACCTCGGCATGGACCTGACGAAGTCGAAGGTCGCGATCCAGGGCTTCGGCAACGCGGGCGCGATCGCGGCCCGGCTCATCGCCCAGGAGGGTGCGACGGTGGTTGCCGTGTCGGATTCGACCGGTGGCATCCACTCCGCGGGCGGCCTCGACGTCGCGAAGGTCGTCGGCTGGAAGCAGGAGCACGGCACGGTCCAGGGCTTCCCGGGCGCGGACGACATCTCCAACGCCGGTGTCCTCGAGGTCGACTGCGACATCCTCATCCCGGCCGCCCTGGAGAACCAGATCACGTCGCGGAACGCCCGCAACATCAAGGCGAAGATCATCGCCGAGGCCGCCAACGGTCCGACCACGCCCGAAGCAGACGAGATCCTCTACGACGCCGGCAAGTTCATGATCCCGGACATCCTGTGCAATGCCGGCGGCGTCACGGTCAGCTACTTCGAATGGGTGCAGGACCTCAACCGCGACCACTGGAGCGAGGCGGTCGTCAACGCCAAGCTCAAGGACATCATGGTCAAGGCGTTCGGC
>JARDZW010000180.1 GCA_029240655.1 Chloroflexota bacterium
AGGGCCCGCTCGCCGACCAGATCACGCTCCACGACAACCAGGTGGGCGAGGCGTTCCTGCCCCAGCCGGCGATCCTGCCGCAGGTCGACCTCGTGATCACCCATGGCGGTAACAACACCGTCACCGAGGCGTTCCACCACGGCAAGCCGATGATCGTGCTGCCGCTCTTCTGGGATCAGGTCGATAACGCCCAGCGAGTGGAGGAGACCGGCTTGGGCCGGCGCCTCTCGACGTACGGCTTTCGCGACGAGGAGTTGACCGACGCCATCGACGAGCTCGTGGCCGACAAGCCACTGGCCAAGCGCCTCAAGTCGATGTCGATGCGGATCAAGTCGATGTCCGGCACGACGCGCGCCGCCGACCACATCGAACGGGTGGCCCTCACCGGCGGGTGATGGGGCTTTCGGTTGGCCGAATGCCATACACATCGCCTAGTATAGAAATATGGACAGCTCCGGAGCCGTGACCAGCGTGAACCACGCCCCCGGCCGCCCCCGGAGCCACGACGTCGATGCCGCGATCCTGCGAGCCGCACTCGAGCTCCTCGCGTCGGGCGGACCCGAGGGCGTGACGATGAATGCGGTGGCCAAACGGTCAGGGGTAGCTCGAGCGTCGATCTATCTACGCTTTCCCGGGCGTGATGCCTTGCTCGCGGCCACCGTCCGAGCGGCCGTCGGTCGCGATCCGTTCCCGCTCACCGGCGATCTGCGGGCGGACCTCCGACTCGTGGCAGGTCAGGCCCAGGCGATCCTTGCGAATCCCGGATTTCGGATGGTGTTCCCCGAGATCATGCGCGGTCTGCTGCGCCAGCCTGACGGCGCCGACGCGATCAGGTTCGAGACCGTCGGGCCGAACCGGGTGCCGATCGCCGATGAGTACCGTCGCCTGGCAGCGGGAGCCGGCCTGCGCACCGACATCGATCCGGATCTTCCTGCCCGCCTCATCCTTGGGAGCCTTCTGGTCTACCTGATGGCGGAAGGTGTGCCGCCGACCACCGAGATCGCGGCCGAGACGGCCGAGCTCGTCATCGATGGCCTGAAGTCGCCGGGTGCGCCGCCGAGCTGACCTCGACCGCGTGGCGAGACGGACTACCGCTGCGGGCATAGGATGACGACACTTCCCCCCTTGCCGTCACGCCCCAGGAGGCAATCGAGATGACCGACGTCGCGGAACGCGTGAAGACGTACCAGCAGTTCATCAACAACGAGTGGGTCGATTCCGCGTCGGGCGAGACGATCGAGGTCGAGAACCCCGCCGATGGGACGGTCATCGCCCGGGTCCAGGCGTCGGGTGCGGAGGACGTGGACCGGGCCGCGAACGCGGCGGCAGCCGCCTTCGAGACCTGGGGCAGCGCGACGCCCCAGGAGCGCAGCCTGGCGATCCTCAAGCTCGCCGACGCCATCGAGGCACGTGCCGACGAGCTCGGTCGCCTCGAGTCGAAGAATGCGGGTAAGCCGGTCGCCGCCGCGATCGACGAGATCCCGGTCATGGTCGACAACCTGCGCTTCTTCGCCGGGGCGGCGCGCCTGCTCGAGGGCAAGGCCGCGAACGAGTACATGGAAGGCCACACCTCGTTCATCCGCCGCGAACCGGTGGGCGTGGTGGCATCCATCGCCCCGTGGAACTACCCGATCATGATGGCCGGATGGAAGATCGGCCCCGCGCTCGCGGCCGGCAACACGGTCATCCTCAAGCCGTCGATCCGCACGCCACTGACGGCCCTCGTCCTGGCCGAGATCGCCGCCGACATCCTGCCTCCTGGCGTGCTCAACGTCATCACCGGCAGCGGCTCGGTGGTCGGGGACCCGCTCGTCGGCCACCCCAAGGTCGGGATGGTCTCGGTCACCGGCGATACGGATACCGGCAAGCACATCGCCAGGGTCGCGGCCGAGAAGGTCAAGCGGCTGCACCTCGAGCTCGGTGGCAAGGCTCCGGTCATCGTCTTCGACGACGCCGATCTCGACGCGGTCGCCGAGGCGATCAAGCTGTGGGGCTACTGGAACGCCGGGCAGGACTGCACCGCGGCAACCCGCGTCATCGCCGGTCCCAAGATCTACGACAAGTTCGTCGCCGAGGTCTCGGACCAGGTCAAGGCGATCAAGTGGGGCGATCCGGCCGAGGGTGACGACATCGAGATGGGCTCGCTCATTGCGAAGGCCCAGGCCGACAAGGTCGAGGGCATGGTCGAGCGGGCGCGTGATGGCGCCGAGATCGTGACCGGCGGGGTCCGTCCGGACCGTCCGGGCGCGTATTACGAGCCGACGCTCATCGCAGGCCCGGACCAGAGGAGCGAGATCGTGCAGGACGAGGTCTTCGGGCCGGTCGTGACGGTCCAGCGCTTCTCCGACGAGGACCAGGCCATCAAGTGGGCCAACGACGTCCGCTTCGGCCTGGCCGCCTCGGTGTGGACCGCCGACGCCGGGCGCGGGATGCGCGTCGCAAAGGCGATCCAGTTCGGCACCGTCTGGATCAACGACCACTTCATGCTCGTGTCCGAGATGCCCCACGGCGGCTTCAAGGAATCCGGCTACGGCAAGGACCAGAGCATGTATGCGGTCGAGGACTACACGGTCGTCAAGCACGTGATGCTCAAGATCTGAGCACGCGCGCAGAGGTCGAGGCCGCGGTCGGGCGACTCGAGCTCGAGTCGATCGCAAACGCTCGCTGGTTCGGCGCCAAGGGTCGCGCGGTCGCCGTGGCGGCCCTCGGTGAGGCGTTCATCCTCGACGTGGCGGCACCGCACGTGCTGGCGGTCGTCACGCTGACCCTCGACGACGGCGCGCGCCAGGACTACTCGTTCGCGTTCACCGGGACACCGCTGCGTGAGGCCGTGCCTGGCGATGGCGCGTGGCGGGCGTTCGGGGTCGCGATGGGGGAGGGGCGCATCGTCGCGGCCCTCCCGACGGATCCCGACGCAAACGCGCCGCCCGCGGCCGTCCTCGTCTGCCGTCCCGCCCCCGCGCTGCCCGACCTCGTGCCGGACGGCGCCGCGGAGATCGCCGCAGGCACGGAACGGGATCTCGGCGCGGACCAGTCGAACACCTCGGTGGTCCTGGCGGAGCGCCTCATCCTCAAGGTGTACCGCAGGTTGCAGCCCGGGCTCAATCCGGACCTCGAGATGACCGCGTTCCTGTCCGAGGAGGCAGCGTTTTCGGCCGTCCCGCGACTCGCCGGTTTCGCCGAGATCGTGTCGGTCCGCGACGGGACATCGACGGTCGCGATGGCCCAGGAGTACGTCCATGACGGCGCCGATGCCTTCGAGTGGCTCGCCGAGACCCTGACGGCCTGGCTCGTGGCACCGGGCGAGGTGAGCGTCGAATATGCCACCGAGGTCGCAGCCGATCTCGGGACGCTGACCGCCGGCCTCCACGCCGCGCTTTCCGACGGCCACGGGCTCCCGGACATGGCGCCCCGCGAGGCGACGCGGGACGAGATCCGCTCGTGGGCCCGAGAGGCACGGATGCATCTCGAGACGGCGCTCGATGTCACGACGGCGGACGACGCCCGGGCGACCCTGCGTGAGCTCGCCCCGCGGATCGCCGAGGCGCTGACCGTGCTCGACGCGCTCCCGACGACCCCGGAGGTCATCCGGGCGCACGGCGACTACCACCTCGGTCAGCTCCTGCTGGCGCCCGATGGCTTCCGCGTCATCGACTTCGAGGGCGAGCCGCTCAGTTCGCCGGACGCTCGACGTGCGCATCGGTCGCCGCTGCGTGACGTGGCCTCCATGTTGCGCTCGCTCGACCACGTCGCCCGCAGCGCGTCTCGCCGTGCCGAGGCGAGCAACGGGGGCCCGCTCGAGCACGTCGGGCTCGACCTCGGGGGGTGGATCCGCCGCTCGCGTGAACGGTTCCTCGAGGCATACCAGAGCGGTCTCCGGCAGGAGCTGGTCTGGTATGCCATGGACCCGGCGCTCCTGCGCGCCTTCGAGATCGACAAGGAGCTGTACGAATTCGCCTATGCCACGACGTACCTCCCGTCGTGGCTCTACGCCCCGACCGAGGGGATGCGGGCACTGTTCGAGGACGGCGAGTGACCGATCGCGTCGACCAGCTGGTGGCCGACATCCTCGACGGTCCAGCCGCCCTCCAGCGCCTGCTGGCGGCCTACGACGGCCCCGGATCGCCGCTCGTTGGTCTCATGCCGGCATTGCAGTCGAGAGCGCGGATCGCGTTCACGGGCCTCGGCAGCTCCCGATATGCCGCGATGATCGCGGCCTCCGACCTGCGGGCCGCGGGCGCATCGGCCTGGGTGGAATACGCCTCGACCGGCGCTCCGACGGCACCCGCTCCGGACCTCGCCCTCGTCGCGATCTCCGCGTCGGGCCGGACTGCGGAGGTGATCGCATCGGCGCGCCGGCATCGCGGTACGAGCCTCGTCGTCGGCGT
>JARDZW010000181.1 GCA_029240655.1 Chloroflexota bacterium
GGCCGATCTCCGACCTGATCGGGACGGTTACCGTCATGCTCGTCGTCGGCGTGGGCGTCCTGGTGTCCGGCATCGCGAGCGTGTTCCTGCGCGATCCGAACCTGGGTGTGGCGGGCGCCAGCGCAGACCCCCATTTCGAGGACCCGCTCGCGGCGGCCCTGGGCGCCGATCGGCCCAAGTGGCGCGAGGACCCGAACGCCCCGCAGAGCAAGCTCCCACCGCCGGTCGATCCTGTCGCGCTGAGCGCGCCTGAGCCGACCGAGCACCAGGACGAGACCGTCGAGATCGACCTGACGCCCTCGGACACGGACGAGCCATCCGATCGGACCGGACCGTCCCACCCGGCCGACCGCGCCTGACGCCGAGCCGACCATGGCCCGGGTCGCGATGGTGTTCACGGGCGGAACGATCAGCATGGGCTTCGACCCCGTGGCGGGCGGCAACGTGCCCGCACTCGATGGCGCCTCGATCCTGGCGCGGACGCCCGGCCTCGAGACGATCGCCGACATCGTCACCATCGACCGCGGGCTGACGCCCGCAAGCCACCTCACGTTCGAGGACGTGCTCGCGATCGGGCGTGTCGTCCAGGAGGCCCTTGACGACTCGTCGGTCAGTGGCGTGGTCGTCGTCCAGGGCACGGACACGATCGAGGAGACGAGCTTCGCCTGGGACCTCGTTCTGCGCTCGGCGAAGCCGGTGATCGTGACTGGCGCGATGCGAGCGCCGCACGAAGCCGGCTTCGACGGCCCGGCGAACCTGCGAGATGCCGTCGCCGCTGCCGTGTCGCCCGAGCTGCGCGAGTCGGGGGTCGTCGTGACGCTCGCCGGGACGCTGGAACCCGCCGACGACGTCACGAAGCTCCACACGAGCGCCTTCACGTCATTCGGGTCGCCCAACGGCGGCACCCTCGGGCGGGTGGCGGATGGCCGCGTCGTGTCGGAGCGAGCTCGCGGGCCGCGTCGACGCGTGGACCCGGTCCCTGCGGCCGGCGCCCGGGTGCACTTGCTGACGGCCGGGATCGGCACGGACGGGTCGCTGCTGGACGCGGCCATCGCGGGCGGGGCCGACGGCATCGTGGTCGCGGCCACGGGGGCCGGGAACACGTCACCTGGTTGGCTGGCGGCCGCCGAGCGGGCGATGGCCGCGGGCGTCGCCGTCGCGCTGGCGTCGCGTTGCCCGGCCGGGCCGGTCTCGGTCGCCTACGCCTTCCCGGGCGGCGGCGCGACGTGGGTCCGCGCCGGCGCGCTCCGGGTCGGGACGCTGTGCGCGATCAAGGCCCGAGTGGCCCTGGCCCTCGGGCTCGGCGCAGGGATGTCGCACGAGGCGTTGGGGGCGGTGCTCGCGGACCCCGTCGGGTCGGAATCGCCGCCGCGAGCGTCGCCCGAGCCGCTAGGCTGACCGGCCATGCCCCTCGAGACCCTCATCACCGGCCGCATCGCGACCCTGTCGGGCGACAAGGGCTTCGGCTGGGTCGAGGCGATCGGGATCCGCGACGGTCGCGTCGCGTTCGCCGGGTCGGAGATCTTCCTCGAGACGCGAGCGGATCCGTTCACGCAGCGCATCCGCCTGGAGCCGGACCAGGTCGCGATCCCCGGGCTTACTGACGCACATCTGCACCTCGCGCAGGCCGCCATGGCGAAGGGCCAGGTCGACCTGACCGACGCGCCATCGCTCGAGGATGGATTAGCTCGGCTGCGCGCCGCGCACGAGGCTCTCCCGCCCGAGGCATGGCTCGAGGGCCACGGCTGGGACAGCGATCGATGGGGCGGCTGGCCGACCGCCGATCAGCTCGAGACCGTCGCGCCCGGCCGCCGCGCCGCGCTGTGGGCGCATGACCATCACGCCCTGTGGGCCAGCAACTCGGCGCTCGCCACTGCCGGCTTCGGTGCCGACGACCCGCCGGGCGGCGTGGTCCGTCGTGCGCCCGACGGGACGCCGGAGGGTGTGCTGCATGAGGCCGCCACGCGGCTCGTCACGATCCACGTCCCGCCACTCACCCCGGACGCTCTCGCCGCCGCCATCGTGGAGGTCGGGCAGGAGCTCGTGTCGCTTGGGGTGGTCGCCTGCCACGATCCCGGTGGCGTCGCTCCCGACCCGGACCTCACCTACTCCTTCCCGCTCTACGCGCGGCTCGCGGAATCCGGCCAGTTGCCCCTGCGGGTGCATGCGTGTCTGCGCGACGACTCCCTGGCGGCCGCGCTTGAGCGTGGGTTCCGAAGCGGGACGGTGCTCGGGAGCGACTCGACCGGGCGGGCGAGGGTCGGCTGGCAGAAGTGCTTCGCCGACGGCTCACTCGGATCACGCACGGCCGCCCTGCTGGCCGACATCGAGCCGGAAGCCGATCGACCGCTCCCGCCGGAGCGCCGCCGCGGCGTCTGGATGACCGAACCCGACGAGCTGGCGGCCCTGGTCGCGCGGGCATCGGCTGGGGGCATCGCGACCCAGATCCACGCGATCGGGGATGCCGCGGTCCGAGCCGCGCTCGACATCCTCACGCCCGGCGCGAAGGCCGCGCCGTTGATGCCACGCATCGAGCACGTCCAGATGCTCCACCCGGACGATCGCCCGCGGTTCGCGGCCGACGGCATCGCGGCCAGCGTGCAGCCTGTTCACCTCGGTTCGGACGCGGCCCAGGCGCGCAAGCTGTGGGGCGATCGCGCCGAGGCCACGGCCTACACGTGGAAGTCGATCGCCGACACGGGCGCGGTCATGCCGTTCGGGACGGACGCCCCCGTCGAGTCCTACGACCCGTGGCCGGGCCTCGCCCTGGCCGTCCGCCGCGAGGACCCGCGCTGGCCCGCCGGCACCGCGGTCTTCGCTGAGGAGCAGTCGCTGACCCTGGACCGAGCCCTGCGCGCCGCATGCATCGACCCGGCGGTGTCCGCGCGCGAGACCGACCGCGGCCGGTTGACCGTCGGCCAGCGAGCCGACGTCGTGGTCATCCCGGCCGCGGCGATCGACGAACCCGTCACGACCGGCGGCCCGCTCGCGACCGCGCGCCCGACGATGGTCCTGCTCGACGGCGAGGTCGTCTTCGAGGTTTGAGCGTCAATTTCGCGCCGTGGCTCGTCACGAAGATTGAGTCGCCTGTGCCTCGACAGTCCCCATACCGTGTGAACGTCCGGCCCGACCGGACGGCGATAGGCGGAAGAGATGTGGATGCCGATCTGATCGGACGGGCGCAACACGGTGACGAAGAGGCCTTCGCGAGCCTCGCCGTCGCCGCTGGCGACCGACTCCACGCGGTGGCGCACAGGATCCTGCGCGACACCGACCTCGCCGAGGATGCGACGCAGCAGGCGCTGCTCGCCATCTGGCGGGACCTTCCGCAGCTTCGCGACCCGGCGCGCTTTGACGCCTGGTCGTACCGGCTCCTCGTGCGCGCCTGCTACGCCGAGGGACGCCGGACCCGCCAATGGGCGCCGAACGTCCGACTGCTCCCGGCCAACGAGCCGAGGGTCGCGGATGGCCTGAGCTCGGTCGTCGATCGCGACCAGCTCGAGCGCGGCTTCCGCCGACTTTCCATCGACCATCGTGCGGTAGTGGTGCTCCATCACTACCTCGACCTGCCGCTCGACGAGGTCGCCGATGTGCTCGGCGTCCCCGCCGGGACGGTTCGATCCCGACTCCATCACGCGATGCGCGGGCTCCGCGCGGCGCTCGACGCCGACGCCCGACCTGCCAGGCAGGAGGCTTCCCGATGAGCACCGATCGCGACGTCACCCGCATCGTTCGGTCGTGGTTGGAGGATGGCGTCACCGCGCTCCCGGACCGCGTCCTGGACAACGTGCTCGACCAGCTCTCCACGACCCCACAGCGCCGTTCCTGGGCGCGGAGGTTTAGCTACATGACTACCTACGTAAAGTTCGCGCTCGTGGCGGCCGCTGTGCTCGTCGTCGCCGTGGTCGGCTACAACTTCCTCCCCGGTCGGGGCGGAGTTGGCGCTCCGACCGCATCGCCCTCGCCGAGCCCGGCGCCGCTCGCCGTCGGCAACTTCACGTCGCATGGCGTCGCGGCTCAGCTCGATGCGAGGGGCGCTGGTGCAGACGTGACGGGAACGATGACCGTGTCGGATTCGGGCGCCCGCGCCACCGTCGATCTCGAGTGCACTCGAACTACCGAGGGCGGCTTGATCGAGATCGGCGGTCTTGTCACCGATTCGACGTTCGACGACAACTTCCCTGAGGGCCGCCGCGTCGCCATCATCTTCCAGCGAGGTTCCCCGGTGAAGGCGGTCTGGTAT
>JARDZW010000182.1 GCA_029240655.1 Chloroflexota bacterium
CGGCGGCTTGTAGGCGCCGTGGTAGAAGACCCGCATCATGTGCAGGAACACGAAGAAGACCATCAGGTGGGCGCCCCACCGGTGGATGTTGCGGGTCAGCAGGCCGAACGTGACCTGGCTCTGGATGTCGAGGATGTTCGTGTACGCGAGCGTGGCCGAGGGCACGTAGAAGAACATCAGGTAGACGCCGGTGATGGTCAGCACCAGGAACAGGAAGAACGTCAGGCCGCCGAGACAGAAGGTGTACGCAAAGCGCACGGCATGCTGGCGGACGCGCACCGGGTGGATGTGCAGGAACACGTTGTTCATGACCGCGTACGCCCGCGACCGCTCGTCGCGCGGGTACGGCTGCCGGAACAACGAGCGCCAGGCCCCACTCCGGCGGATGGTCTGATCGACCCGTTCGAGGAAACTCACGGCTCCTCCTGCTGCGGCGTCGCTGCCGGCTCAGGCTGATGTCGCTCGTACCGTAGGCACCATCCGTCACGTCATCGTTACGGCTGGCGGCCCGCTACCATCCCCACCATGGATTATGGGCTCTGTCTCCCGAATGTCCGCGACGGCGCCTCGCGCGAAGGCATGGAGGCGGCGGCCGAGACGGCCGAGCGCCTGGCCGTGTGGTTCGACGCCACCGACCCCGATGAGGTGTCGGCGCTCGCTGAACGGTTCGCCCAGGACGTCGCGCCGCTTGTCTGAACCCATCCCGGTGGCAGATCGCCAGAGCCGCCGCCTGAGCTGGCCAGTCGCCGCGCTCCTGACCTTCCTCGCGGCAGCCTGCGTGCTCGTGCTCGAGATCGCGGCCGGGCGGCTCCTGGCCCCGTATGTCGGCGTGTCGCTCATGACGTACACCGGGATCATCGGCGCGATCCTGGCCGGCATCGCGCTCGGGGCGTGGATCGGGGGCCGGGCGGCTGACGCGTTCGGGCCCGAGCGTTTGCTCGGCCCGTCGTTCGTGCTTGGCGGCGCGGCGGCCATCGCCTCCGTACCGATCGTCGGCTGGCTTGGCGCGGCCGACCTCGGCGAGGGATTCGTCGCGATCGTGACGCTTGCTGCGATCGGTTTCGTGCTGCCGGCCGCGATCCTGTCCGCGGTCGGTCCGATGATCGTGCGAGCGACGCTGACGGACGTCGAGACGAGCGGTTCGATCGTGGGGCGGCTCTCGGCGATCGGCACGGTGGGCGCGATCACCGGCACCTTCCTGACCGGATTCGTGCTGCTGGGCCTCGTGCCCACCCGCGTGCTCATCGTCGGGGTCGGTGGGCTGCTCGTCGTCGTGGGACTGGCGTTGACGATCGCGCTCCGGGGTGGTGGCGGCGGCGTGGCACGGACGGGGGTGGTGGCACTGGCCGCGGTCGCGATGGGCGGGCTGGCGCTCACCGGCCCCTCCCCGTGCGACACGGAGAGCGCGTACTACTGCATCGCGGTCGAGGTCGATCCCGACGACCCGGACGGCCGGATCCTCATCCTGGACCGGCTGACGCACGCCTATGTCGACCTGGCCGACCCGACGAATCTCGTGTTCGGGTACGAACGGAGGTTCTCCGACGCCGTCGGGCCGTACCTGGACGGGCTGGGCAGGCCCGCTGACGTGCTTCACGTCGGTGGTGGTGGCTTCACGTTCCCGCGCTACCTCGAGGCGACGCGGCCGGTGGGCTCGCAGACGGTGCTGGAGCTCGATCCGCGGGTGCTGACTGTCGCCCAGGAGCGGCTCGGGCTCGAACCCGGCGACGCCATCCGGGTGATGGTCGGCGACGCGCGGCTGTCGATCGAGCGCCTGCCCGACGACAGCGTCGACCTCGTGGTCGGGGACGCGTTCGGCGGGCTGGCCGTCCCCTGGCACCTCACGACTACGGAGTTCCTCGAGGAGATCGAGCGGGTGCTACGTCCGGGCGGGATGTACGTGATGAACCTGATCGACTACCCGCCGCTGGGCTTCGTGCGCGCGGAGGCCGCGACCGCGAGCCGGTTGTTCGAGCACATCGCCGTGATCAGCGGGCGGTCGACGCTCGCCAACGAGTCGGGTGGCAATGTCGTGCTCGTGGCGAGCGCCGAGCCATTGGACGTGGCCGCGGTCAGCGCGAGCCTCGCGGTCTGGGGCGAGACTGCGGCGACCGGGATCCTGGCCGATCCGACCGAGGTAGCCGAGTTCATCGGCGATGCCACCGTCCTGAGCGATGACTTCGCCCCGGTCGACCAGCTCCTGGGCCGCTGAGCGCCGACGCCTCTGGCAAGATCGACATCGGCGGACGGTAATGGCCGATGCCTTGCTGGTTTCCGGCCGATTCGGACTGAATCGGGCACGTAACCGACCTCCCGTGTCGATCTCGCCACGAACGCGGCGCCAACCTGCCGTAGTCGTCCCCGGGTGACGATCCTGCCGTCGGGACGTCGATCTTGGCCCGGGCTCAGCGACGCGAGGGCGCGCGCTCGCGGCGCACGGGGAGCTTCTGGCCGCGGATCGTCGCGTTGCGGAGGGCGTGCTCGATCGCGTCAGCCACCTGGCCCTGGACGTCGACCAGCGCAAAATCGTCGAACAGCTGGATCGCGCCGACCACGGACCCCGGCACGCCCGCCTCGTTGGCGATGGCACCGACCAGGTCGCCGGGTCGCAGCCCGGCCCGCCGGCCGCCCCCGATCCAGAGCTGCTCCCAGCCATCCGCTTCGGGACCTCGTGGTGGGCGCGAGTCGTGACCGCGGAACCCTCCCGGGCCTCCGGGCCCACCACGCGCCGGTCGCCCGGGGCCACCCGGCCCGTGACCAGGCGGCCCAGCACCGGGGAACGCCGGCACCGGGCCGCGGCGCGGACCGCCCGGCCCACGGCCCGGGCCAGGCCCTGGCTGCTGGAGCGACGCCTGGGCGAGCTCCACCTCGTCCTCGTCGCGGATCTCGGCGCCCTCGATCAGGCTGACCGCCGCAAGGGCGATGTCGACCACATCGAACTCCTCGGTGAGCGGCTCCACGACGCCGCGGAATCGATCGTGGCCCCCCGTCTCGAGCGCATCGCGCAGGTTCGCGCGCACCAGCTCGAGCCGGCGCTCGCGGAGGTCGGCCACGGTCGGGAGCCGGGCGATCTGGAGCTTCGACCGTGTGGCCGCCTCGATGTTGCGTAGCAGCCGATGCTCGCGCGGCTCGACGAGCGTGATCGCCACGCCCTCACGGCCCGCCCGACCGGTCCGACCGATGCGATGCACGTAGGCATCGGGGTCGGACGGCACGTCGAAGTTCACGACGTGGCTGACATGCTCGATATCGAGCCCGCGGGCGGCGACGTCCGTCGCGACCAGCACGTCCAGCGATCCGTCGCGGAAACGCCCCATGATCCGGTCGCGGGCCTCCTGCACCAGGCCACCATGCAGCGCGCCTGCGTCGTGGCCACGGCTGCTCAACGCCTCGGCCAGGTCGTCCACCTCGCCGCGCGTTCGCGCGAATACGAGCGTGGATGCCGGATCCTCGACGTCGAGGATGCGGCAGAGGGCCGGCAGCTTGTCGACCCGCCGCACGACGTAGGCGGTCTGGCGGACACGGGCGACCCCATCGCCGGTGGTCTTCTCGGCGTGGACCGTGATCCGGGCCGGATCGCGCAAGTGTCGCTTGGCGATCCGGGTGATGGTCGGGGAGATCGTGGCGGAGAAGAGGGCGGTCTGGCGATCCGCCGGGGTGGCCGACAGGATCGTGTCGAGGTCCTCGGCGAAGCCCATGTCGAGCATCTCGTCGGCCTCATCGAGCACGACGATGCGCGCGGCGTCGAAGCTGAGGCTGCCGCGCTTCAGGTGGTCGACCGCTCGACCCGGCGTCGCGACCACGACATCGACTCCGCGGCGGAGACCGCGCAGTTGCTGCCCGATCGGCTGGCCGCCGTAGACGGGCACGACCCGGGCTCCGAGCGACTTGCCGTAGACATGGAACGCCTCGGCGACCTGCATGGCGAGCTCGCGCGTCGGGACGACGACCAGGGCGTTGGTGCTGTTGGGGCCGGCCGCCCCGATCGTGATGCGCTGGAGGATGGGCAGGGCGAACGCAGCGGTCTTGCCTGTGCCCGTCGGCGCCTCAGCGAGGAGGTCGCGGCCGCCGAGCAGCAGCGGGATCGCCTCGCGCTGGATCGGCGTCGGCTCCTCGTAGCCGAGGTCGGCGACCGTCGCGAGTAAGCGCTCGTCGAGGTCGAAGCTAGCGAAGCCGTCGGAGGCGGGAGAAACGGATTCGGCCGGCGCGGCGGGGGCGGATGCCTCGCTCGGCGGCGCGCCCATGGCCGGAGCCTCCCTGGGCGCCCGGACCCTGGGCTTGGCGGCTTTGGGCTTGGCGGATTTCGGTGGGGCCGGTTTGGGCCGCGCGGCTCGTGGCATCCAACTCATTGTGGGCGCATTCCGGT
>JARDZW010000066.1 GCA_029240655.1 Chloroflexota bacterium
TTGAACTTCATCGACCCACTCGGTGCGTAGACCGTTCCGGTCACGGAGATGTTCGAGTCTGCCCCGTCCAGGTCGATGTCGAAGCCCGTGGCGACCGCGGCCGCACGGTCGACGAAGATGACCATGCCCTTGTAGTCGCCCGTTTGCATCGGTCGCAGCGCGAGCGTCGGCGTCCCTCCGCCGCCGCCGTTGATCTGGATCGGACCGTAGCAACCAGCACCGGTGCATCCGGTGAGCGGTATCGGATCCACGGTGTTGTAGATCAACACGCCGCCGGACGGCACATCGCCCGTGTTGTCGCCGGGCGCCTTGCTGACGACCATGCCGTTCGACTGGATAAGGAGGCCGCTACCTCCGAGCCAGTAGATACCGGGATCCAGGTACAGGATCGACTTGCTGGTCGAGATGCCGCCGGGATAGTTGCCGGGGAACAATCGGTACGACTTTCCGGCGTGGGGCCCGCCGGTGAACGCACAGGTCACCGGTGCGGCGTCGGTCGCCGGGGTCGCGGAACCCGGGCAACCGTCCGGGATCGGCCCCGGCGTCGTATCGAGCGGCACCACGGCCGCAGGCGCGCCCGGTTGCGGGGGTGGCGGGAGATTCCGCAGCGGGTCTCCGGATACCAGGACACCAGAAGGCGATGTCGTGCAGTTGTTGACGGCGCCGCCTTGTTCGGTGATCAGTCCCACGACGTCGCATTGCGGCGCGGTCAACACGCCGTTGCCACTCAACTGGAGCGCGCCAGGTGCAGTCGCGCAATCCGAGTCGACATGGACGGTTCCGTTCGTCGTGACGGCGGTTCCAGGCGAGCCAGTGATCTTGTTCGTTCCGCAGCCGTGCGGATCGAGGGCGAGGAGCGAGTACGGCAGGGCGAGGTCCGTGTTGTTCGTGGCGACGCCCATGGCGCCGGTCCGTTGCTGCGTCACCCCGATGACGCCCGCGAAAAACGACGGACGCGTCGCGCCGATCTGCACTTCGATGTGATTGGCGAAGCCCGCCTTCGTCGACGGAGCGATCGGCGGGATATCGACTCGGACCGTTCGCCCCGCCACGCCGTCGACATATCCATTCGCAGCCGCGACCTCGCATGCTGCGAGCACGGACTGCAGTGCTGGTGCCGAGGCGCAGCCCCCGTGATAGACATCCGCGGTCGGGAAGTACCGAGCACCGGCGAGGGCGGCGGCGTCGGCGGCGTTCTGCTCAGCGCGGCGATCCAGCAGGTTCTGGCCGACGTCGAAAACGAGCGCGGCGATGAGGCAGATCAGCAGGAAGCCGCCCGCGAAGATGACGAGAATCTGCCCTCGTTCGGCGGGCCGCCGGTCAGTTGTTGATAACAAGGGTCGACTCTCCTGTGATCTCGATCGGTGGGATCGGGACGATCGGGATGATGGAATCGAAGTCGTACTCCACGGTCACGCGGACCTTCTGGCCACGTCCGTTATGCGCGTCCCAAACCGCATCGATGCGGAGTACGGCGGTATCGCCGATCACGCCGATCGCGTTCTGGCGAACCACAGCCTTCACGTTTGCGCCTGACGGATCCGAGTTCGAGGTACCCGGAGCGAACGGCGACCCCGACGCGGGGATCCCGAGGCTGCCGTGAACGATCGCGTAGCGAGCTCCTTCACGAGCGGCGTTGTTGAGGATCTGGACGTAGTAGACGTAGCGTCCGAAATCGATGATGGAGAAGAGGATCAGCAGGAAGATCGGGAAGACGAGCGCAAACTCCGCCAGCGCCTGCCCACGTGAGCGGGCGCTTGGATCGCGGACGGGAGACGGCCGATGCCGGATCATGGATTGATCACCAGGTCCTGCATCCGGAACCTGCTTTCCCGGACCAGGCTGATGCTCTCCGGCATCGGTGGAAAACCGAGGATCATGCGAAATTCATAGTCCAGGCGGACGTGGACGACGCAGGGTGGCTCCGTGAGCTGGGTGGAACAGTCGGTCGTGCCGACGACCCCGTCCGACGTGGCGCAGTCCTCGGAAGACCCGCCCCACTCGAGGGTGCAGGAGAAAGCCGGGTTCGTACAGGTCGAGCCATCGGACGCTCCAACGTAGCCCTCGAGGTGACTGCCCTGCGCGGCGACACAGGCACGCCGCAGCATCTCTTCCGTGGTCACCGGGACGTTGACGGTGGTCCATTGATCGGACTGGAACGCACCGAAGTCCGCTGCCTCCCGGGCCGCGGACTCGACCGCGACGGCACTCACGTACATCCGCCCGAAGTCTGCGATCGCTACGACCATCAGCAGCATCAGGGGTACGACCAACGAGAACTCCACCATCGACTGGCCGCGTCGGAGTTCTCTGGAGGGGCGGCGGGTTCGCGTCATCTGCGCGCTCGACTTCATACCTGGTCACCGTAGGGATGCCGGTACCCAACCCCCCGGTACGGAAGTACCACGACCGAGTGTCGCATCCTGCCCTTGCAGAACACCTTTCGTCCAGCCTGTCCGACGCTTGCGAAAGCGTTCCCGGTGCGCTACGTCACCGTGCGCGCCGCTTGAGATGGACGCTTACCGGCCGCCCGACCCCGAACCAGACGAACCGCTCCCCGAGCCTGACGAATCTCCGCCCGATCCTGGCCCTGACGAGTCCTCGGTCGGTCGTGCCGTCTCGTCACCCGAGCCCGGCCCCGACGAGTCGCTCCCGGAACCCGAGCCGGATCCCGGGCCGGAGGAATCGTCGGTCCCTTCCGGCGTCTCGGTGGGCTCGGCTGTTTCGGTCGGCTCCGCGGTCTCGGTCGGTGATGCCGACGGCGTGGGGCTCGGCGACGGATCGACCGACGGGCTGGGGCTGGGCGGCGGGACTGACGGACTGGGTGTCGGCACCGGAGCCGGTTGCACGGTCGGCACGGGTCCATCCGGCGACAGCAGCGCGCCAACACCCACGACCGCGAAAGACCCAAGCGATCCCAACGCCACGGCCGCCAGCAACACGAAGGCCAGGGCCTGTGCCCGAACGGCCACGGGTCGGTCGGCGCTCCACACGAGGTGCCACGAATCCCGCACGACGGCGACGATGCCGAACAGGCCGCGGGAGGCCACGGGTCGCGGTGGCGGCTCGTCGGCGATGGCTGCCATCACGCGGTCCTCGAAGTCCCCGCTCAGCGTCACCGAGTCGCTCCGCGCGTAGGTCTCCAGATCCCGCGCGACGGCGAGCAGCTCGGCCGCCGCGGCATTGTCGACCGCACCGTCGCCCAGCTCGGAGGCATCGAACCGCCGACCGAAGTCACTCATCGGTCATCTCGCTCGAGGCTGTCCCGCAGCTTGGCCAGGCCGCGGTGCAGATGCGTCTTGACCGTACCGAGCGGTCGGTCCGTCACGCGCGAGATCTCGTCGAGCGTTGCGTCCCCGAAGAAGCGAAGGGCGACCACCTCGCGATAGGGCTCGGGGAGTGCGGTGACGGCGGCCCGGAGCTCGGTGGCGCGCTCCGCTCGCATCGAAAGCATCGCGGGATCGGTGAGCGGCGCTGACTCGATAGCGGCCCGATCCGTCGCTCGCGTGATCGGATCGACGGAGGAGTCAGTCGCACCCGTGGGGGTTCCACCGCCCATGGGATCGCGCCACGTGACCGTCTTGCGCTTCCCGGCCTGCCGCAGCGCGATCCGCACGCCGATCCGGATGAGCCAGGCACCGAACGGACCCTCTCCACGCCAGCTGGCCAGCTGCCGATAGGCGGTCACGAGCGCCTCCTGCGCGGCGTCCTCGGCATCCGATCGATCGCCGAGGATCCGATGACACGCTCGAACGAGCGCGACCGATTCACGCTCGACCAGGCGACGGAAGGCCTCGCGGTCTCCGGCCAGAACGGCGTCGACGATGGCGCGCTCGTCCCAGGTGGCCGTGGTCCGATCGGGCGATTGGGCTTCGATGCCGTTCTTTCTCCGTTCACGTGCAAGCCAGCCAGAAGGCGGTCGGGTCCGTCCCCATGCTGCCACGGGAACGGTCCGTGCGGCCGCCGGCCCATCGTCCACCGACAAATTCGTGCTTGATCAGCCGCCCCCCGGGCCGCTGTTGTCGTCGTTGGCACCGTCGTCGTCGTTTCCGGGGCCGCTGTCGTCGTCGTCGCCGTGGCCACTGTCGTCGTCGTCGCCGTGGCCGCTGTTGTCGTCCTCGCCGCCACTACCGGGGCCGCTGTTGTCGTCGTTGGCGTCATCGGCCGTCTCGCGCGGCTCCGCGGTCGGCGTCGGCCCTTCCGTCGGGTCACCGGTTGGCTCGGCGGTTTCGCGCGGCTCCGCGGTCGGCGTCGGCTCGGCCGTCGGGGTCGCGGTGGGCTCCGCGGTCTCGGTCGGCTCGGCGGTCTCGGTCGCCCGCGGCTCGCCGACCGCCGGGTCCACCGGCGCCGAGCTCGTGAGGCCATCGGCCGCGAAGACCGCGCCAACGGCGATGAAGAGCGTCGCGGTCCCGATCCCGAGGCCACGCATCAACTTGGCATCTGTGCGCATCGTGGTTCGTCTCCTGGGTGGCTGACCTGCTGATCAGCTCCTACCCAGTACGAGACATCCCGAGGCGAGGAAGTTTCAGTGGTCTTCCCGGTCGTCGGCGTGGGTGTCCGCCGCAGCCGGTTCGTCGGCCGTGCCGGGCAGGCCGGGCTCCTCGGCACCAGCCGTGGGGCCGGTACCCTCCCCTTCGTCCACGGCCACGTGGGCCTCATCGGGGATCGGCCCCAGCGCGGGCGGCGCGTCGTCGCGTTCGACCACCACCGTTCCGAGACCCGCGGCCCTCAGCGCAGGCCCGATCGCGTCGGCGTCACCGACGAGGACGATCGCGGCCGCCTCGATCCGGAGGTGCTCGCGGGCCGCGGCGGCGACGTCGTCGATGGTCACGGCCTCGATCCGGCGGCGGTAGTCGAGCAGTTCCTCGACCGGTAATCCGTGGATCGCCAGTCCGGACAGCGCGGCGGCAACCGCCCCGGGCGTCTCGAACCGGAGCGGGAAGACCCCGACCAGGAAGTCGCGAGCCGCGGCAAGCTCACTCGCCTCGACCTTGGTATCGCGCATCCGCTCGAGCTCGGCGAGCGTGTCGATCACGGCCGGCACGGTCACCTCCGTGTTCACGGCCGCCCGGGCGGTGAATGGCCCGGCGCCACGGCGCATGTCGAACCCGGCGCTGGCGCCATACGTGTAGCCCTTGGCCTCGCGGAGCTGCATGTTCAGCCGGGAGTTGAAGAGCCCACCCAGGATGGCGCTCATGACCGAGACCGCATGGAAGTCCGGGACCTTCCGGGGTAGGCCCGGATGCCCGATGCGGATCTCGGTCTGCACCGATCCCGGTCGGTGGACGACGCGGATCCGCCGGCCGGTCGCGGCCGGGGCGTCGAGGATCTTGCCACTGGCGTTCGGCGACGCCGGCGAGGACCACCCGTCCAGTAGCTCGTGGGCCATCGCAACCACGTCCTGGCCACCCAGGTCGCCGGCGACCACGAGCGTGGCGATCGAGGGATCCACCGCCCGCGCGTACACGCGCCGGAGCACATCCGCGTCGAGGCGCTCGACGGTCTCGCGTTGCCCGCCGGCCGGCCGGTGATAGGGCGCATCTGGCGCATAGATCGTGTCGATGTACGCCTCGTCGGCGCGGCGGCGCGGGTCGGCCTGCGCCTGGAGCAGGTCGTTGAGCCGTTCGTCACGCAGCCGCTCGACTTCACCCGCCGGGAATGTGGGGCGGAGCAGGACCTCCGCGAGGAGATCGAGGGCTTGGCGGAGCCGGGTGGTCGGAACGTCGATGCTGACGCTGGTCGCGTCCCAGCCGGCGTCCGCATGGATCGAGGCGCCCAGGCGCTCGCTGGCTTCGATCAGCGCGACAGCGTCGAATCGCTCGGTTCCCTCGGTCAGGGCGCGTGCGGCCAGGACGGCAGCGCCGCCCTCGTCGGCGGGCTCGTCGACCGCACCGATCGGGATCACCACGGACGCGCTGACCAGCGGTCGACCGGGCAGGTCGGCGACGAGGATCGTGAGTCCGTTGTCGAGCGGTGCCTGGGCGAGGTCCGGGAATTCGTATGGCCTTGGGACGCCCGGCGTCGGGCGTTGGGCGACGACGTTCCCATCGAGCTCGAGGCGGTCCGTCGCGGTCATGCCGCCACCTCCTCGTCGCTCTCGGTGTCGGCGTCGGCCCCCTCGTCGGTGTCGGTGTCGACAGCGCCGGAATCCGCCGGCGCGATCTCGGGGAGGTACGTCAGGACGAGCCGGTTGTCCGGCCGGAACGTCGCGGCCGCGACCTCGAGGATCGCCTCCTGGGTGACCGCCAGGTAGCGCGCCAGCATCTCGTTGATGATGCCCGGGTCGTCGAAGAGGGTCGCGTACATCGACAGGCGGTCGGCGCGCTCCTCCACCCGCTGCAGCGCCGCGAGCTCGTCCGCCTCGATCAGCGCGAAGGCCCGCGCGAGCTCGTCCGCGCTCACCGGCTCGACGGCGAGGCGCTCAGTCTCCTCGTGGAGCGCGGCCTCCACCCGTTCGACGGTCACGCCGGGCCGGACGGTGGCCCATCCCGCAAGGATCGACGCCCCGCCCGTGAAGCCAAGAGTGAACAGGGCGACGTCGTTGGCGATCCGCTCGTCGCGAACGAGCCGGCGGTGCAGTCGGCTGCCCTTGCCTCCGGCCAGGATCTGGCCGGCGATCTCGAGGGCGTCGAGCCGGCGGTCGCCGTAGACGGGCGCTCGAAAACCGAGATAGATGCGCGGCAGGGGCACCCGGTCGTACACGACCTCGCGGATCTCGCCACCGAGCGTCGGCGGGAGCGACAGGTCCCCGAGCGGCGGGATCGATGGGTTCGCCGGGATGGCGCCGAAATAGCGTTCGACGCTGCGAAGGACCTCCGGGGTGTCCACGTCACCCACGACCGACAGCACGGCGTTGTTCGGCGCGTAGTAGGTCCGGAAGAACTCGCTGACATCCTCGATCGAGGCGGCATCGAGGTCCTCCATCGACCCGATCGTGGAGTGGTGGTAGGGATGCTCGGGTGGGTAGAGATGGGCCTGGAGCTTCTCCTGCCACGTGCCGTACGGACGGTTGTCGTACGACCAGCGTTTCTCGTTCTTCACGACCTCACGCTGGTTGTCGAGGTTCTCCTGGCTCAGCGCATCGAGCAGCGTCGCCATCCGGTCCGCCTCGAGCCACAGGGCGAGATCGAGCTGGTGCGACGGCATCGTTTCGAAGTAGTTCGTCCGGTCGAGCCAGGTCGTGCCGTTCATCGTCCCGCCGGCGGCCTGGACGAGCGCGATGTGCTCGGCCTTGGCCACGTGCCTGGAACCCTGAAACATCACGTGCTCGAAGAGATGCGCGAAGCCCGTCTTGCCCGGCTGCTCGTGCTTGGAGCCGACGGCGTACCAGACGTTGACCGCCACGACCGGGGCGAGGTGGTCTTCAGCGACGATCAGACGGAGTCCGTTCTGGAGGCGATGGTCGCTGTAGGCCGTGGTCGGGATCGGGGTGGTCGGGGGGGTCGGCACGCGCGGCTCCTGGGACGGGGCGGGGTCGGTCGGGTTCGGTGCGGGTCGGTCGGGCGACTGGGTCTGGGCGAGCGGGGTCGATCGTACCGCGTCGGATCGGTCTGGGCCGCGGACGTCCCCGCGCCGGGTTCCGTAGACTCATCGGCGTGACTGATCGACCGAGCTGGGCGCGCCTCATCGTTCTGGCCGCGCTGGTGGCGACCCCGCTCACCCTGTTTCCCGCCACCGTTGCGGCGCACGCCGAGCTGGAGACGGCCACGCCGGCGGACGGGGCCACGGTCGAGGGCACACCTCCGGAGATCAGTGCCACCTTCAGCGAAGCGCTCGATCCGGAAAGATCCACGCTCTCGCTGCGTAACGCGGCAGGAGAACGTTTGGCTGTCGGTTTCATCGACCCCGAGGATCCGGCCCGCATGATCATCGATCCGGTGCCGGAGCTCGCACCAGGCGTGTACGAGGCGCGCTGGACCGCCAAGGGCAGCGACGACCATCTCGAACGGGACACGTGGTCGTTCACGGTCACACCCGCGCCCTCGCCATCGCCCACACCGGCGCCAACGCCAGCCTCGTCGGCGAGTGGCGAGCCCACGCCCAGTGCCACCGCGGAGCGGACGCCGACGCCCGCGCTGAGCCCGTCGGCATCGCCCGGTCCGACCGACCCGGCGGCTTCCACGGACGGCGACGTGATCCTGCCGATCGTCGCGGCGCTGGCGATCGTGCTCGCCGTCGGGGCGGTCCTGTTGTCGCGTCGCAACCGACCCACCACCGGCGCGTGAGCAGAGGGCGCATCGGTCGGCTGGCGGCCGGCCTCACCGTCGTGGGAGCGATCGCCCTCACCGCGCCGGCGATCGTGCTCGGCCATGCCCTCAATCCCACCTACACGAGCCGGCTGCCGCTGGCGGTCTACCTCGCGGGCGCCGCGGCGACCGTTGCGCTGTCGTTCATCTTCGTGTTGGTCCGCGACGTCCGCGCCGAGCGCCCGACGACGACGGATCCGGGTCGGATGCCGCCGGCGGCGTTGCGCCTTGGGCTGCGGGCGCTCGGGTTCCTGGCCTGGCTGTGGGTCATCGTCCAGGGGATCGTCGGCGGCACGAGCGACGCCGAGGTCGCCACCCTGTTCATCTGGGTCTTCGGCTGGGTCGGCGTGGCCATGGTGAGTGCGCTCATCGGGCCGATCTGGCATTTCCTCGACCCGTTCTCGACGTTGCACGACCTGGGTGCCGCGGCCGTCAAGCGACTGGGCGTCACGCCCTGGCAGGTGGCCGAGTATCCGGAGGCGCTCGGCAAGTGGCCGGCGGTCATCGGCCTCGCGGTCGTCATCTGGATCGAGCTCGTGGTCGCAAGCGGGCCCGACACCCTCTTCATCATCCTCGTCGGCTACACCGCCTTCACGCTCGCGATGATGGCGCAGTTCGGGCGCGACACCTGGCGCGCGAACGCCGAGGTATTCACGGTCTGGTTCCGGGTGCTCGGGCGGCTGGCGCCCTTCGCCCTCGCCGACGAGGACGGGCGCATCCGGCGTCGTCCGTTCCTGGAGGGCCTCCTGGAGCCAGGATGGTCCATGGCCGATGTGGTCGTCATCGCGCTCGGGGTAGGCTCCATCCTGTTCGACGGGCTGTCACAGACGCAGATCTGGTTCGAGCTGTTCGGCCTGCCGGCGTTGCCGGTCGAGACGTTGCTGCTCGTCGGCTTCCTCGGGATCGTCGTGGCGCTCGCCCTCGCGGTCACCCGATTCGTGGGGATCGCGGCTACGGGCGCCGGGCTCCTGCCGATCGCCGTGGGCTACCTAATCGCCCACTACCTGACCTACCTGCTGATCGAGGGACAGCGGATCATCGTCGCGGTGTCCGACCCGTTCCAGCAGGGCTGGGACCTGTTCGGGACCGCGTTCTACGAGGTCTCGGGGGCGTGGCTGCCCCCCGGTCTCATCTGGACCGTGCAGCTGGCGGCGGTCGTCGGGGGGCACATGCTGGGTGCGTGGGGCGGTCACGTCGTGGCGGCGTTGGAAGCCCCACCGGACATGCCTCCCGCCACCCTCCGGACCCGGCAGATCCCGCTTGCCGTCGTGATGGTCGGGCTCACGACGCTGACCCTGTGGTCCCTGGGTCAATCGATCGTCGTGACGCCCGAGGAACCGGCCGCTCAGACCGAGGCGACCAGCGCCCGTCGCGGCTGACCCGGGGCCGGCACCCATTCGTCGAGAGAGCGGACGCTCGCGACGGCCTCGACGATGTCGGGGTCGAGCGCCTCGGCGGCCGCCACCGCGGTCTCCATGGCGGTCAGGCAGAGGATCCCCTCCCCCGTCGCCGCGAAGCGGATCTCGGCCGCGTCCCGCACCGCACCGGAGCGGGGCGTGGGCGTGTTGACGACGAGGCGGACCTCCCCGGAGCCGATGAGGTCCAGGATCGGGACCTCCCCCGAGCCTTCGTCCGCGGCCTCGCCCAGCTTGGCCACGGGCCGAGCCTCGAACCCGGCGTCGGCCAGCGCCCGTCGAGTGCCGGGCGTCGCCGCCAATCGATAGCCGGCAGCCGCCAGACCCGTCGCCAGCCGCGGAAGCAGGGCCTTGTCGCGATCCGCGATCGACAGGAGGGCGAGCGCGCCGGTGGCTCCGGGCCGTGGCGGCACGAGCGCGGCGCCGAGGAGCGCCTTCGCGAGCGCGACCCGCGGATCCTCGTGCAGGCCGATGACCTCGCCGGTCGATTGCATCCCGGGTCCGACCGACGGGTCCACGCCGCGGAGCTTGGTCGTTGAGAACGCCGGGGCCTTCACCGCGAAATAGGGCGGCGGCGGAAGCAGCCCGCCGTCCCAGCCGAGCTCCGGGAGCGTGGCGCCGAGCGCGATCCGGACGGCCAGCTCGACCATCGGGACGCCGGTGACCTTGGACATGAACGGGACGGTCCGTGACGCCCGGGGGTTGACCTCGATCAGGTAGACGCCGTCGTCGCGCACGATGAACTGGGCGTTCACGAGGCCCTTCGCACCGAGCGCGAGCACGATGCGCTCCATGGTCGCGACGATGAGGTCCTGGTCGCCTTCGCTGACGAACTGCGGCGGAAAGACCCCGACGCTATCGCCGCTGTGGACGCCGGCCCGCTCGACGTGCTCCAGGAGCCCCGGGATCAGGACGAGCTCACCGTCACTGACGGCGTCCACATCGACCTCGACACCCTCGAGGTAGCGATCGATGCGCACCGGCCGGTCGGGGTCGACGACGGTGGCGGCGGCCAGCTGGCGTGCCAGGTCCTCCGGTGAGTAGCAGAAATCGATGGCGAGGCCGCCGATCACGAACGAGGGCCGGACGATGACCGGGTAGCCGATGCGCTCGGCGAGGGTCAGCGCCTCCTCGACGCTGTGGGCCATGCCGCCCTCGGGCTGCGGGATGCCCAGGCGGTCGAGCAGGGCGGCGAACCGGACCCGCTCCTCGGCCTGGTCGATGGCCTCGAGGTCGCTGCCGAGCAGCGGGACTCCGCCTGCGGCCAGGGGTGCCGCCAGGTTCAGTGGCGTCTGGCCGCCGAACGCTACGACCGCGGGCAGGAGATTCGCGCCGCCGGGCGATTCGGCGTCGATGACGCTGCGCACGCTCTCGGGGTCGAGTGGCTCGAAGTAGAGTCGAGATGAGGCGTCGAAGTCGGTCGAGACCGTCTCGGGGTTCGAGTTGATCATCACGGCCTGCCAGCCGCGGCCGCGCAAGGTGTCCGCCGCCTGGACGGCGCAGTAGTCGAACTCGATGCCCTGGCCGATGCGCACCGGCCCCGAGCCGATCACCAGGGCAGCAGGGCGTCCCACGGGTGGCGCCTCCGGGGCTGAACCTGCAGCGGCATAGGTTGCATAGAAATACGGCGTCTCGGCCGCGAACTCGGCGGCGCACGTGTCGACCATCGAGTAGCCAGGCACGATGCCGAGCGCGAGTCGCGCCGCTCGCAACGCCTCGGGGGTCGTGCCCCCGAGGCCCGCCAGCTCCTTGTCGCCGAACCCGGCTCGCTTGACGGTGGCGAGGAGCTCGGCGGCGTCCGCGTCTCCGGGGTTCGCCAGCCGCTCTCCGGCCGCTGTGACCTCGTGCTCCAGCGCTACGTTCCTGCCCATCTCCCCGAGGAACCACGCGGAGATGCCGGTCGCCTCCCCGACGACGTGCTCCGGGACGCCGCGGCGGAGCAGGCCGAGCAGCCGCCACAGGCGCGAGTCCGACGGCTCGAGGAAGCGGCGCAGGACCAGCGGCGCAGCGGTCCGCTGCGCATGGCGGGTCGATTCGCACGCCTGGCCGCGCTCGTCGATCCAGTGGATCGGCTCGTCCGCGTCCGCGTCGCCGGCGTAGACGCCGGCGAGGTACTCGAACGTCGGGGTCCAGCTCGGGTCCTCGGCGAGGGGTCCCACGCCGGCCTGCTCGAGGCCGCGGAGCGCCTTGTTCAGCGCGGAGCCGAACGTCCGGTCGATGGCCATCACCTCGCCGGTGGCCTTCATCTGGCTGCCGAGCGTCCGGTCGGCCGTCGGGAACTTGTCGAACGGGAAGCGCGGCAGCTTGACGACGACGTAATCAAGCGCGGGCTCGAAGGCGGCGACCGTCGTGCCGGTGACGACGTTCGGGATCTCGGCCAGCCGTCGTCCGACCGCGATCTGGGCCGCGACCCGCGCGATCGGGTAGCCCGTGGCCTTGCTCGCGAGTGCCGAAGAGCGACTCACGCGGGGGTTGACTTCGATCACCGCGTACTCGGTCGAGTCCGGCGACAGCGCGAACTGGACGTTGCAGCCGCCCTCGACGCCGAGCGCACGGATGATCGCGAGAGCGGCGCTGCGGAGGCGCTGGTGGACGGCGTCGGAGAGCGTCTGGACCGGGGCGACGACGATCGAGTCGCCGGTGTGGACGCCGAGCGGGTCGACGTTCTCCATCGAGCACACCGCGATGCACGTGTCGTCGGCATCGCGCATGACTTCGTACTCGATCTCCTGCCAGCCGACGAGACACTTCTCGACCATGACCTGGCCGATCGGGCTGGCGCGAAGCCCGGTGCGTACGATCTCGTGGTACGCCGCCTCGTTCTCGACGATGCCGCCGCCGGTGCCACCGAGCGTGAACGCCGGGCGGACGATCGCCGGCAGCCCGATCGTGTCGAGCGCCTCATTGGTGGCGTGCTCACGCTCTTCCGGCGTCGCGCCTTCGACGATGAAGCTCGGGGCGTAGGGCTGGTCGATCCGGTCGAGGAGGTCGCGGAATGCCTCACGGTCCTCGGCCATGTGGATCGCCTCGAGGGGCGTGCCGAGCAGGCGGATCGGATGACGCTCGAAGACCCCGGCGCGGGCCATCGCCGTCGCCAGGTTCAGCGCCGTCTGGCCGCCCAGGCCCGCGAGCAGGCCCTCCGGCTGCTCCTTCGCGATGACCGCCTCAACCACCTCGACCGTGAGGGGTTCGAGGTAGATCGCGTCGGCGACCGAGGGGTCGGTCATGATCGTGGCCGGGTTCGAGTTGATGAGGATCGTGCGGACGCCCTCGGCACGCAGGGCGCGGCAGGCCTGCGTCCCGGCGTAGTCGAACTCGGCCGCCTGCCCGATGACGACCGGGCCGCTGCCGAGGATCAAGACCGACGCGGGCTTGGGCCCTGGCGGGGTCACGAACCCTCGCCGCGCGCCGAGGCAACGAAGCGGTCGAACACTGCGAGCGCATCCAGCGGACCCGGCGCGCCCTCCGGGTGGTACTGGACGGTCTCGATCGGGAGCTCGCGATGGCGCAGCCCCTCGACGGACCGGTCGTTGAGGTTGATCTGGCTCACGCGGAACCCAGAGGCCTCCGGCACGGACTCGCCGACCACCTGCACCTCGTGGTTCTGGGCCGTCACCTGGACCAGCCCGAGGTCCACATCCTGGACCGGGTGATTCGCCCCGTGGTGCCCGAACCGCAGGCGCCGCGTATCGGCGCCGGCGGCCCGACCCACGATCTGGTGGCCCAGGCAGATCCCCAGAAGCGGCCGGCCGTCGTCGATGATCGCGCGGGCGAGGGCGACCTGGGTCTCGAGGCGGGCCGGATCGCCGGGCCCCGGCGACAGGATCAAGCCGTCGATGTCGGACGAGAGGACGTCGGTCGCGCTCGCCGTGTGGGGGAAGACGCGGACCCGTGCGCCGCGCCGGCGCATCGATCGGACGATATTCGTCTTGAGCCCGAGGTCGACGATCCCGACGAGCGGCCCGTCCTCGGTCGCGTCGCCGATGTCGGTGACCGCCCCCGGTGACACCTCGCCCACGAAATCCTGGTCCTCCCAGCGCGAAACGGCGCCGGCGGCGACCCGCGCGGCCTGCTCGTCGATCTCGCCGGGCGCGGTCACGATGCCGCGCAGGCAGCCGTTCGCCCGCAGGTGTCGCGCGAGCGCGCGCGTGTCGACCCCGGCGATGGCCGGGATGCCGTCGTCGCGCAGGAGCGCCGCGAGCTGGCGGGCGTCGTCGAGCACGGCCGCGGTCGCGTTGGCCACGACCAGCGCACGCAGCCACGGGTGCGCCGACTGATCGTCGTCGATGAGGCGACCGTAGTTGCCGATGAGTGGGTAGGTCATGACGACGACCTGGCCCGCGTACGAGGGGTCGGTGCAGACCTCCTGGTAGCCGGTCTGACTCGTGTTGACCACGAGGTCGCCAGAGCCCGCGACCGGTGCGCCGAACGCGATCCCGGGAAAGACCGTCCCATCCTCGAGCGCCAGCAACGCCGGACCCAGATCGCCGATGCGTGGGTCGACGATCGCAGAGGCTCGCGGCGGCGGGGGCACGATCACGCGACGGCGACCTCGACGAGGCCGTGAGCGTGCCGGGCAACAAATGACCCACCCGCCGCGGGGGCGTGGTGGGCGAGGGCGTGCGCGAACATCCGAGCCTCCTTCGCCGGCCTCACGGGACCGGTACGCCAGCCTCACAGGACCGGCCATGAAAGGACG
>JARDZW010000183.1 GCA_029240655.1 Chloroflexota bacterium
CCGGCCCGCCCGAGCCCTGGCGTTCCACGTCGCAACCGAGCGCGCGCGGGGCGCCGCCCTTCCACATGACCGAGATGATCGACGCCGAGCCGGCGCTCGCGGCGCGGATCCTTGAGCTCAATGCCGCACCCGGGAGCGGCGCCGCGGAACTGGCGCGCGCCATCCGCGCCGCGATCCGTGTCGGGGACCCGGTCGTGCTGACCGGCTGCGGAACCTCTGAGCATGCTGCACAGGGCGTCGCCGAGATCCTGCGTGAGGCCATCCGCGCGTCCGACATCCGCGCACCGGGTCACGCCACACGACTGGAACCGCTCGTCACCCAGTCGTTCGAGCTCTCCCTCGATCCCCCAAGAAGCGGTTTGGTCATCGGGGTGTCCCATGAGGGCGGCACGACCGCGACCAACGCGGCACTGGCGGCGGCCAGAGAGGCCGGGGCGCGCGCAGCCATCATCACGGTCAGCGATCGATCGCCTGGTGCGGAGCTCGCCGACATCGTCGTCGAGACCGAAGAGCTCGACCAGGGCTGGTGCCACACGGTCGGCTACGTCAGTCCGCTCGTCGCTGCCGTGGCGATCGGGGCACACCTTGCGAAGCGGCCGGTCGACGCGGAGCTTGGCTCGGCGCTCCGGGACCTGCTCCAGGCGGGCGTGGACCGCGGGTCCATCGCCGAATCGGTCGCGGGCAAGCTTGGATCGGCCCGCCCGATCCTCGTCGTCGCGTCCGGCGCCGACCGGCCCGCCGGCCGGGAACTCGTCCTCAAGATCGAGGAGGGCGCCTGGATCCCGGCCGCTTACCGGGACCTAGAGACGTTCCTCCACGGGCACCTCGCGGCGACCGACGAAGGCACGGGGCTCGTGCTGGTGCTGACCGACCGGGACCGCCGCGAGGATCGCCTTGAACGAGCACGCGGCACCCTGCGGGCCGCCCAGGTGATCGGCATGGAAGCGGCGGCGATCGTCACGGCCGACATCGCCGCCGAGCTACCGACCGAGCTCACCCCCGCCGGGCGGATCGTCGTCCCGGAGGCACCGACGCTCCCCTCCCCGGTCGCCGCCCTGCTCGGCACCGCCACCCCGCTCCAGCTCCTCACCGAGCGCCTCGCCCGAGTCCGCGGCGTGGACCCGGACGCGATCCACCGCGACGTGGAGCAGTACAGGCTCGCCGCCGACGCGGCAGATGCCGCCGAATAAGCGTCAAGCCCGCCCGACGAGCTCCTCCCCCATGACATCGATGTGGTCGAGGTCCCATGGGAGGAAATCCTGGAGCATGATCCGCTCCAGGCCCGCCCCGGCGAACCGCTGGAGCTGCTCTCGCGCCTGGTCCGGCGTGCCGTAGACCCAGCGGTTGCGTCGCTCCTCGAGCCAGGCCTCGGCGGCTTCCATGTCCTGCCCGAACGCCTTGATCAGGTCCCGTTCGCGCCCGTCGACCTCGTCCTGGTCACGACCGACCAGCACGCCGGCCATCGTCGAGCGCGCCAGCGTCGATGGCTCGCGGCCGATCGCCCGACAGGCGTCATCGAGAGCTCCGTTCACCTCGATCGCCTTGTCCGGCGACGACGAGCTCAGGTTGAACTCGTCCGCGTAGCGCGCCGCGAGGCGGTACGAGCGGGGCGAGCCCTGGCCACCCACGATGATCCTGGGCCGGGCCCCGCCGGCCGGCGTGCGCGGCCGGCCCGCAACATCCACGGGTCGTGGCCGGAAGATCGCGCCAGTGACCTTGATCCCCGTGATTCCGTCGTACGACCAACCGTCGGGCTCACCCCACAATCCGTGCAGGATCGCCAGCTGGTCCTCCATGAGGTCGGCCCGCTCCTTGATCGGCGGGAATGCGAGGCCCAGCTGCTCGTGCTCGAGCGCGTTCCATCCCGCTCCAACGCCGACTTCGATCCGGCCGCCGCTCATCTCGTCGACGGTCGTCACGACCTTCGCGAAGGTGCCGGGGTGGCGGAACGTCACCGGCGACACGAGAACGCCGAGCCCGATGCGCTGGGTCTCGCGTGCGAGTCCGGCGACAACGGACCATGCATCCGTACTCGGCTGGCCCGGGGGCCCGGGGAAGCTCGCGAAATGGTCCGCCCGGAAGTACGCGTCGAACCCGTTGGCCTCCGCGCGCTTGGCGGCGGCCAGCTGGTCGGCGTAGCTCATGCCCTGCTGGGGCTCGGTCATCAGGGCGTATCGCATTCGGGACTCCTGCACTCGGTGTCAACGATTGAGGTTGACACGATGATTCACTCCGATTAGATTGTTCACGTGGTACGAAGTAATCAGGCGACGTCCGACGCCGCTCCCGCGGGCAATGCCGCGGACGACCCGTACGCCCCAATCATCGCCGACTTCCGGGCCGCGATGAACCAGGTCAAGTGCGCGTCCAGCGAACGGCTGGTCCGAATGGGCGTCAGCATGGCCCAGGTCCACATCATGTACACGCTCCAGCGCAACGGCGAGATGCCGATGAGCCGGCTGGCGGATGTGCTCCAGGTGTCCCTGTCGAATGCGACGGGCTTGATCGATCGCATCGAGGAACGTGGCTTCGTCGAACGGACCCGCGTCCCGGAGGACCGCCGTGTCGTGATGATCCGGGTGACCGACGCGGGCCGGCGGATGCTCGAAGAGGTCGACTCCATCAGCTCGGACCTGCTTCGCTCGGTCTTCGGCCGTATCGGGCGGTCCCAGGTGGCCGCCGTTGGCCGGGCCATCGCCGAACTTCGTCGTGGGCTCGAGGAGGCGACCGGAGTGCCATCCGATCCTCACGCCCTCTCCATCCCCGCTCCACGATCCGGGACCACCATCCGCGGTGCCGAGCGCACCCCCGCAGCGCCCAACGACCGTCGCCCGGTCGTCGCGGCCTCAACGAAGGACTGATTCATGGAAAGCTTCCCCACGAGCCCTGGTTCGCCGTCTCTGACGGAGGATCCTGCGCTCGGCATGAGTCACCGCGCGAAGATGGAGGTCCTCTTCGCCGTGATGCTCGGGTTGTTCCTGGGCGCCCTCGACCAGACGATCGTGGGACCGGCCCTGCCGACCATCGCGACCGATCTTGCCGGCAACGACCTCTACGTCTGGTCGATCACGATCTACCTGCTGACCAGCACCATCAGCGTCCCGTTCTGGGGCAAGCTGTCCGACCTGTACGGCCGCAAGCCGATCTTCATGATCGGCATCGTCATCTTCCTGATCGGCTCCGCCCTGTCCGGGCTCAGCCAGAACATGCAGATGCTGATCCTGTTCCGCGGCATCCAGGGCATCGGCGCCGGTTCGTTGTTCCCCGTAGCACTCGCCATCATCGGCGACATGTTCACGCCGGCCGAACGTGGCAAGTACCAGGGCCTGTTCGGCGCAGTCTTCGGCATCGCGTTCGTCGTCGGCCCGCTGGTCGGCGGCTTCCTGACCGAACAGGTCAGCTGGCACTGGATCTTCTACGTCAACATCCCGATCGGCCTGGCTGCCCTGTTCGTCATCTCGCGACTGTTGCCGAACGTGAAGCAGTCGGAGGCGACCCGCAACTTCGACATCCTCGGCGGCGCCATCTTCACGGTCGCCGTCAGCCTTGTGCTCGTGGGCCTCACCAACGCGCAGTTCGGTGAGTGGACCGATCCGACGGTCGGCGGGTTCATCGTGGCCGGCCTCATCGGTACGCTCCTGTTCATCTGGGCTGAGTCGCGAGCGAAGGAGCCGATCGTCCCGCTCGACCTGTTCCGGAACCGGACCTATTCGAGCTCGATGGTCTCGACGTTCTTCGCGAGCTTTGCGTTCTTCGGGGCGATCATCTTCCTGCCGCGCTGGTTCCAGTTCGTCCACAGCTTCACGCCGACGGACTCGGGTCTGGCGGCGCTGCCACTCATGGTCGGGCTGATCTTCTCCTCGATCGTTTCTGGGCTGATCGTGTCCCGGACGGGCCGGTACAAGTGGCTGCTCGTGGGTTCCATCGCCGTCATGGGCATCGCGACCGCGCTGATGACCCAGCTGACGGCCGATACCCCACTCATCATCGTGTGGATCTGGATGTTCCTTGCCGGTCTCGGCGTCGGACCGACCTTCTCCGTGTTCACGATCGTGGTCCAGAACGCGGTGCCATTCAGCCAGCTCGGCGTCGCCACATCGAACCTCACGTTCTTTCGCCAGATCGGTGGCACGGTCGCGCTGGCGATCGTCGGGACCATCTTCGGCTCGAGCTTCCTGGAGCAGGTGGGCCCGCAGCTCACCGCGGCGGACGTCCCGGCGCAAGTCGTCGCCGGATTCGGTCAGGCGACGGCTTCCGGCGCCATCGACTTCAACCAGCTGACCGGTGTCGGCGACCTCGGCGCGGCCATCCTCGCCGGCATCCCGGAAGCCTTCCGAGGCGCCGTGGAGCCG
>JARDZW010000067.1 GCA_029240655.1 Chloroflexota bacterium
AGCGCGTCTGCCATTCCGCCACCTCGGCACGGACCCGCTATTGACCGCTACCGGTCGACGGCGAGGCGCCATGTTAGCACATCCCAAAATCGATCCGAGAGGTCCGAAGCCTGCCGCAAGACGGGTCCTTCGAGCGTGTCGTGGGCCACCACGACCTCGTCCGCGAAGGCCAGCGGGAGGAGGTATCGACCCCTCGCCAGCTGCTTCTGCAACGCGCTGTAGGCGGCTTTCCGGGTCGCCTCGGTGCCAGGAGCGCGCGCCTTGACGAGCAACGCGTCCAGGACCGGATCCTGGAGGCCCATCACGTTGGATCCGCCGGTCAGCGTCTGGCTCGATGCCAGGAGCGGATAGAGGTCGGGGTCGAGGCCCACCGTGACATCGACCACCGCGGCCTGGAAATCTCCGGTCGCGAGGCGGTCGGTCACGAACTCCGCCGGCGGCAGCGGTACGTGGGTCACCTTGAACCCGAGGGCCGTCCAGTCGCGAACCACCGCTTCCGCCGCGGCAAAGAGGCCCGGATTGGTGCCCTGCGTCGGACTCACGACTTCGAGCGTGACGGGCTTCTTCGCGTCGGGCAGATACCAGCCGTCGTCCTTGTGCTCCCACCCGGCCTTGGTCAGGGTGCGGCTCGCCCCGAACCGGTCGTAGGACACGACGGGATCGGCCCCAGGGTCGAACATCGGAGAGGACGGTGGGATCGGGCTGGGGGCACTCGCCGCGGACATCGCGTACGCCTCGTCGATGAGCCGCACCCGGTCGATCGCCTGGAGCAGAGCCGTCCGGACCGCAGGCGACGCGAACTCCGGGTGTGACGGTCGGAGGTTCAGCAGGACCGTGGTCAGCGTCGCGCCCGGGTAGCGCAGCAGGCGCGTGCCCGCGTCGGATCCCAGCTCTGCGGCCTCCTGGCGCGAGATCCCGGACGCCCCGTCCACCGCGCCACTCCGGAAGTCGGCCGCCAGCTCGGCCCTGTCGTCGTAGAACCGAAACTCGATGCCCGCCAGATAGGGCTGCGGCCGCGATGGGCGATCGGTCGGGACGGCGCTGCCCAGGGAATCGGGCGGCGCCGGCGAGGACGGCACGGCCGATGGGTCCTCCTCCACGGGGACGAAGTCGCCTGCCGGCACGAGCGATGCCGACTTATCGGTCAACTCGACGAGGGCGAACGGCCCGGATCCCAGCGGCTGTTGGCCGAACGGGTCATCGGCCAGGGCGTCGACCGGCACGTCCCCCAGGAGGTGAGCAGGGGCAAGGGGCTGGGTGAGGGCCTGGAGGAAGCCACCAAGTGGCGTCTCCAGCGTGAAGACCACGCGGTGCGGCCCGCTGGCACTGACCGTGACCTCGTTCCAGGAGGTCGACGAGGGACCGGTATACGACGGATCCTGCAGGGTCTCGATCGTGAAGAGCACGTCGTCGGTCGTGACCGGCTGGCCGTCGTGCCAGCGCGCATCCTCTCGCAGATCGACCGTCCAGGTCTTGCCACTCTTGTCGACGGACCAGCGCTCGGCGAGGTCGGGTACGAGCGTGCCGTCCGGGCCGTTGCGCACGAGGCCGGAGAACAGCAGCGCCACCAGGTCGCGGTCGACCTGGGTCCGCGCGGTCAGCGGCGTGACCGATACGGGCGCCCCGAGCGCGCCCTCGATGTACGGCCGCGTCACGGGCGTGGGACCGCTGCCGCCGGGCGTGGACGCGAGCGGCGAGGTCGAGGAGGACAGCTGTAGGGCCGGGACGCCGATGAGGGCCGCGACAAGCGCGAGCACCAGGACGAGGGTTCCGACCACGAACGTATCGGTTCGGGTCATGAGGCTCCGTTGGGGAGCGCCGCGTGGTCGCCCGCGGCGGCTGCCGTCAGGCGGTCGTGCTGGGCGCGAGGATGTACGACGCCAGCGAGAAGACGACGAACAGGACCAAGAGGACGATCGTGAACTGCCACAGCCGGCGCTCGACGCCCCGGCGGCTCCGGTACACGGCGGAATCGCCGCCGAAGGTGCCGGACAGGCCGGTGCCGCGCGCCTGCAACAGGATCGCGGCGATCAGCGCGATGCTGACGATGATCTGGCCGAGGGCCAGGATGGGATTCACGAGTCGTTGACCTCAGTTCGTACGGCGGCCGATGCTATCACATGAGGCCTCAGCGTCTCTCGGGCGCGAGGAGCGAGCGACCGGTGATGGCCGGCCAGGTCGGGAGATCGGCGAGCTCGAGGAGCGTCGGGGCGACGTCGGCGAGGACCCCGTCGGCGAGCCGCCGACCGACGATCGAACGACCCATCAGCAGGAACGGCACCGGATTGAGGGAGTGGGCGGTGACGGGCCGGCCATCGGCGTCACGCAGGTCATCGGCATTGCCGTGGTCAGCAGTGATGGCGAGGATCGCTCCCGGGCCAACGGGTCCACGCGGATCGTCGCGCTCCGTCTGCTCGATCGCCTCGACAATGCGCGCCAGCGACGCATCGACCACGCCAAGGCCTTCAAGCGTCGCCTCCCAGACCCCGGTGTGGCCGACCATGTCCGGGTTCGCATAGTTCGCCACGATGAAGTCGTACTCCCCCGACTCGATCGCCTCCACGAGCGCGTCCGTCACTCCGACGGCCGACATCGCCGGTGCCAGGTCGTACGTGGCAACCTTGAGGCTCGGGATCAGCCGCCGATCCTCGCCCGGCCAGGGCGTCTCGACACCACCGTTGAAGAAGTACGTGACGTGCGCGTACTTCTCGGTCTCCGCCACGTGGAACTGGCGCCAACCAGCCTCGCTCATCGCCTGGGCCAACGATCGCGCCGTCTCGGGCGGGAACGCGACCAGGGCCGCGAGCCCCTCCTCGTACTCGGTCATCGTCACGACGAGCACGTCGTCCGGGGCGGCGCGACCGGTCGGCGAGGTGCGGTCGAAGCCGTCGAACTCGGGGCCGTCAGCCAGCGCATGGGTCAGCTGACGGGCCCGGTCCGCGCGGAAGTTGGCGATCACGATCGGGCGACCGGGCGACAGCGGCTCGGCAGTGCCGTCGATCAACGTGGGGCGGACGAACTCGTCTGTTTCGCCGCGCTCGTAGCCAGCCTCGATGGCGGCCGACGCCGAGGCCGCACGGTGATCCGCCTCGGCATGGACGATCGCGTCATAGCCCGGCTCGACCCGCTCCCAGCGGCGGTCGCGATCCATCGCGTAGTAGCGCCCGCCGATGGTCGCGATCGCCGCGTCGGGGTGGGCGGCCGCCAAACGCGACTGCAGGTCGAGCACATAGCCTGCGGCCGACGACGGCGGCGTGTCCCGCCCGTCAAGAAGCGCGTGGATGCGCACTCGGGGAACCCCTTCGCGCGCGGCCAGCTCCGCGAGCGCGACGAGGTGTCGGTCGTTGGCGTGCACGCCCCCCGGCCCGATCAGGCTCACGATGTCGAGAACGCCGTCGGCGCGCCCCCGTTCACAGGCGGCGAGGAGCGCGGGCCGCGTAAAGAAGGAACCGTCGTCGATCGCCGCATCGATGCGCGGCAGGTCCTGGAGCACCGGTCGGCCAGCCCCCAGGTTCAGGTGGCCTACCTCGGAATTGCCCATCTGGCCCGGCGGCAGCCCCACCGCGTCCTCCGACGCGCGCAGCACGCAGTGCGGCCACCGTGCGAGCAGCCCCCGCCACGTCGGCATGGGTGCCGCGGCGATCGCATCGCCCGGACCGCCGTCGCCGATCCCGAACCCGTCGAGCACGACGAGCAGGATCGGTCGGGGCCGTGTCCCCCGGCGGGTGGTTTCCGTCACCGGCCGGTCAGCCGGCCAGCCCGCGGGCACGAGCGGTCATCCCGGCCCGTGCCACGATCCCCGCCATCTCGTCCGGCTTCAGCGACGCGCCACCCACGAGCGCCCCGTCGATGGACGGCTCGGCAAGGAACGTGTCGATGTTCGTCGAAGTGACGCTGCCGCCGTAGAGGACCGGCATGCCGGCGGCGAAGTCGCCCCAGCCCAGGGCGTCGAGGCTGCTCCGGATCGCGTCGGACATGGCCGCGGCGTCCGCCCCGGTCGCATTGCGGCCGGTGCCGATCGCCCAGACCGGCTCGTAGGCGATCACGAGGCCGGCCGCGTTCGTTTCTGCGGGATCGCGACCGGCTAGCGCTCCGTGCAGTTGACGCTCGACCACGTCCGTCGCCAACCCGGCCTCTCGCTCGTCGAGCTGCTCGCCGACGCAGAGGATCGGCCGGAGGCCGGCTTCCACCGCCCGACCGAGCTTGCGACCGATCAGCTCGTCCGTCTCCCCGGCGTCTCGCCGCCGTTCGGAGTGTCCCACGATGACCCACGTCGCCAGGCCGGCGAGCATCGGAGCGGAGATCTCACCCGTGTACGCCCCGGCGAGCTCGTCGTGGACGTTCTGCGCCCCCACTGCCACGTCGGGATCGGCCGTTGCAAGCGCGGCGCCCACCGCAGCGAGACAGGGATAGGGCGGGCAGATGACCCGCGTCACGCCGGGTTCGCGAGTCCGCGCCGCGGTCGTCCGGGCGAGGTCCCCCGCGTCCGCTGGCGTCGTGTGCATCTTCCAGTTGGCGGCGACCACCACCTCACGCATGGGCGCGGACCATGCCGTCGCCGCTGCGTCCCGACGGCGGCGCGGGTTCCGCCTCGGCAAGCCGCTCGATCCGCTCGAGGGCACGCTGGACGGCCGATCGATGGAGCTCGAGGCGTTCCGCGAGCTCCGTGAGCGTCGCTTCCGGGGTCTCGCGACGCGCGTCCGCGATCAGGCGCACGACGTACGGCTGCTCCGGCATCCGACCGTCGGCGTCCAGCACGGCGATCGCGTCGAGCTGGCGGCCGGCGGCCGCCACCGCCCGCTGGAGGTTGGCCGACTCGGCGTTGAGGACCCGGTTGAGCTCGCCGCGCAGGGCGCGGGACACCTGGCGCGCCTCGAGCTCGAGCAACGCACCGGCCGCACCGATCCGGCGCAGGAAGGTCCCGACCGCCTCGCCGCTCTTCCAGGTCACGACGCCGCGACCGCGCCGGAGCCGCCACGCGGCCGGCAGGCCGACCTCCCGAAGTCGCGCCGCAAGCACCGGGGCGTCGTCTGGCGGCACGACGAACTCGAGATGGGTGCGGCCACCGGCCAGGCTCAACGAGCCGCGTGCCAGGAACCGGCCGCGCAGCCAGGCCGTACGGCAATGCTCCGCCGCGATGGACCAATCGAACGGCGCGGCGTTGGCCTCCTCTCGCGCCCGGCGCAACCTCACCGCCAACCGGGCCACCGCTGGCTCGCGGGCGCCGACCTCTGTGCCGAGACCGGCCGCCTCTGCGAGCCGGTCGCACGATCGGGCGGGGTCGATCGCCGCCAGCTCGTTGCGGAGGGCCGTGACGAGATCGCGTTCCGAGCGGGTCACCTCAGGCCGTCCGTCCGACGGTCCGCCGGCGGGTCGCGGTCTCCGCCTCCAGCGCACGCAGGATGGCGGCGGCGAGACGGGCCGGATCGTGGTGACGGGCATTGTCGGCATTCACGACATCGTCGAGGATCAGGCGTGGGACGGGCTGCATGTCGGCCGGGGGCCAGTTGAGGCGAACGGTCTCCGCGGACCCATCGGTCGCGATCCGCGAGTCGAACCGGTTGTTGGCGAGGACCACGTCCACGAGGCCCGGGGCGGTGTGGGCCACGAGCGCCTCGACGTGCGCCGCGAGGTCGAAACCGGCGGTCTCGCCGTCCTGCGTAGCGACGTTGCACACGTAGATACGCGGCGCCGGCGCGGCCAGGAGCGCGTCCTTGATGGACGGCAACAGCAGGCTCGGCAGCAGGCTCGTGAAGAGACTCCCTGGACCGAGCACGATCAGCTCGGCGTCGGCGATCGCCGCCAGCGCATCCTCGGACGCGTCCACGCCGTCGGGCGTGAGCCAGACGCGCTCGATGTTCGGCGTCAGCATGATGTGCGATTGCCCGTCCACGACCGAGCCGTCGCGACAGCGGGCGTGGAGGGTCAGGGGTGTTGCCGTCACCGGGACCACCTGGCCGCGAACGGCCAGGATCCGGTTGATGCGCCGGACGCCCTCCTCGAAGTCGCCGCCCTCGATCGCGGTCATCGCCGCGAGCAGGAGGTTACCGACCGCGTGGCCGGCCAACCCGGGTCCATCCGCCGTCGTGGGATCGGCTTCCGCAACGGGGAATCGGTACTGGAGCAGCTCGTTCATCAACGGCTCGGCATCCGCCAGGGCGGCGATGCAGTTGCGGATGTCGCCGACGGGCGGGATCCCGAGCTCCGTGCGCAGGACACCGGACGAGCCGCCGTCGTCGGCCACGGTCACGACCGCGGTGAGGTTGCTCGTGTGTTCCTTGAGGCCGCGCAGGAGCGTGGACAGACCGGTCCCACCACCGATGGCCACGATGCGCGGTCCGCGGGCCAGGAACCGCTTCTGGTAGATGACTTCGACGAGCGGCTGATCGGCATCGGACGTGCGCAGGGGATCGGTCATGCTGCGCATGGCCCGGTAGCCACCGACGGCGAGGAGACCGACCCCGATCACCCCGACGATCAGGCCGCGCAACGGGTACGGCAGGAACTGCAGGGTCACGAGATCGATGAAGGTACCGGGCAGCCCACCCGGCTCCAGGCCCGACCCGATCTGGCGGAGCAGGTGGGCGAAGGCGAGCGCCAGCAGGAGCAGGCCGAGGAAGACGACCAGCAGCCAGCGCTTGACCCCGATCCCGGGTGTCAACCAGCGGCGCAGGTTCACGACCGGTCCAGCTCGCGATGGAAGACCGCCACCGGGCCCGTGTCCTGCCGCCGCAGCCAGCCCGCCAGCTCCTCGGCGAGCACGATGCTGCGGTGATAGCCCCCGGTACAGCCGATCCCGATGGTGAGCCGCGTCTTGCCCTCTGCGATGTACGCGGGGATGGAGAACTCCAGGAAGTCGTGGAGCAGGTCGAGGAACTTGCTCGTGACCGGCTGATCCATGACGTAGGAACGGACCTCGTCGGTCAGGCCGGAGCGCGGTCGCAGGTCCGGCAGGTAGTACGGATTCGAGATGAACCGGACATCGAAGACCAGGTCGGACTCGAGCGGGATCCCGAATTTGTAGCCAAAGCTGATCAGCTGCACGGCGAGCTGGTCGGGACGCGTCGTCGTCGCGAGCTGGGCGAACAGCCGCTCGCGGAGCTGGCGCAACGACAGGTCGGACGTATCGACGATCACGTCGGCCTCCGAGCGGACCGGATCGAGGATGCGCCGCTCCTCCGCGATGGAGCTCGCGATGCCTCGGTGATCGCTCAGGGGATGGCGATGCCGCGTCTCGCTGAACCGCCGGATCAGGACGTCGTCGCGAGCCTCGAGGAACACGATGCGCGGTACGATCCCGCGGCCCTCCAGGGCACCGCGCATCGCCGCGAGCGCGAGCGACGCGTCCCCGGAACGTACGTCGACGACGATCGCGACCCTCGCGAACCGGCGCAGGTCCGACGAGACGAGCTCCGCGAGGTCCGCCAGGAGCTCACCGGGGAGGTTGTCGACGACGATGTAGCCGAGATCCTCGAACAGCTTTGCCGCCGCGGTCTTGCCGCCACCGGACAGGCCCGACAGGATCACCACCGCCTGTTCCTCGGCGCCGTCGCCGGTGGGGTGCTCGGCGGGTTCGCTCACCGGCCCGTGCGCTTGATGAACAGGACCGTCAGCTCGTACAGCAGGTACATCGTGCCGCCAAGGACGAACGGGCTCACGAGGTCGCCACCGGGGGTGGCGACGGCCGAGAAGATCGCGATCCCGAGGATCACGTAGCGCCGGACCTGGCGGAGGCGGTCGGAGGTGACGACGCCCACCCGGGACAGGCCGACGAGGAGGATGGGGAACTCCATCACCAGTCCGAAGGCCAGGAACATCGTCGTCACGAAATCGAAGTAGGGGCCAGCGGCGATGTTCGCGACGAGCACCTCGTCCGTGAAGCCGAGCAGGAACGAGACGGCATACGGCAGCACGAGGTACGCGATCCCGACACCGAGCGCGAAGAAGAGCAAGGCAAGCGGGACCCACGGTCGGACGGTCTTCCGCTCTGACTGGGTCAGGCCCGGCGCCACGAATCGCCAGATCTGGAAGAGCAGGACGGGCATCGCGAGGATGATCCCGGTGATGAGCGAGATCCGCAGCTGGATCGCGAACCCGTCGCCGACCCCCAGGACCTGCACGGTATCGATGGGGAGCGGCGCCAGCAGGAAGTTGCGGATCTGCACGGAGAACATGGCCCCGACGACGGACCCGGCCAGGATGGCCAGGATCGATCGGAAGAGCCGCGTGCGCAGCTCGCCGAGGTGGTCGACGAGCGACATGACGGAGCCGTCCGGCGCCGTTACGGGCGGCGGCGGGGTGGGTTCGGGCGTCGCCGGGACGCCGGGCCTCGTGGCGTCGCGCAGGGCGTCGGCGTCGGCCATCGAGGGCGAGGGACCGCGCGCCTAGTTGGTGCCGGGCGTCGGCTCGCTGGGGCGCGAAGCTCCGGTCGGTGCGGATGTCGGAGCCGCCGGCGCGCCGGGCAGGTCCGCCCCCTGCGGGGCCACGGCCGGTGCCGGGGCCGGCGGCGCCTCCGCCGTCTCGGGCGGCAGCGGCGACGTGTCCACCTTCAAGGAGTCCCCGAGGTCGGTGGACGCCTTGCGGAACTCGCGGATGCTCTTGCCCAGGGCCGATCCGACGTCCGGAAGCCTGCCCGGGCCGAGGATCAGCAGGGCGATGACGAGGATGATGACGAGCTCGAGAGGTCCGGGTGTCGGCAGCATGGCGGAGGTCCTCAGATAGGTCGGCTGCGGCGGCTAGGGTAGCACAGGGAGGCGTGCAGCCCACTCGGCGGCGGCGGCCCGGACGCGCTCGAATGGGTCCCCTTCCGCGCCCGCGGAGGCGGCCCCGGCGATGCCCCGCGACACGCTGACGAGCAGCCCGTGGCCCGGCTGGCCCCCGGCTGGTCCGACCGCTGCCGGTCCGTGCTCCAGGACGGGCTCGACCGCACCGCCCTGGGCGCCGACCCCGGGCACGAGGAAAGCCAGGCCCGGAGCGAGCGCTCGGATCCGCGCGAGCTCATCCGGCGCCGTGGCGCCGACGACGAGGCCGACCGTGCCACCGGGCCCCCAGCCGGTCGCCAGACGGGCGACGCGTTCGTGGAGCCGTTCCGCCGGGCTGTCGGTGGCCCGATCCGCGGCCACCACCAGGTCCTGGAGCTCGCCAGCCCCGGGGTTGGAGGTCCGGCACAGCACGTACGCGAACCGGTCGATGCGCTCAAGCAGCGGTGAGACCGCGTCGGCTCCGAGATACGGGTTGACGGTCACGGCATCCGCACCCAGCTGATCGAACAGGGCGGTGGCCTGGCGCGCGGCGGTCGACCCGATGTCACCCCGCTTGGCGTCGGCGATCACGGGCAGGTCGGACGGCAGGCCCCCGCGCAACCGTTCCAGGGCAGCCAACCCGGCCGAACCATGGGCCTCGAAGAACGCCAGGTTCGGTTTGACGGCCGCGGCAAATGGGACGGCGGCCTCCAGGAGCAGCGCCGCGAAGCGTTCGAGGCCGGCCAGGTCGCGGCTGAAGCCGGCGGGCAACGTGTCCAGATCGGGGTCCAGGCCCAGGCACAGCACGGTGCCGGCCTTCTTCGACCGCGCCCCCAAGCGTTCCAGGTACGTCGTCGACACGCCGATCTCGGCGACCCCGCGCTGGGCTTGCCCGCCCGCGATCACGGGGTGGAGCTGCTCGCGGCTGGGGCCGCGGACGCGCTCGGCGTCACGGTCGGCGCCGGCGTCGCAGGCAGGAGCTCGGACGGAATGAACCAGTCGGGCCGCGAAGCCGCGTCGAGGCCGGAAACCTCCGTGAGGTCGACGGTCTCCTTCACGGTCCACGCCGGGGCCGCGCCCTGGAGCACGGCGAGCCGCATGTCGACCGTCTGCCCGACGATGTGAAGGAAGGCGATGCCGTTGCCGGCCGGCGACCATGTCGGCGCGAAGGAGGCGCCATCGTCGGTCAGTCGAAGCAGCTCCCGCCCGGTCCGGGCATCGAGGATCACGACGTCGGTGCCCAATGCCGTCGTCCTGGTCGCGGCCACATACCGAAGGTCGGGGGAGTACGAGGGCTGCATGTAGCCTGCTGCGCTCAGCGTGCCCGCCTTCTTGGTCTTGGTGTCGTAGCGCATGATCTTGGGCGCCCCGCGCGCACCGTCGCGGCCGTTCTGCACGTACAGCAGGTGCCGGCCATCCGGGCGCCACTCCGGATCCTGATGTCCGAGTACGCCGCTTGTCCGCACGCCAGCGGCCCGCAGCTTCTTCGTCTCGGTGTTGAAGAACTTGAGCACGACCTGGTCCTCGCCCGGATTCGGGGCGTCCGTGATGAGCGCAATGGTCTTCCCATCGGGCGAGAGGACCGGCTGTCGCATCCACGCCGACCACTCGAGCCGGCCGTCCTTGACGAAACCGGTCGCCAGCCGTTCGGGCTCCGCGCTTCCGTCCGCCCGCACCCGCATGAGGTCCGGCACGTCGATGTCGTAGCGGCCGTTGTGCCCCTTGACCGGCCAGAGCCCTCGCTCGCGTGTCGAGCGGATGTAGATGATCCACTGGCCGTCTGCCGACCACGATGGCATCGAGTCGCCGCCGCTCGATGTCACCTGCTTGACATCGTCGTTGGTCTGGACCCAGATGTTGCCGCTCTTGGCGTAGACGATCGCGCCCTCGAACGTGGCTTCCTCGGGGACGACGACGACGTTCGACGGAGCGGCCGTCCGGTCCGGTCCGACGCCGCTGCCACCATTGCTGCCGGACCCGCCGATCCCGAACGGCACGTCGCCGTTGAGCAGGTTGAACGTGACGATCCCGATCAGCAGGAGGCCCACGATCGAGAGCAACGGCGCCGCGACCGTGTCGATCGGCCCGATGCCATAGGGGTCGCCGGCGCGCGGCGGCCGCGAGCGTGCCGCGCGCGTCATGAGGCGGCCCCCACGAGCCCGGGCAGCGTGCCCGCCAGCACGACCGCCGCCTCTGCGTGCGCCCCACTGGGCGCAGCATCGCGGATCTCCAGCTGGAGCGATTCGAACCCGCCGAAGGTGCGGCTGGCGAGGCGCGCGACGACATCGATCACGTCGCCCTCGTGCACGAGTGCGGCGATGTCGAGGCGCCCGAACGCGATCCCGTCCAGGACGTCCCGATCGCGCCGCAGGGTCATCGAGGTGTGGTCCGTTCCAGCCTGGCGCACCCGCAGCACGGTCAGCCCGAGCACCGCGACGAGCGGTCGGGGGTTGCCCGGCCCGTATGGGGCCAGCGCGGCCAGCTCGCGGTAGAGGGCGTAGTCGACCCCCAGGGCCGGCAAGGCAAGATCGATGGCCAGCACGGCCCGTGGGTCCGATGGCAACGATGCGAGGGCGATCGCCTCGAAGCGTTCCACGAACGCGGGCCAGCGCTCGGCGGGCAGCTCGAACCCGGCCGCCCCGGCGTGACCGCCGTACCGCGTGAACAGGTCGGCGCACGACTCCAGGGCCGCCCCCAGGTCCACCGTTCCGTCGCTGCGGCATGAGGCGCGGATCGTGTTCCCGAGATCCGCCCCCACGATCGCCGGCCGCGAGCCGTCCTCCGCCAGTCGTGCCGCGACGAGCCCGACGATGCCCACCGGCCACGGACCGTGCACGATCGCCGCGGGCCGGTCCGGATCGGCGGCGACGAGGGCGCGCGCCTCCTCGACGGCCGTGCCCATGAGGTCGCGCCGGGTGCGGTTGGAGACCTCGAGCGCGTCGGCGTGCGTCGCGGCCTCGGCAGGATCCTCCGCGAGCAGCAAGCGAGCCGCCTCCAGCGCCTCCCCGACGCGCCCGGCCGCGTTCAAGCGCGGCGCCAGTGCGAACGCGATCGTGTCGAGATCCATGTCCGCCGGGGCGATCCGAGCACGCTCCAGGAGTGCCGCGATCCCCGGCCGGGGCGCCTCGCGCATCCGCTCGAGGCCCAATCGCGCGATCGATCGGTTCTCCCCCACGATCGGTGCCACGTCGGCGACCGTTCCGATGGTCGCCAGGTCCGCGAGCTCGAGCGCCGCCGCGGGGCCGCCCGGTTCGTCGGCCAGCACCAGCTGCGCGACCTTGAAGGCGACGCCGCTCCCGGCGAGGCGCACGTCCGGGTACGACGAGTCGGCGCGATGCGGGTTCACGACGGCGACGGCCGGCGGCAGGGTCGGCGGCAACCGATGGTGGTCCGTGACGATCACATCGATGCCCCGCGCGGCCGCGACAGAGATCTCGGCCGCGGAGCTCGATCCGGTGTCGACGGTGACGATCACGCGGACGCCGTTCCGCTCCGCCGCGTCAACCGCGGCGATCGACAGGCCGTGGCCCTCGTCCAGCCGGCTCGGAACGTAGGGATCCACGGTCAGGCCGTAGCGCCGGAGCGCCAGGACGAGGATCGCAAGGCCATCGAGGCCGTCCGCGTCGAAGTCGCCGAAGACCATGATCCGCTCCGATCGCTCGCGGGCCGTGGCCAGGCGAGCGAGCAACCGTCCGGCATCCGGCAGGAGGCGCGGGTCGTGCAGGCCGTCCAGGGGATCGGCGAACCAGGCATCCAGGCCAGCAGCGTCCGTCACCCCGCGCCGTGCCAGCAGACCTGTCATCCGCTCCCCGATACCGCGTCCGAGCGCCGCGTCGGCGAGTTCCGGGGTCATCAGCCGTGTCTCGGGGAAGCTCCAGCGGAAGCGGGGTTCCAGCACGACCTCAGGATGCCACGGGGCGCTCACCTGCGCCTCTATCGATCACGCGGCGGCGCCTGATCGCGATCAGGGGGCGACGCGGCGGGGCCGCGGGGCTCGGGTCGCGGCCATTCGACCGTGCCGGCGGTCCTCCCAGGCCTGCCAGTCCACGAGCAGCGGACTGGCAACGAAGATCGACGAGTACGTGCCGATGACGATGCCGATCAGGAGAGCCAGGACGAAGTCGCTGATGGCCGCTCCTCCGAAGAGGAACAGGGCAAGCAGCGTGATGACGACGGTCAAGCTGGTCGTGATCGAGCGCCCGAATGTCTGCAGGATCGAGTGGTTCACGATCTCGTCGAACGGCTCGCCGAGGTGACGCGCCTTGTTCTCCCGAACCCGGTCGAACACGACGATCGTGTCGTGCACCGAGAACCCGATGACCGTGAGCATGGCGGTCACGAACAGGGCATCGATCTCCACGTGGAGGAACGTGCCGAGGATCGCGAACGCGCCGACGACCACGACGACGTCATGCGCGAGGGACACCAGGGCCGTAACGCCGAACTTCACGTCCCGGAAGCGGTACGTGATCCAGGCGACGATGGCCAGCGAGCCGACGACGATCAGGATGAGCGCCTGGCGCAGCAGGTCGGAACTGACCACGGCCCCGATCGTCGTCAGGCTCGCCTGCGACTCGATCTTTCCGAGGTCACGCTCGAGGGCGATCACCATCTCGCCGAGCTTGCCGTCGGTCGGCAACCGCGTGTTGCCCACCGGGCCGGCGGCCGGCGACGCAGACGGGGATGCGGAGGCGTCCGGCGATGCCGAGGCCGCCGCGGACGGAGTGGGCGACGGTGAGGCGGACGGCGCGGCCGACGCGCTCGGGGACGCCGAGGCGGGCGACGGGCTGGCCGACGGTCCGGGCGAGGCGCTCGGATTCGCGGAGCCCGAAGGCGATGCCGACGGCGTGGCGACCGGCTCGGCCTGCAACCCGATCGGCTCGGTCTTGATCTCGATGAACCCGGTGCCCGTCCGGATCGCGACCGCATCCAGGTCGTTCGCGGCGAAGACGGCCTCGACCTGCTCCGGCGTCACGGTCGGATCCTCGAACTTGATCTCCCAGCGTGTCCCACCGGTGAAGTCGATGGTGAGCTGCAATCCCGCGTCGGAGAACGGCGAGATGAGGATGAAGATCAGTCCGGGGATCGTGAGGAGGGCCGATAGAGCGTAGAACCAGCGGCGTTTGCCGATGACGTCAAACATCGGCACGCAATGGGCGGCGAGTGGGCCGGGCCGATGTCACGGCGACGAACTCGTCGTCGCGCAGGCCGAAGAGCGCCGCCTTGCGGGCCCATTCCTGGCGGACGATGACGCGCATGATCGAACGGGTCACGACGATCGCGCTGAACATCGAGACGAGCACGCCGATGATCAGCACGAGCGCGAAGCCGCGGATGACCGACGACCCGAACGCGTACAGGATGGTCGCCGTGATCAGGCTCGACACATTCGAGTCCAGGATGGAGTTCCAGGCCCGGTTGAACCCGGCCTCGACCGCCGACGGCAACGACTTGCCGACACGCAGCTCCTCTTTCATCCGCTCGAAGATCAGGATGTTGGCGTCGACCGCCATGCCCACCGAGAGCACGAAGCCGGCGATCCCGGCCAGCGTCAGCGTCACCGGCACGAGCCGGAAGATCGCGACCACGACGATCGTGTAATAGATGAGGGCGAAGGCGGCCACCAGCCCGGGC
>JARDZW010000184.1 GCA_029240655.1 Chloroflexota bacterium
GCGCCCGACACCGGTGGCGAGCGGGTGGTCCTGGTCCACGACGGCGCTCGGCCGGCCGTATCGACGGCGCTCATCGCGGCGGTCGTCGAAGCGACCGCCGCGCACGGTGCGGCGATCCCGGTCGTGCCCGTGTCGGAGACGCTCAAGCGCATCGATGACGAGAGGATCGCCGCGACCGTGGACCGATCGGGGCTCGCCGCCGCGCAGACCCCGCAGGGCATCCGGCGGGGCATCCTGCGCTCGGCGCTGGCCTCGGAGGAGGCCAGCCAGGGGACATGGACCGATGAGGCCGCACTCCTGGAGGCTTGTAGAATCCCCGTTCATGTCGTTCCCGGCGATCCCGCCAATCTCAAGGTGACCGTGCCCGCCGATCTCGCCCGCGCGGCCAGCCTGATCGCCGGCCCTGACGCCGCGCGACGCACGGGGATCGGGCACGACGCCCATCCATTCGGGCCGGGCGAGCCGCTGCGATTGGGCGGCATCGACATCGCGCGCGCTCCGCGACTGCACGGTCATTCCGACGGCGACGTCGTCCTGCATGCACTCGCCGAAGCGTTGCTTGGTGCCGCTGGGCTCGGCGACCTCGGGCGGATGTTCCCGGCCGACGCCTCGACGCCATCCGGGATCGACAGCCGCTCGCTGCTGTCGGACGTGGTCTCGCGACTCGCCGCCGGCGGCTGGCGCGCGGCCGGTGTCGACCTGACGATCGTGGCCGCGCGGCCACGGCTCGGCGGCCATCTCGACGCGATCCGAGCCTCGATCGCCGGGGACCTGGGGCTCGCGCTCGACGCGGTCAACGTCAAGGCGTCGACCGGCAACTTCGATGGCTCGGAGGGAGCCGGACGATCGATCTCGACGCTCGTGCTCGCGACGATCGAGGCCGGGGCATGAGCGAGACCCGACTGCAGGACACGCTGACCGGCGAGCTGCGGCCACTGGTACCGCTGCGCGATGACCGTATCGGCGTCTACTCCTGTGGCCCGACGGTGTACGGCCCCGCGCACATCGGCAATTTCCGCTCGTTCCTCTTCGCCGATCTCCTGGTTCGACACCTCCGGTGGCGCGGACACACGGTCCGCTGGGTCATGAATATCACGGACGTGGACGACAAGATCATCCGTGGGGCAGCCGCTGCCGGGATCGGGATCGAGGAGCTGGCGAACCGGTACCTCGAGGGCTTCCTGGCCGATGCCGACGCGCTCCGGATGACCCGCCCGGACGTCCTGCCGCGCGCCACCGAGCACATCGACGACATGGCCGCGCTCATCGGGACGCTACTCGAGCGCGAACATGCCTACCGGACCGATGACGGCTCGATCTTCTTCCGGATCTCGTCGTGGCCCGCCTATGGCCGCCTGGCCCGGCTGGACCCCGAGCAACTTCGGGTCGGCGAACGGGTGGAGGCGGACGAGTACGCGAAGGACGATGTCCGCGACTTCGCGTTGTGGAAGGGCGCGAAGCCCGGTGAGCCGTCGTGGACGACCGCGATCGGCGAAGGGCGGCCCGGCTGGCACATCGAATGCTCCGCGATGAGCATGGCCCACCTTGGGACATCGTTCGATATCCACACGGGCGGCATCGACCTGATCTTCCCGCACCATGAGGACGAGATCGCCCAGAGCGAAGCCGCCACCGGCCAGCCGTTCGTCAACACGTGGCTGCACTGCGCGCACCTGCAGTCGAGCGGCACGAAGATGGCCAAGTCGACCGGGAACATCGCTCGCCCGAGCGAGCTGTTCGAAGCGGGCGTGTCACCACGGGCGCTGCGCTACGCACTCCTCGCGGTGCACTACCGAGCCGGGCTCAACCACTCGGACGAATCGCTGGCCGCCGCGGCAGCCGCCCTGTCACGCCTGGATGCCCTCGTCGCGGCGTTGGCGACCTACCGCGAGGATCGATCGGACGACCAAACGCTGCCGGTCCTCCTGGCCGATGCTCGCGAGGCCTTCGGCGCCGCCCTCGATGACGATCTCAACATCTCCGAGGCGCTGGCCGCGACCTTCGATCTGCTACGGGACCTCAACCGGCGCATCGAGGCGCGTTCGATCTCGACCGACGACGCCGCCCGGGCGCTCGAGCTGATGCGCGACCTGGACCAGGTCCTGGGGGTCCTGCCCGACCCCGACGAGGACCTCTCGCCGCAGCTGCGCTCGATGCTCGACGAACGGGCGGCTGCCCGGGCCGCCCGGGACTGGGCTGCCTCGGATCGGCTGCGCGACGAGTTGCTCGCACAGGGCATCGCGGTCGAGGACACGCGCGACGGTCAGCGCTGGCGCCGCCTGGTGGAGGTGCGACGTGGCTGATCGACCGAAGGATGACCGTCGTCGCGGGAGCGGGTGGCGGCCCGACGGGCCGCGCCATGATGGGCCCCGCCCGGACGGGCCGCGCCACGATGGGCCCAGGAGCGCGCCCCGACACGGGCCGCCGCGGGACGGGCCAGCGCACGACGGTCGACGAGGCCACCCGCCGTTCGATGGCCCTCGCGACGGCCCGCGGCCCGGTGGCCCGCGAGAGGTCGCACCAGGCCGGTACGAGCGCCGTCCCAGCGGCCCGCGCGGTCCCGGTGATCGTTGGGAAGCCGGAGGCCCACGGCCGCACCGTGGCGGGCCGGCCGGTCGCGGACCCGGCGGTCCGGATGCGTGGAGACCGTCAAGCCCCCGGCCGGATCGGGATGGCCCGCGCGACGAACCGTGGCGTGCGAACGACCGGCGACCGAGCCCGGCTCGAGGCCATGACGACCGATCCGGGCCGCGCCCTGGCGATCGACCGGGCTACGGCCCGCGCGGGGGACGCCCACCCGGCCCTCGGCCATTCACCGGCCCGCCCGGCAGGGGCGGTCGCCCCGCCGACCGTCCGTACCGCCCGCGACCCGAGGGCGGACGTCCATACCCGCGGACGTCGTTCGAACCCCGCCACGGCGGCCCGCCTCGGCCGTCGGCACTGCCATCCCCGGAGGCTCTCGGCCCTGACGAGGAGCTCGTCGCTGGTCGACGCCCGGTCGAGGAAGCGTTCGTCGCCCGTCGCCCCGCCATCCGCCTGCTGGTCGTCCCGCAACGCCGCGCTGCACTCGAGAAGCTGGTGCTGCACGCGACGAACCTGCGCATCCCGATCGTCGAGGTCGAGGGTGGCTCGCTCACGGCCCTCGCCGGCTTCGATGGTCACCAGGGGGTCGCGCTCGTCGTCGAACCGCGTCAGTTCGCGAGCCTCGACGATGTCCTCGCGCGGGCGGCGGAGCGCAACGAGCCACCGTTCATCCTGGTGCTCGACTCCCTCGAGGACCCGCACAACGTCGGCACGCTCCTGCGCAGCGCCGAGGCTGCGGGCGTGCATGGCGTGCTGTTCCCGACCCATCGCCAGGCGCCCCTCAGCCCGTCGGCGGTCAAGGCGTCGGCCGGTGCCATCGAACACCTCCTGCTGTGTCCGGTCGACGACCTGCCCGGCGCCCTGAGCGATCTCCACACCCGCGGTGTGCGGATCGCTGGCGCCGAGGGCGATGCGCCGATGACCGCTCGGCAGAGTGACCTTCGCGGCCCGCTCGCGATCGTCGTCGGCAGCGAGGGCCAGGGTCTCGGACCGGCCGTACGCCGCCGCGCCGACCTGTTCATGCGCATCCCGATGAAGGGTGCCGTCGGCTCGCTCAACGCGGCCGTGGCGGGATCGATCCTGCTCTTCGAAGCACTGGCGCAACGCGATCCGAACGCGACGCCGCGCGTCGCGCCAGAGCATGGGACCGGACGCGAGGAAGAACCGGTCCGGCCCACGACAACGGCAAGCAAGGGCTCAAAGGCGGCACCGGCAACAGGGTCTGACCCTCCCATCGAAGCTTCAGCCGAGGCAGATACAGCAGCACCGCCCGAGACCAAGCCGCGTGTCCGCAAGGGCCTCACGACCCAGCCCGACGATGCCCCCGCAACGGAAGCCACCGACGGCGACGCGGCCTCGCCCAGCGAGGCGAAGCCGAAACCAAAGCCACGGGTGCGCAAGTCCGCCTCGATCGAGTCCGACGATGCCCCGCCGACAGCGCCCGACCACACGGCAGCGGCCGCCACGACCAAGGCCAAACCGGGTCGCCCGGCCCGCAAGCCCAAGACAACCCAGGCCGCCGATCCTTCTCCCAAAGCCGTGACCGAATCACTCGAGGAGGAACTCCTCCCGACCGACGGACCCAAGAAGCGGTCCTCGCGAGCGCGCTAGCCTGACCCCCACGCTTGACCCGATCCGGCGAGCAGCCCTATCATTCCCCGGCGCCGAAGGGTCTTCTGCGGTAAGGCCCTGCCCGTCGCGCCGACGTAGCTCAATTGGTAGAGCAGCTGTTTTGTAAACAGC
>JARDZW010000068.1 GCA_029240655.1 Chloroflexota bacterium
AGGATCAGCCCGACGACCGACAGCACGAGCGGGATCTCGTAGCTGATGACCTGGGCCGCGGCGCGCAAGCCGCCCAGCAGCGAATACTTGTTGTAGCTCGACCAGCCGGCCATCAGCAGGCCGACGACGGACAGCCCGCCGATCGCGAAGAAATACAGCAGACCCAGATTCAGGTCCTGCCCGTAGAGACCCGGCGCGAATGGGATCACGAGCAGGGTCATGACGCTCGCGAGGTACACGACGACGGGCGCCCACGTGAAGACGACCGAGTCCGCTCCGGTCGGGGTGAAGTCCTCCTTCATCAGGACCTTCAGGCCGTGCACGACCGAGAGGAGGGAGCCGAACGGCCCGACCCGGTCCGGCCCGATCCGAAGATTCATCAGGGCGATGATCTTCATCTCCATATAGATGATCAGGAAGGCCGTCGGGATCGTCATCAGCAGGATGATCGTCACGGCCACGACGAAGCGGACGATCGGCAGGTTCGATCGTCACGGCCACCACGAAGCGGACGATCGGCAGGTTCGCGACGAGGATGTCGACGATCGGCTCGCCAAACAGGACGATGGCCGCGACCAACGCGACGGTCCCGAGCAGCAACAGCGGCACGACCGTGAATACGATCTTGCCGGGCAGCGTGAGCCGCCCCCAGCTGCGCCCGACGACTGTCACGCGGCAATCACTTGTCGACGCCGCCCATGATCGGGTCGAGGCTGGCCATCACGGCCATCGTGTCGGCGATCAAGTGGCCCGGGGTCATCACTCCGACCGCCTGCAGATGGATGAACGACGGGTCGTGGATTCGCATGCGGAAGGGCTGGTCGGTGCCGTCGCTCACGACGTATGCGGCGTACTGGCCGCGCGGGCCCTCGATCCCGGCGTACGCGCGTCCCGGGCGCGGCCGGAGCAGGCGCGGCAGCTTGGCCATCACCGGTCCGTCCGGCATCTGGTGCAGGCACTGGTCGATGATCCGCAGGCTCTGCTTGACTTCGTCCATCCGGAGCAGGTAACGCGCCAGGCAGTCGCCCTCGCTGCGCGTCGGGATGTCGAAGTCGAGCTCCGGATAGATGCTGTATGGATGGGCCCGGCGCACGTCGAATGGCACGCCCGTCGCCCGCAGGTTCGGCCCGGTCATGACCATCCGGAGCGCCGCCTTCGAATCGATGGTGCCAAGACCGCGCATGCGGCGAACGAAGATCTCGTTCTCGTTGAGGAGCGCGTTGCCCGCCTCGATCTGCTCGGTCGCGTGGCTCATCCAGTCGCCGAGGCGGCTCATGAACTCGTGGTTGAGGTCGCCGTTCACCCCGCCGATGCGGAAGTAGTTGAACAGCATCCGCTGGCCCGTCAGCGAGGCGAGCATCTCGACGATCTCGTCGCGCTCGATGAACGACCACAGGATCGGCGTGAGACCACCCAGGTCGAGTGCCATCCAGCCGAGGAATAGCGCATGGCTCGCCACCCGATTCAACTCGGCGGAGAGGACCCGGATGTACTCGGCCCGGCGCGGGACCTGGACGTCCATCAGCTTCTCGAACGCCATGACCCCGGGCCACTCGCAGAACAGCGAGCTCACGTATTCGAGCGGGTCGAGGTAGCAGATCGCCTGGTGGTAGTCGGCGTTCTCGCACAGCTTCTCGACGCCGCGGTGAAGGTATCCGAGCACCGGGTCGAGGTCGACGACCTTCTCGCCGTCGAGCTTGAGCACGACCCGGAGCACGCCGTGGGTCGACGGGTGCTGGGGGCCCATGTTGATGAACATCTCGCCGTCGCCCAGCGTGTAGAACTCGGCCTCCCGCTCGGTCCGGGGCGGGTACGGTGGGACCGGCTCGAACACGCCGAGGTCGCGGTCGAGCGTGACGCGCGGGTCATCGCTCGGCGCGTCGGGCTGGGCGCGGGTGTGAGCGTCGGGGCGGGGCTTCGTCGCGGTCATGCGGGGTCCTTGGACGTGATGGCCTGGTCAGGCACCGGCCCGGCGGACCGTGGCGGTCGCCGGAGCGTTGCGCGGCGTATGGGTTCGCTCCATGGGCCGAACGCCCGCCCCGGGCGAGCGGGCGGCGTCGTCGGGCAGGAAGAAGTCCTTGCGCAATGGGAAGCTCTGGTAATCGGGCGGCATGTAGATGCGCCGAAGGTCGCGGTTGCCTTCGAACGTGATGCCGAACATGTCGTAGGCCTCCCGCTCCATCCATTCGGCGCCCTTCCACATGAAGGTGACCGATGGCACGCGGGGCTCGTCGCGCGAAAGCCCATCGGCGATGACCCGCAGCCAGTCCGGCGTCGTCGCGCTCCACAGGTGGTACACGACCTGCATGACCTCGCCGGTGTCGACCCCGGCAAGATCGGCCAGGAACTCGAAGCCGAACGCGGGCTCGTCGTGGAGCGCGGTGATGACCTGGGTCACGTCGCCCGGCCCGATGCGGATCTCGGTCTCGTCGTGCCGCTGGCGGAGGGGCCCGGTCAGCTGGTCGCCGAAGCGGGCCTCCAGGCGGGCCTTGAACGCGCGGTCCATGGTCAGACCTGCTCGGGAACGGTCGGCCCGATCGCCCGGTCGGGCCAGTGCCCGCGGCGGTCCTTGACGAGCTGCTGCAGCTTCATCATCCCGTAGATGAGGCCTTCGGGACGGGGCGGACAGCCGGGGACATAGACGTCGACGGGCATCACCCGGTCGATGCCCTCCACCGTGGAATAGCTCCGCTTGTAGCGCCCGCCGGAACAGGTGCAGTCGCCCATCGCCACGCACCACTTGGGCTCGGGCATCTGCTCCCAGAGGCGAACGAGGGGACCGGCCATCTTGGTCGTCAACGTGCCGGCCACGATCAGGACGTCGGCCTGGCGGGGGCTGGCCCGGAACGGGAACATGCCCCAGCGGTCCATGTCGTTCTTCGAGGTTGCCGCGGACATCATCTCGATCGCGCAACAGGCCAGGCCCGACAGCAGGGGCCACAGGCTGTTCATCCGGATGAGGTCGAGCACGTAGTCGGCCTTCGTCGGGATGACCTCGAGGAAGCCGCCCCAGCGCGCATCGTCACGCCGACCGAGACCGCTCGCCTCGAACTCGGCGAGGTGGGTGATGTCGGTCGGACGCCCGCCGTCGTAGGCCTCCGGATCGGCGGCCTGCCAGAGCGAGTTGGGAACGACGATCGGGACGGTCAATGCGTCCGAGGGTCGGGTCGCGGGCAGCGCCGGCTGGGTCGTGGCGTCGGAGCCGATGGCCGTCACGTCCGAGGGTCCGGTCCCGAGGTTCTCGGCCTCGTTGGCGCCCTTCGCCTTCACCGCCATGTCATCGCCCCCTTGCGCCACGCGTAGGCGAGGCCCAGCAGGAGTATGCCGACGAAGATCAGCATGCTGATCAGGCCGCCGAGCAGCAGCGAGTCGAAGGCGATCGCCCACAGGTAGATGAAGATCACTTCGATATCGAAGGCCACGAACAGCAGGGCGTAGATGTAGAACGACAGGCCGAACCGGCCATGGGTGTCGCCGTAGGTGTCGATCCCGGATTCGTAGGGCAGGCCCTTGTGGACGTCGCCGCGGTTGCGGTGGGACACGAGCCACGCCGCGGCGATCGTCAGGAACACGAAGGACACCCCCGCGAAGGCGAAGCCGATGACGTACCAGATCCCGGTCAAGCGAACTCCCTTGGAGCGACGCGTGTTCCGTTCCGCGCCGATCGGATCAGGGGATCCGTCGAGGCGGCGGGCAAGGGGGCAATGGTGCCACTCACGCCATGCACATTCTAGCAGCGGGCACGTGTGGACCGGGTTCGCAGAGGGCTGCCGGTCGCGGGCGGCCGGATCGACTCGAGGAGGACGTCGAACCGGCCGGTCGCCGGCCCCGACGAGTGCGTCCGGGGCGACGAGACACCAGCCGGGGGCGGTATGCGCCGAGCGCGCGTGCAGGATCGCATCCCGCCCCCCGGCGGTGTGGTCGCAGGGCGACCGGGTCAAGCGTGACGATGGAGGGGGCCGTGTCGCAATACGGCATGTTCCCTATTACGAACGTACGCCCGGAGGAGCTCAGCAGCGACGATCGGCGCGGCCCGGGAGGCGGTAGGAGAACAGCCCGAGTGGCGGCTCTCGCTCGTCTGGCGCGGGCCAGTCCCGGCCAAACGCCATGACCTCGAATCGTCCCATCGCCGCCGGATCCAGCAGCCTCACGAGCGCGGATCGGACCAGGCTGTAGTCCTCGAAGGTCGTGGCCGGATCGGCCTGGATCGCCTGCAGGCGCCCTTCGATGCCGAGACCCATGAGCGCCTCCGCCTGGGTCGTGATGCCGATCGTGGTGAGACCCGCGGCGTGGGCCGCGCGTTCCACCGCCGTCACGTCGACATGGGCGGTCAGGTCCTGGCGGCCGACGTGACGGTAGGGGTCGTCGTGGACCTGGTGACGGAGGTAGGCGCGCAACGTCCCATCGCGCCGGCGGACCGGGTCGTAGAGGGCCGCGGCCGGCGCGCCGTAATCGATGAGCAGGAGCACGCCGCGCTCGATGGACGACACGGCAGCGGCGATCCATGCGTCGAGCGCCAGGCAGATCTCCGCGGTCTGCCCATCGATCAGCTCGATCGCCTCGCTCGCCAGGCGAGCCGCGAGGGCCGGCGTGGACGGGTCGATCTCGACTTCCACGAGGCCATCATCGGGACCCAGCTCGATCGCGACCTCCCGCAGCGAATCGACGCGACGACGAACACGATGGACCGGCAGGGCATCGAGCACCTCGTTCGCGAGCACCATCCCATCGCCGCCGGTCTCGCCCGGTGCGGCGAGCACACCGTCCCAGCCGGAACGGGCGAAACGCGACTCGAGTGCCCCGATGCGATCGGGTTCGATCTCGATCGGCGCATAGCGGAACGCGTCGAGCAAGGGCGACCGGACGCGGTGGAGCTCGTTCAGGACGGCCAGACCGAGGGTGCCGGTCCCGGCGCCGTGCTCGCGGAGCACGAATGGGGTCGGTTCGCCAAGCCGCCGCCAGATCTCCTCGATCGCGGTCGAGAGCGTCTGGCCGAAGATCGGATGCAGCTCGGGGGCGGTGATGAAGTCCCCCTCGCGCCCGGGCCGAGCCGAGGCGGCGCGGTAGTAGCCGCCTTCGGGTGCATAGAGCGCGAGCTCCATGAATCGCACGAAGGGCATCGGACCGGTGGCGAGGATCTCGTCTCGGATGCGGCGCAGGAGCGCGGGGTCGTCGCCGACGTCGCTGAGGTCGGTCGCCGATACGCGGCGCAGCCCGGGCTGGAGGTCGTCCATCACGATCGACTCGGGCCGCCGCTCCGGCGCAGCGCGAGACGCAGGCCCGGACCGACCAGCGTGTGCCCACCGAGCAGTATCGGGATCGGAGCCTCCGCGGCCGCCCGCGCCAGGGCCCGCAGCCACGGGTTGACGATGCGCTCGTGGAGCAGGAGGTCAGCGGCGTGGCGGTCCTCGGCGGACGGCCAATGGGACGCGTCCGCGCCCAGGCGGTGAGCGAGGAGGACCCGGCTGTCGACGATGGCGGCCTCGCCGAGGTGCGCCAGGCGCTCGCCGAGCGACGACGGCCCGTCCCGATCGAGCAGGGCACCCAGTACGCTCGCCGCCGGTCGCTGGCCAGGCCGGCTCGTGCGCATCCCGCGTTCCTCGATGAGGGCTCGCGTCCGCGCCGCGCCGGATCGCTCCAGCCACGCGAGCGCCGCGGGTGAGGTCCGTCCCGCGACCACGACCTCGGCGGAGCCATCGGCGACGACGCCCCTGATCGCGACGAGCCGTGTCTCCACGCGCTCCCGTTCCGCGGCGGTCAGCCCGCCGGACCATCGGTCTCCGAGAAGGACGAGGTCGAGCGGCCCGTCGATGTCGACACCCAGCCGCCATCGATGGCGCAGGTCCGTGACCGGGACGCCCGCGACCTCGTCGAGCCAGCGCGGGAGCATGTTGTCGCTGGTCAGGTCCGGGAGGTCGGCGAGAGCGTCGCGGGCGCGGGCGATGGCCACGATGTCCGCCGAATAGCGGTTGTTCGCGAGCGCACCTGGTTGGTGCGCGGCCGCGGCAGCGACGAAGGATCGACGATCTGCCGCGCTCAGCAGGGGGACGGCGCCCGAGCCCAGGACGACAACCCCGCCCGATCCGGCGTCATCGAGCAGGCCGCGGAGCCGAGCGCCGAAGGGCGTGTCGTCCGGGGTCCCGGAGAGCACCCGGGCATGGGCAGCGCCCGCCGCGAGGAACCCGGCTCGATGGCGTTCGGCGAGACCAGCGCGGGCGTCGGCCACAGCGCGCGCAAGCGGGCCGGCGTCGGGTCCTGCCTCCGGGTGGAGGATCGCGACGGACACGGCTGTCACGGCAGCACCCGTGCCGGCAGGACCGTTTCGACGACGCCATCAGCCGTCGCTCCGACGTGGTACGCCGCAGGTCCCGCGTGCGCCGCAACGACCTCGATGAGCGTCGGACCGTCGTAGATGGCCGCGGCAAAGTCGTCGACGGCGATGCCCGGCGGCAGTGAGCCGTTCGCCACGAGCGCGTGATACGCCGGGCGCCGCTGCGGCTCACCGTCGTAGTGCGGGGAGTTGCTGCCCGCGATGAAGCCCAGGCCGCCATGGATGGCCTGGATGGTCGGTCCGTAGGAGTCCGTCGTCCCGCTCTCGAACCAGCAGATCGATCCGGCGGAGCGGCCGGCCAGCACGATGCCGGCGTCGTGGGCCTTCTGCAGCACGGTGTCCACGCCATGGGCCCGCCAGACGGCGAGCATGCTCGCCGTATTGCCACCGCCGACCCACACGGCGTCGTGCTCGAGGAGGAACGGCTCGATGTCCTCGACGGTGCGGTCGAAGAGCGCGAGGTGCGACGTCTCGGCGACGTCCGCGAATACCTCGTGGAAGCGGGCGATCCACGCATCGTCGTCGCCGCTCGCCGTCGCGATGAGGCACATGCGTGGTCGTTCCCGGTCGCGCGCGTCCCGAGCGAGCTCGACGACGTACTCCTCCACCCGGGAGCGCTCGGTCAGCGGAGAGAACCCGCCTCCGCCGCTTGCCACGATCGGCCGGCGGAGCTCGGGTCGCTCGGTCGCGGGCGGTCCATCCACCGCCGGATAGTAAGGTGCGGCCGATGAGCGACCGCACGGCGACCCATCGCGTCCGCGCCTACATCGGCCTGGGCGCGAACGTCGGCGATGCTCCGGCGACCCTGGCGCGGGCGGTGGACGCGATCACGAAGTTGCCGGGGGTGCGGGTGCGCGGCGTGTCGCCCCTCTACGTCACCGCACCGTGGGGCGTCACGGACCAGCCCGACTTCCACAATGCGGTCGTTGCCGTGGACATTCCGGCCGGCCCGGATCGTGCGGCTGGCGCGCTCACGCTGCTCGCTGAGCTCAAGGCGCTGGAACGCCTCGCCGGGCGTCGGGGCCGACGGCGCTGGGGCCCACGCGAGCTCGACCTCGACCTGCTGGTGTTCGGGCGGAACCGGATCGTGGTCGATCGGCCGGCTGAGGCACGTTCCATCGATGCCGAAACCGATCCGGCCAAGGCCGCGCGCCGGCTCGAGGTTCCGCATCGTGACGCCGGGGAGCGGCTGTTCGTGCTGGCGCCGCTGGCGGACCTGGCGCCGGGGCTGGTGCCACCCGGCTGGGGTGTGACCGTCGAAACGCGCCGGCGACACGTGGCGGCGACGGAGGCGCCCGACGCTGTTCGAAAGGTCGCCCTCTGGCACGCCGAGCGTGGCGCCTGGGTCCGCGAGCCGGCCTCGGGCTGACCGCGTACGATCGGGAGAGCGGAATGAGGATGCGGAGTGGAGCCGCACATGAGGAGGATCCATGACCACGATCGGCTACGCGGCGATGCTCGAGCAGTTCCACCCGACCGAACTGCTGGACTGGTGCGCCCAGGCCGAGGCCGCGGGCTTCGAGGCCGGGTTCATGGTCAGCGAACACTTCCACCCTTGGACACCGCAGCAGGGCCAGAGCGCCTTCGCCTGGACCTTCATGGGCGCGCTCGGCGCACGCACGTCGCTGCGCTTCGGGACCGGTGTCACCTGTCCGACCTTCCGCTACCACCCGGCGGTGGTCGCCCAAGCCGCCGCCACCCTGGGAGCCATGTATCCGGACCGGTTCTGGCTGGGTCTTGGCGCAGGGGAGGCCCTCAACGAGCACATCGTCGGTGGCAAGTGGCCGGAAGTCGGTGTTCGCTCATCGATGATGTTCGAGGCGATCGAGATCATCAAGAAGCTCTTCACCGGCGAGGTGGTCCGCCACAAGGGCGCCCACTTCACCCTCGAGAGCGCCAAGCTCTACACCCTCCCCGAACGACCCGTACCGATCTATGTCGCAACCGCAGGCCCACTCAACGCCAAGAGGACTGGACGGTTCGCAGACGGGATGATCACGGTCGGGGCCGCCGATGCGAAGCTCAAGGAGTTGTGGGAGAACAATGACCTCGGAGCGCGCGAGGCCGGCAAGGATCCCACGAAAGCGCCGAAGATCCTGCAGCTGCACTTGAGCTGGGCGCACACGGACGAGGAAGCCACCGACATCGCCATCAAGGAATGGCCGAACGGCGGAATGGCCTTCCCCAAACAGGACATCCGCAACCCCGAGGATTTTGCCGCGATGGCGAAGCTCGTTCGGCCGGAGCACTTCGTCAACCGGATGCTCATCAGCGCCGACCTTGACCGCCACATCGAGCACATCCAGCGCTACGTGGATATGGGCTTCGACGAGATCCATCTCCACAACGTCGGCCGCGATCAGGCCGAGTTCATCGACGTTTTCGGCAAGAACGTGATCCCGAACCTGCGCCTCAGCTGAGTCTCCCGACAGCCTGCCGACGGCTGGGCTACAGCCGTCTGCGCGAGCTCGTCTCGGCGAGCGCTCGCGCCGCGCGCCAGGCGTCGTGGTAGGTGTTGTACAGCGGGATCGGCGCCAGGCGGATGATGTCCGGCTCGCGGAAGTCGGCGATCACGCCTGCGGCCTCCAGCGCGGCCAGGCGTCGTGTCGCGTCCGGTACGTGCAGGGAGAGCTGTGCCCCGCGGGCGGCAGGGCTTCGGGGCGTCAGGATCTCGGCGTCGGGCACGAGTGCGGCGATGAGACCCTCGAAATAGGCGGTCAGCTCGACCGACTTCCGGCGCAGGGCCGACATCCCCACCTCGTCGAAGGTCGCGAGCGACGTGCGGATCGGTGCCATCGAAAGGATCGGTGGCGTCGAGATCCGCCAGCCGTCGGCGCCGGCCGCAGGCCTGAACGTCTCGGACATCTCGAACCGCGTCGCCGGGTCGTTGCCCCACCAGCCGGTCAGCCGCAAGGCGGAGGCGTCGGAGGCGTGCCGCTCGTTGACGAACACCTGGCCGATCGATCCCGGGCCGCCGTTGAGGTACTTGTACGTGCACCAGGCTGCGCCATCCACGTCCGCATCGTGCAGTGCCAGGGGGACGTTCCCCGCGGCATGTGCCAGGTCCCACAAGGCGACGGCACCTGCGGCGTGGACCGCCGCGGTGAGCCGTTCGATCTCGTGCGCCTGGCCCGTGGCGTAGTTCACGCCCGCCAGGAGCGTCACGGCCAGACGATCCCGGTGCTCGTGGATCGCCCCTTCGAGGTCCTCGGTGCGGAGCAGCGCCTCCCCGTCGCGCGGGCGGACCACGATGAGATCGCGCGCCGGGTCCAGGTCGTGCAGCCGCAGTTGCGACTCGACGGCGTACCGGTCTGACGGGAAGGTCGGGGCGTCGATAAGGATGGCGGTCCGCCCGCCGGCGGGCCGGAAGAACGTCGCGAACAGCAGGTGCAGGTTCACCGTCAGGGTGTTCATCGTCGCGATCTCGCCGGGTCGTGCACCGACCAGCGTTGCCGTCGGCTCACGGATGCCGTCGTCGGCGTCGAGCCAGGCCCTCTCCGCGGCGAACCAGCCGTCGACACCGAGACGTGCCCACGCGTCGAGCTCAGCTTCCACCTCCGCCCGGGCCGACGCCGGCTGCGCGCCCAGGGACTGCCCGGCGAGGTACACCTTGGGCGTTCCGTCGGGAGCGGTCGGGAGGAGGAACCGGTCGCGATAGCCGGCCAGGGGATCCGCCGCGTCGAGGCGTCGGGCGTGATCCTCGCCGAGGTCGGTCGCCCCAGTGGTCACCGGGGTGGGTCGGCCGCGGTCGCGGACTCGGTCGGGGACCCGGTGGCGGGCCAGTCGCCGGCGCCGCCGTGCGCGACGAGTCGCACCTCCAGCCCGGCGGCATCGAGGAGGCTCGCGGCGATCCCGGCCCGCCGTCCGGAACGGCAGAAGATCGTGACCGGCGCATCACGGGGGATCGAAGCCAGGTGGTCGGGCAGGTCGCCGAGCGGGATCTGGATGGCCCCTGGCACGATGCCGTCTTCGCGCCATTCGTGGGGATCGCGGACGTCGAGCGCATAGGCATTCCGGCCGGCGACCGCGTCCTCGTGGAGCGCCTGGATCGTCGTCGTCGGGTAGTCCTCGACACGAGCCCCCGAAGCGGACCACGCTGCGAGGCCGCCCGCGAGCGCGCCCGCCACGCGGTCGTAGCCGATGCGGAACAACTGGACGACCGCCTCCACGAGCGCCTCGTCGAGCGGCTCCGGCAGCACGAGCGCGACGGTCGCCCCGAACGGCACGAACCACCCCACGTACGAGGCGAAAGTCTCGGTCAGTTCGACGTTGATCGACCCGGGCAGGTGCCCTGCCGCGAACTCGGCGCGTGGCCGGCCGTCGACGACGTGCGCACCCGCCGCGATGGCTGCCGCGAACGCCGCTGGGTCGAGATGCGGTGGCGCGGCCGGCCGGCCGCGAACCGGTGGCCCGGCCCGGTTGATCGGCGCCATCGAGTCGTAGTAGGTCGGGTACGCACCGAGCCTGCCCAGCAACGCGGCCCGGAATGCTGCCTCGTCCGGTGCGGCCAGCAAGGGGTTCATCCGCCGCTCCGAGCCGATGGTCGAGGTCCGGCTGCCATCGGTCGGACCCGCCGAGCAGAAGCTGCCCGGTCCGTGCGTGGGCAGGACCGCCACGTCATCCGGAAGCGTCGCCAGCGCTCGCAGCGAAGCGAATTGGGCGCGGGTCAGCTCGTCCGCCGCGTCGGCGCCCAGCAGGTCCGTTCGACCGGCGCTCCCCACGAGCAGGCTGCCCCCGGTCAGCACGGCCGACGGCCCATCCGCACCGTCCGGCCTGACCTCCCATGCGAGGTGCTCTCGGGTATGCCCCGGCGTCGCGCGGGCGACCAGCCGGAGGCCGCCGACCTCGACGACGTCCCCTTCTTCTGCGCCGCGATGCTCGAAGGCGTAACGACCACGGTCCGGCGCCACGATCTCGGCGCGCCGCGCCGCTCGCAGCTCGAGCGCGCCGGACAGGTAGTCGTTGTGGACGTGGGTCTCGACGACGTGGGTCAGTCGCCACCCCCGGGCGTCGGCGACGGACGTGACCCGCCACGCGTCGCGCGGTGGATCGACCACGATCGCCTCGCCGTCCGAGGCGAGCAGGTAGGTCGCGTTGCCCAGGCCCGGGGTGAGGACGATCTCGAGATCCATGGTGCTAGCCGCCATGGTAATCCGCCACGAGGGCCGTGAGCGCCCCACCGAACCCACTCGCGCTGACCCCCGCAGAACCGGCCACGACCGCGGAGAGCCCCAGTGCCAGCAGGCCCATCGCGATCCACATCGCGGCCCCGAGGACGAACGGGCCGGCGCCGACGCCGACCATCGCCCGGACGTCGGTGGAGATCCCGACACCGGCGAGCGCCACCAGGATCAGCACCGCCGCGGCCACGGAGCACAGGTCGGCCAGGGTGCCGCCCGTTGGAAGCGCGCCGTCAAGCAGCCCGGCGGTCCGGAGACCCGCGAATACGACGAAACCGATGACGAACCAGGGCACGGCTCGGGCGACGAGGCCGATCGGCGAGCCGGTTGCAACCCCAGCGTCGCTCGCACCGGCGTCGCCGCCGATCCACGCGACGCCACCGTCCCGGCTCCCTGCGGCGTCACGCGCCGCCCGGACGGTCAGCCAGGAGGCCCCGAGCAGTACGGGCAGGATGGCGAGGTTGCGAGTCAGCTTGACGACCGTCGCCACGTCGCCGGCCGCGGGCGAGTACGCGTACCCGGTCGCGACGACCTGCGCCGTGTCGTTGACGGCCAGCCCGGCCCACATCCCGAAGACCGCGTCCGACAGCCCGAGCGCGGCCCCGAGCACCGGCAGCAACAGCACCCCCACCAGCCCGAAGATCGTGATCGTCGAGACGGCGTATGCCGTCTCACGGTGCGGCGCGCGGACGATCGGGGCGAGCGCCAGGATCGCGGAGTTGCCGCAGATCGCCATCCCCACCGTGATCAGGGCCGAGAGCGGTGGTCGAACGTCGAAGCGGCGCGCCAGCGTGGTCCCGAGCAGCAGCCCGACCGCGACGACGACGGTGATCGCCACGACGCTCGCCCCACCCGTGTCGAGCAGCTGCCCGAGGGTCAGTCGAGCGCCGAGGAGCATGATGCCGAGCCGCAGGGCGACCCGCGCCGCAGGTGCCGCTCCCGGGAGCAGGACGGCGCGGACCCGCGCCGCGCTGCCGACGGCCAGCCCGAGGGCGAGGGCCACGGCCGTTTCCAGTCCCAGTTGGAGCCACGTGCCGACGAGCCGCGCTGCAGCGGCCACGAGGACACACGCGAGCAGACCGGGTAGCGCCGCCCGGAACCGGGACGTGGGAGCCGCTGGGGTCAGAGCCGGACTCGCGGCGGGCTGTCGCGATCGAACATGTGGACCGTGTCGACGAATCGTACCTGCTTGGTCTGGTAGGCCATGACCAGCGAATGGGTCCGCGCGCCGCCGCCGAAGAAGCGGACACCTGCAAGCAGGTCGCCGGCGGTGACCCCGGTCGCGGCAAACACGAGGTTCTCCCCTGGGGCGAGGTCTTCGGTCGAATACACGCGGTCCTCGTCGCCGTGGCCCATCCGCGCACCTCGTTCGCGCTCATCGTCGCTGCGGTAGCGGAAGCGGGCCTGGATCTCGCCGCCCAGGCAGCGAAGGGCCGCCGCGGTGATGACGCCCTCGGGCGCTCCGCCGATGCCCATGACCGCGTGGACGCCGGTCCCCGACACCGCGCACGAGATGGCGGCCGACAGGTCGCCGTCACCGATGAGCTTGATCCGGGCCCCCGCCTCGCGGACTTCCTTGATGAGCGCATCGTGGCGCGGCCGCTCCAGGATGACGATGGTGATGTCGCCGACCTTGCGGCCGAGGGCGTCGGCGATGGCGCGCAGGTTCTCCGTGGGCGTGTGGCGGATGTCGACCTTGCCGGCGACGACCGGCCCGACGCACAGCTTTTCCATGTACGTGTCCGGGGCGTGGGTCAGACCACCAGCCTCCGATGCGGCGAGCACCGTGATGGCACCGGCCTGTCCGTGCGCGACGAGGTTCGTGCCCTCGAGTGGATCGACCGCGATGTCGACGCGCGGCACGTCGTCGCGGTCCGCACCGGTGCGCCCGACCCGCTCCCCGATGTACAGCATCGGGGCCTCGTCACGCTCGCCCTCGCCGATCACGATCCGTCCGGCGAAGTCGATCTCGTCCATCGTCTTGCGCATCGCCTCGGTCGCCGCCGCGTCGGCGCCGTCGCGCTCGCCGCGACCCATGAAACGCGCGGACTCGATGGCGGCCGCCTCCGTGACCCGGATCATCTCGAGCGCGAGCAGCTGTTCCATCAGTGCCGGAAGTGCCGCCGGCCGGTAAAGACCATGGCGAGGTGATGTCTATCGGCGACCTCGATCGCCATCTCGTCGCGGATGGAGCCGCCTGGCTGGATGATCGCCGTCACGCCGGCCGAGGCCGCGAGCTGGATCCCGTCCGGGAACGGGAAGTACGCGTCAGCCGCCATGACCGCCAGCTTGGACCGGTCGCCGGCCCGCCGGAGCGCGATCTCGACCGACACCTGGCGCGACGCCTGCCCGGCGCCGATCCCCACGGTCGCACCGTTGCGGGCGAGGATGATCGCATTGGACCGCACGTGCCGGACGGCGCGCCACGCGAACAGCAGGTCGGTGAGCTCCTCGAGTGTGGGTCGGCGACGGGTGACGACCTGCAGATTCCCGCGATCGAGCGCCAGATCGTCGAGGTCCTCGACCAGGAGCCCGCCCGCGACGCGCTTGAAGTCCAGGTTCGCGATGCCGTAGTCGCGCATCCCTTCCGTGGGATCGGGCGGCACGGCGAGGATCTCCAGCCCGGCCTTTGCCTGCAAGGTCTTGATCGCAGCAGCGCTGAACGACGGGGCCACGACCGCCTCGTACGAGTTGGCGGCGATCTCACGGGCGGTCGCTCCGTCCATCTCGCGATTCACCCCGACGATGCCGCCGAACGACGCGACCGGATCAGTCTCGAGCGCATGCCGGTACGCCTCGACGAGCTCTTCATGCGACGCCAGCCCGACCGGGTCCGTGTGCTTGACGATCGTGACCGTCGGGGCGGTGTAGTCCCGGGCGATGCGATACGCCGCATCGAGGTCGAGCAGGTTGTTGAACGATGGCCGGCCACCCTGGAGCTGGCCGGCGTCGGCGAGCGTGCCGCTGCGGTGCGTCGTCTCGCGGTAGAAGGCCGCCCGCTGGTGCGGGTTCTCGCCGTAGCGCAGTTCGTCCACTTTCTCGAGCACGATCGCGAGCCGGCTGGGGAAGATGTTGCCGGAGATCTGGTTGAGGTAGGCGGCGATCTCGGCGTGGTAGGCCGCGACCGTGCTGAACGCCTCGGCCGCCAGGCGTGCCCGCAGC
>JARDZW010000185.1 GCA_029240655.1 Chloroflexota bacterium
CCACCGGTCCCCTCAGGAATGGAGGGAGGACCATGATTCTCCGTACTTCCCGGATCAAGCGCCTGTGTGCCTCCCTCGCACTCTTCGGTGCCCTCGCCCTCCCCGGCACCGTCGCGGCCGCCGACGTCACCGTCCACATCGAGCGCGTGACCCGCGATCCGGTCGTGGCCGAGGTCACGGTCACCTGCGCGGAGGCGCAGTACGTCGACGTCCAGTTCACGCTCAGCCAGCCCCGCCTGACCGCCAAGCACCAGGACCCTCGGAGCATCGCGTTCACGAACTTCACCGTCGAAGGCTTCTGCGGCCCGACCCCGACGACCCTGACCGGCGGGCTCGACAGCTTTGGTGAGCCGTTCCGCCCGGGCATCGCCTGGGTGACGCACTACTCGGTGAGCGTGTGTGAGACCGACTTCACCGGATGTGAGCGGCTCCCGCTCGCCGACACGACCGTCCGCCTGGCTCGGTAGCGGTGTCTTCCCCGCGAAGCCGTCTGCGAGCGGGAGGCTGCCGTCGCGCCCTCCCCGATAGACCCGCGACATGCCTGTTCACGAGCCTGGTTGGGGAGACCGATGCGCGCGCTGCGGCGCAACACCCGCGCCATGGGAGCATTTTGCACGGGACGTCCGCCCGTACCCCGAACCTCCCCGCAGTCGAGGACTGGGGGGCCGTGCGGTTCTGCGAGAACTGCTGGGGCGACTATCAAGTCTGGTTCAACGAAGCCCCGGATCCCGACCGGGAGCGGCCAGCCGCCTCGAACTGAGACAGCACCAGCACAGAATCCCAGCCAACCATCAACACAAGCCGGGGTCTTGACAGCCTAGCCGTCACGACTTACTCGACACTTACCTGATGGCACGACGACCGACTCCCGAGCGCATCGAGGAAGCGCGGTATCAGGCCACCCGTAACCGGCTCATCGGCGTCGGCATGTCCGAGGAGACGGCGGACGCGTGGATCGACGCATGGGCGACGCAGGCCGCCAGGGACGGCGTCGAACCCGGTGCGGGCTACTGGGACGCCGCCTGGCGTTGGATCGCCGAGCAGCGACGGACGCGGGTGTGGCCCTGAGCCTCTTGACCGCGGGGCGTACGGTGCCACACATGGACTACGAGGAACGCCAGCGACGCCTGGACCGCGCCGGGGTCGCGATCCGCCTCGAACTCACCATTGGCTTCCTCGCGCCCGTGGTCTTGGCATTCGTTTTCGTCGCTCGGCCGAATTTCAGTCAGCCGATGTTTGTCTATGCGCCGCAGTGGATGTCGCTCCTTATGGCGATCGTGCCTTTGGTCGGTGTGGCCGGCCTCGTCTTCGGGCTCGTGTGGCTGGTCCGACTTTCACGTCTTGATCCGGAGCGCGGCGAGGTCCACTGGCGGTATCGCGACTTCTGACCACCGCGACAAAGAGAGCCGCCCTGACGGCTTCACGGACGGCTACCGCTGCGGTGCTGGAGGACGACCCGGAGTCGTTCCAGCTAGATGCCTAAGACGTTCAAGTCCTCGCCTACTTCCACTTGCGGCTGCGTCACCCGGCGTCTGCCAATGGCAATCGAGCGTGCAGTCGCTCGACGGATAAACCCCGACGAGTCCCAGCCGCCGACGCACCAGACGGCAGCGAGTCGGTCGTCCACCACGACGTCGTTATAGAACGTGCTCCCCTCGTAGCCGAAGCCAGCATCGAAGCGCCGACGTTTCGAAAATGGGGCAAATATGCGGCGCGTCAGGTCCCACGCCATGGCCCAGTCCTGATGCGGCAGGGCGAGGAGTTCGAAGCAGAGTCCGCTTGCCTCGGCCCAAGGATTCGACTTCCGAGCAAGCGTCGCGGTGATCTCGGGGCCGGCGCCCGCCGGCCCGCCAGCCAACGCCGAGACCAGCCAGGCATCGAGTTTATGCACCGGATAGACGGCGGCACGGGGAGCGTCTGGCGCAAGCGCACGTGCCATCTCCTGGATCACGGGGCTGGATCGTCGGTCCAACGGGATCGCAGAGTAGGCGGCCGGACCGGGATCGAGCTGATACCGGTATGGCCCAACATCGACGCTCCGGGTGACGTCAACGCCCGCTGCTGTGGCAGCGGGCGCCGCACCGAGGTCCGGCGTGGGGTTGATCAGTCGGTGCGGCATCGGATCAGCGCCCGCGTGAAGCGTCTCCCGGAGGCCGAGCTGTAGTTGGAGAGAAGGATCGGACAGTTCTTCGCTGCGTGGTGGGTCCGTGCCCAGGTCATCGAGCTCTCAGCCCACTCTTGGTAAGACTTGAGGAGCTCCAGCGGTGACTTCATCACCAACTCGAAAACCGCCCTCTAGACGGCGTGGATGGTGGTTCGAGCATCAGGGATTTGACGACCCCTCGCGGTCGGTCGGCATCCAGATGTGACGGGGTCCTGCCACGTCCGGGAAACGACGACGCCCGAAGGGCTCCCCCAAGAGCCGCTTCGGGCGCGTCCGGCTGACGGGCGCCGATGTGCCATTACGCCATGTCGCCGTGATCGCCGTCAGGAACGGCGGTCAGGACCGAACAGTACGCCGCGTGTCAAGGGTCACCAAGGGCCGGGCGGGCGATCGAGCGGTTCGGCCTAGACTCGACCCATGCAGAAGCCGAATCGCGGGTCCCGTCCGACGGTCCCCCTCGTCGCGATCATCGTCGCAGCCCTGACCTTCGCGGCCTGCGGTAGGGACGACTCCACGACCAGTGCGGCGCCCACGGATAGCCCGTCCGCCACGCCGTCGATCGAGCCCACGGCCGCCGCCGCCGCGGTGACCCAGACCGAGACCGGCTGGGGCCGCATCTGGGACGACGTCCCGGCGGGGTTCCCAAGGTTCCCGACATCGGCGGTCGCGGACGACATCAGCCCGGACCCAGTCAGCGGGACGTACGCCGTCGACAGCGACGACACCGCCCAGATCGCGGCCTGGATGCAGAACGCGCTCGAGACCGCGTCGTTCCGGACGGACTCGCTGTCGGGACCGCTGGAGGACGGCGGCTTCGTCATCGAATCGGTCGGCCAGGGTGACTGCCGGATCCAGACATCGGTCCGGCCGATGGGCGGGCTGACCTTCGTTGTCGTCCGCTACGGGGCCGCCTGTCCGATGGGCTGAGCCGTCCGAGCGACACTGCCACGGATCTGGTGCATCGGCGCGACATTCGCGGTGCCTCGGCGCGACACGTGAACACGCCCGCGCGTCTATGCTGACAACGGCTCGGGCTGTGGAGACTCGATCCCGCGCCGCCCTGGGGGAAGCGCAATGCAGTCGGCGCAACCACGAGATATCGGCGTGCTGGTCCTCGTGATCGGCATATTCCTGATCCTGTTCGTCGTGACCCTGGCGATGGGTGCCCCGATCCGCTGAAGGACTGAGGATGACCGGAGACGCGACGACGGATCCGGCTTGGATCCGGCCCTGGTTGCGTGCTGAGGGCGCGGCTGCGTTCGCGGCGGGGCTCGCCGGGTTTCTCTTCCTGGGGCTTCCATGGTGGGCGTTCGCGCTCCTGCTGATCGTGCCCGACGTCTCGATGGTCGGGTACCTGCGTGGCCCGCGGATCGGGGCGATCCTCTACAACGTCGTCCACGACCTGGCGACCGGCGTCGCCGTCGCCGGTGTGGGCCTTGCGATCGGCAGCCTGCCGCTGGCGGCGGCTGGCGCGATCCTCGTCGCCCACAGCGGCATGGATCGGATCGCCGGCTATGGGCTGAAGTACCCGGATTCGTTCCAGAACACGCATCTCGGCCGAATCGGGCGCAGACGCTAGTCGTACAGCCGCTCCAGGTGCCACGTCCCGGAGATGCGGTCGAGGTAGACCAGCGCGAGCCATCGCTCCCCGACGACCTTGAGGTAGTCGCGGGCGATCGGCTCGCGCCACCACGATTCCTCCACCCGCCATCGATTGCATACCTCGACGACCTCGCGCCGGCCGTTCCAGCGGATCGCGGTCAGGCGCCCATCGACATCGAGCTCGACGTCGATCGCGGGGTGCTCGCGCAGCAGCCGGGTCATTCCCCCTCCAGCCCGACCGGCCGCCAGGTCCAGCGGGTCTCGGGGAGGGGCGCCTCGGGGTCCGTGATGGCGACCCGCCGCACGCGATCCTCCCCGTAGGTCAATGCCAGCCTCGCGAGCTGCCAGCCGAGTCGAGCCGTCCGCGCGGCCTGTGGCACGAACAACGGCAGTTGCTGGCCCGCGGCCTGGGTCGTGCCCCGCAGCTCCAGCTCCAGCCGTTGCACCGCCGCCGGCGGCGGGTCCCGTTCCAGCCGCGCGAAGAGCAGCCGCTCGACGGCCTCGGGGTC
>JARDZW010000069.1 GCA_029240655.1 Chloroflexota bacterium
GGCTCCGGCGCCGATGAAGAAGCCGATGATCAGAAAGATCGGGAGGGTCCCGAGTTGCCCGTCGGCCCAGTAGCCGGCCAGCACGCCGATCAGGGTCGTCACCAGGAGGCTGAGGCCGATTTCCGAGAAGAGGGCGAGATAAGCCAACCCTCGGCCGGGCTCGATCATGGGCGACCTGTCAAGGCAGCGGAAGTGTAGCAGCTGCGCGCGCGACGCCGCCACCGACGAGCGGACGTGGTTGCCCTGCAGCGGGTCCTCGGATCGATAGGTCTGTGCCGATCAGCGCAGGACCACGACGGCGTCCAGGTCGACCCGGCCGTCGCCAAGCGGATGGATCTCCATCGTGTGCCAGTCCAAGGTCGACAGGTGCCAGCCCAGCACGAGCTGCCGGTAGGCGGTCGAGGCACGATCGAGTTGGACCGTCTTGGCGAGCACACCATCGATGCGCACGTCTGCCCGGCCGCTCGACGTCGTCCGAGTGGCGACCCAGGCCACGTCCCGACCCATGAACCGGACGACGACCTTGCGCGAGGCGTAGCTCGTGTAGCGGGACTTGCCACCCGAGGCAGATGGATTCGTGGCCAGGGACCACGCTCCGGTGTAGGTGGCGCTCGACGTGGACTCCTCCAGGCGCGTCGGTGTCAACGCCGGCCATGACTTGAAGGAGCTGATGTTGCCGGCGCGGTCCTTCGCTCGAACGCGGAAACGGTATGTCGACCCCATCGTCAGGGTCCGCTCGACCGACGTCACGGTCGGGTTCGGGAGCGTGATGGTGCCGTAGGCGCCGCCATTCACACTGACCTGGACATGGTAGTTGTTGATCCCCGACCCGAGGTCGGAGCCGGCCCACACGACGCGGGCGCGGACGGTTGACGACCCGATCGTCTGACCTGGCAGGGATTCAGAGGTCGTGGTGATGGTCGGTGCCACCGCATCGCGAGCTACCGTGATGCTGACCGACGCCGTGTCCATCCGTCCATGGCCATCGTGGATCGTGTAGCTGAACGCGTCCGCGCCCGCCGAAAGAGGCTTGGGATCGTAGGTCAGGCCGGTGCCGCCTCCTGTGATCGCGACCGTACCCCGGCTGCCTTGGGTCACCGTCGAGATGCGAAGCGTGTTGCCGTCGACGTCGACATCGTTCGCCATGACTGCGATGGCGACGGCCGGGCCGTCCATGACGGTCGCGCTGTCGTTGGTCGCCGCGGGCGCGTCGTTGACCGGCGTGATCGTCATGGTCACGGTGCCCGTGTCGCTGCCCCCATGACCGTCTGAGAGGGTGTACGTGAAGACGTCACTCCCCGATACGTTGGCATCGGGCGCATAACGGACATCGTTGCCGACGATCGTGGCAGTGCCCTTGGGTGGGTTGCTGACCGCGGTGATCGTGAGGGGATCACCGTCCACGTCGCTGTCGTTGCCGCGCACCGACATGGCGGTCATTGCCTGGTCCTCGGTGACCGTTCTGGGGTCGTTGTTCGCCGAGGGGGCATCGTTGATGGGCGTGATCGTGATCGTCACGGTCGCCGTGTCCGTTCCGTCCTGGCTATCGCCCAGCGTGTAAGTGAACGTGTCGGCACCGCTCGCGTTGGCATCGGGGACGTAGCGCACGTCGTTCCCGACGATGGTGGCGGTGCCCTTGGGCGGATTGGTCACCGCTGCGATCGTCAACGGATCGCCGTCGGGGTCGCTGTCGTTGCCAAGGACGGACAAGGCGGCGGCTGCCTGATCTTCGGTGAGCGACCTCACATCGTCGTTGGCGACTGGGGCCTCGTTAGGCAACACGGTGATCTGGAAGGTGACGGGATCAGTCGTGTCTTCCGGCGGCTGGGTCAGGGCGTCGATCCCATGATCATCGAGGCCGCCGTCGTCCGTCGCCTGCACCGTGATCTGGGCGGTACCGCTGACACCCGCGGCGGCCGCGAATGTCAACGTGCCGCTTGCATCGATGGCGGGTGGGGTGGCAAAGAGGGCGCCGCCGCCAGCCACCGTGACGTCCGTCACTTCGAAGGCCACGGATTGCCAAGATTCGCTTGGTGGTCCGGGGCTGATGGCCGAGGCCCACGTGGCGCCGTATGGCGCGCTGTTCCTCGCGACCTCGATGTCTCCGCCAGACGAGAATGTCGGCGCATCGTTGATCTCGGCGATCCAGACCCGCGCTGTGGCTGGTTCGGAATTCAGGCCGCCAGCGAGGGTGCGGTACGTGAATCCGTCGGAGACCCAGGTTCCGCCCGGCGTGTCGCCCGGCCGCGTGCCGTAATCGCCGTCGGGTTGGAACGTCATCGCATATTCCCCGGGCCCCTTGGTCAGGACCCCATGCGACGGCGGCTCGACAACCTCCCAGCTGAAGCCGCTCCGCGACGTATCCACGTCCGTGTCGTTGTCCAGGAGCGCACACCCGGGCGTGTTGCCGAGCAAGATCGGACCGCCGTCCTCGGGGACGAGGAAGCTGCCGCCCGAATCTGCCGTTTCCGGGCACTGCGCTCCGGGGTCGTCGGTCGCCACGGGCGGATCGTCGACCGCAAAGATGCTGATCGCGAACGTCACCGCATCGGACGTGTCATCGGACGGATTGAGCCCGCCCAGGTAGTTCGGTAGGCCACCATTGTCATGAGCGACGACGCGCACACTTGCTCGACCCGATCGATCCGGTGCAGGCGTGAACGTGAGTGCGCCGTTGGAGGAGACAGCCGGCGCCGCGGTGAACAGCCCGGGATCGCCCTCCACGATGGTGGTGGTGACGTCGAAGGTGACCGTCTGGCCCGCTTCGCTGGGGCCAGAACCGGGCGAAAGACCCTGCGCCCAGGGCAGGGTGTAGGGGCCATTGTCTTCCCAGGCCCAGATTCCCGGAAAAGGGGTGGCCGGCGTGAACGTCGGGGGGTCATTGGCCGGGGCGATCCAGAACCGATGGGTGGCCGTGTCCGTTGCCGTCCCGTCCGTGACTTGGTAGACGTAGCTGTCCGAGACCCACGAGCCCCCCGGGTCATGACCAGGCGCCGTGCTGTAGTCGGGATCGGGTGTGTATGTCACCAGGCCATCGGCGCCCAGGATGAGGTCGCCGTGCTCGGGTGGGGTGACGAGCGAGTACGTCAGCGGGTCGCCGTCGGGATCCGAGTCGTTGCCCGTGATGGCGCACTGCATACCCGGGATGAATGCACTCTCGCCGTAGTCCTCGGGGATGGGCCAGCTGTTGCCGAACTGTTGCAGGTTGCCGCACCCGGGATCGGGGTCATCCCCTGCCACCGGCGCGGCCGCCCAGACGGACCCCGGCAGCGAGGCGACGAGCAGGGCGGCAAGGACGAGGGGCGTCAACCGACGCCAACGGGTAACCACGGCCGCTGGAGTATGGCCGGGTCGGACGATCTCACCAAGTCGCCGGAAGTCATGTCGGTGCTCACGGGCACCGAGTGCTATGGCGCCGAGGACGGTGGCACGCTGGGCTCTGGCGTGGGCGTCGGCGTTGACTCCGGTGTCGGTTCGGGCGTGGCCTCAGGGGTCGGGGTGGGCGTCGGCTCGAGCGTCGGCGTCGGCGTCGGTTCGGGAGTGGCGGTCGGCTTCGGCGTCGCGGTCGGCTTGGCCGTCGGCCGTGCCGTCGGACGAGGCGTGGGACGTTTCGTGGGCCGAGGAGTGGCGGTCGGAGTCGACGTGGGCTCGGGCGTGGGCGTCGGCGAAGTCGTCAAGGACGCAGTGGCGGTGGCGACGGCCGTGGGCTCGACGGACGGGCCCAGGGAGGAGATCGGGGTGGAAGGCGACATCGAGTCCTCCGGGCTGGACGCGTCCGGCGTGCCTGTGGCCGACAGCACGCCGCCGGCATCTCGGGGCCAGATGGCGAACGCGGCGACCATCACGACGACCAATCCCGCCACCGCGACCACCGCCTCGCGCGGAATTGTTGTACGACCCGCCCAGACCGGAACCACAGGGCCAGCGGCGAGCGGATGCGCCTGCCGATCCGGCAGGTCGCGAGGTGAGTGCGACGCCGCAGTACCCGCGACCACCAGTCGCGTCGGGGCCACGGCGGCCGGCCCGGCTGCGCCCGCACGCCGGCGGTCAGCCTCGGCGAGCACGGCGAGGCGGGCACGCTCGGCGGCCCGCTCGGCCCGGGTCGATGTCGGCCGGCCCAGCGCCTTTCGGACGAAGTACATCGCGATCGAGGCATCGACGATGCTCGCCGCGCCCTCGAGGAGGTTGCGCCGATGGGCCTGGGACGTCGCGTCGGTGCGCAGGTAGACGGCGAGCCCCGTTCCCACGGCGAGCGCCGCACCGAGCAGGAGGATCGGCAGGTCCATCGTGGCGGCGATGCTAGCACCCGGCCCTTCGGCGGAGGGGCCCTCAGCCGGCGTGTCGTTCGGGCGACTCGACGGGTTCGGGCGTCTCGTACGCGGAGGCCTCGAGCTCCTCAGGTCGGCGGAAGGCGCCACGTGTCGGCGCGAACAGGATCAACCCCGACACGATGAACACGCCAAGGAACGCGTACAGCGTCGTGATCTCGGACACGAGCAGCGCGAGCACGCCGAGCGCGGCGCAGATCCCATAGATCACGAGGACCGTGTTGCGATGGGACAGCCCGAGGTCGAGCAGCCGGTGATGGATGTGCGATCGATCCGGCGCGAACGGCGAGACGCCACGGATCAGCCGCCCGACGATGATCCAGAAGGTGTCGATGATCGGGACGCCGAGCACGAGCAGCGCCACCGCCACCTTGGCCGAACCGAGGATCGACAGCACCGCGAGCGTGTAACCCACGAACTGGACGCCGCTGGTGCCGCTGAAGATCTTGGCCGGGTGGAAGTTCCAGCGCAGGAACCCGGCCAGCGCTCCGGCCAGCGCGAAGCAGAGGACCGCGATGAGTGGCTGGCTGATCTTGGTCGTGAGGCTGATGAGCCCGAGTGTCACGCACGCGATCAGCGCGATCCCGGTGGACAGGCCGTCGAGCCCGTCGATCCAGTTGATGCTGTTCATCATGCCGACGATCCAGAAGACCGTGAACCCGACCGAGAAGAGCTCACTGAAGCGGATGACACCGGCACCGAACGGGTTGTTGATCACGACGATCCCGATCCCGAGCGCGACCGCGAGGAGCGCCAGCCCGATCTGACCCGCGAGCTGCCAGCGCGCGCGGAGGTTGAACAGGTCGTCGATCGCACCGAGCGCCGCGGCGGCCGCGCCACCCAGGAACAGCGCCAGGAAGTCGCCGGGCGCGAGGTTGAGCGGCGTCGGCACCCAGTCCGCCCCCTCGTTGAGGACGACGAACCCGCCGGCCACGATCAGGAACGCGGCCGCGATCGCCAGGCCGCCCGCACGCGGGATGGGGCGTGTATTCACCCGGCGGGCGTTGGGGCGGTCGACGATCCGGTGGCGCAGCACGACCCGCCGGATGAGCGGTGTCAGGATGGCCGCGAGGAGCGCGGCGGCGACGAACACGGCCACGATCGGACCTATGCTGGACCCGACCTCCTCGATGAATGTCACCGGCGCGTCGTCACGCGGCCGGCAGCCCCGGCACCGGGAATCGGGCGACGATCTCCGCGACCTCGGCGGCCAGCCGGCGCTGGACGCCGTCGTCGTCTCGGGTGTTGATCGCCTCGATGATGATCCGACCGACGGCACGCATCTCGTCCTCGCCGAAGCCACGCGACGTGGTGGCCGGCGTGCCCAGACGGATGCCCGATGCCGTGTTGGGCGGCAGCGGATCGAACGGGATGCCGTTCTTGTTCACGGTGATCCCGATCTCGTCAAGCAGGTGCTCGGCCTCCTTACCGGTCACGCCCAGGGGCGTCACGTCGACGAGCATGAGGTGGTTGTCCGTCCCACCCGAAACGACCCGGGCGCCCTGGTCGGCAAGTGTCTGGGCCAGGACCGCGGCGTTGGCGACCGTGCGCCGCTGGGCCTCGCGGAACGGCTCCTCGGCGGCCAGCTTGAATGCGACCGCCTTGCCGGCGATCACGTGCATCAAGGGACCTCCCTGCACGCCTGGGAAGACGGTCTTGTCGACCGCCGCCCCGAGCGAGCCCTTGAGTGCCGGGAATCCGGCCGGATCGATGCCTTCGGGGAGCTCATGCCGGGCGAAGATCAGACCGCCCCGTGGCCCGCGCAGGGTCTTGTGGGTGGTCGTGGTCACGATGTCGGCGTGCGGGAAGGGGCTCGGGTGCACCCCGGCGGCGACCAGCCCCGCGATGTGGGCCATGTCCACGAACAGAAGCGCCCCGACGCCATGGGCGATCGAAGCCATCCGCTCGAAATCCCACAGGCGCGGGTACGCGCTCGCGCCGGCAACGATCAGCTTGGGACGCGCCTCCTTGGCCGTCACCTCGAGCGCGTCGTAGTCGATCAGCTCGGTGTCCTGACGAACCCCATACGCCGCGACCTCGTACAGCTTGCCGCTGAAGTTGAGGGCCATCCCGTGCGTCAGGTGACCACCGTGGGCCAGGTTCATGCCCAGGATTCGGTCGCCGGGCTGCAGGACGCTGAAGTAGGCGGCCATGTTCGCCTGCGCCCCAGAGTGGGGCTGCACGTTCACGTGCTCGGACCCGGGGTAGAGCGCGAGCGCCCGCTCCTGCGCCAGCTGCTCGGCAACGTCGACGAACTCGCAGCCGCCGTAATAGCGCTTCCCGGGCAGGCCCTCGGCGTACTTGTTGGTAAGCCAGCTGCCCTGGGCTTCCATCACCGCCGCGGACACGTAGTTCTCACTCGCGATGAGCTCGATGTTGTCGTGCTGGCGGCGGCGCTCGCCCTGCATCGCCTCCCACAGGACGGGATCGACCTCAGCGATCGACTCGAGGCCGAGGCCGCGCGTCTCGGAGATGGTCATGACTGCCGACTCCTTCCTGCCCGGACGTGCGCCCCCGTCTCGACGCTCCCCTCCACCGGCACGCTCGCGGGCTATCTTCCCACGAACGTGTCACCCCACGGCGAGGTCGATGCCGGCGGCGGCGAGGATCGCGGCGACCGATCCGGACGGCACGGCACCGGCCCGGACGATCGTCGGCCGCGCACCCGAGCAGTCGACGATGGTCGACGCGAGTCCGCCCGGGGCAGGGCCGCCATCGAGCACGAGGTCGATCGCGTCGCCGAGTTGCGCGACCACACCCGCGGCATCGGACGCCTCGGGGACGCCGGATCGGTTCGCCGACGTCGTGGGCAGCGGTCCCACGCCGCGGGCGAGCGTACGCGGGGCGTCGTGGTCGGGCACCCGCAGGCCGATCGTGGCGCTGCCGCCGGTCAACACGGCCGGCCACGGGACGTCGGGCCGTTGCGGGACGATCAGCGTCAGGCCCCCCGGCCAGAACGCGGACGCCAGGGCGGCCGCGGCCGGTGTGATCCGCCCGGCCCGCGCCGCCTGCCCCACGTCGTCAAGCAGCAGCATCACCGCCTTGTCCGGCGGACGCTCCTTGACGCGATAGAGCCGCTCGATCCCGCCCGGCGTGGTCAGGGACACGGCGATGCCATAGACCGTGTCGGTCGGAAGCGCGACGATGCCGCCCTCGCGCAGGACGCCCATGGCGAGGGCCCGACCCTCCGCATCGTCCGCGACGACCCGCGCCGTCACGCCGATCGCCTCCGCCGCTCATCGGCGTCGGCGGCCAGCCGATGCGACGCTGCGAGGATCTGGGCCGGGTTCGCGAGCACCAGCTGCTCGATGACCTGCGCCGCGCCTTCGTCCTCGAGCGGCGGCGCGACATAGCGGGCCACCGCGCGCACCCCGGCGGGCGCCGTCGGCATCGCCGCTCCATGACCGACCTCGGCGAGCATCTCGAGGTCGTTCCACTGATCGCCGATCGCCAAGGTGGCCCCGAGCGGAACGCGCAATCGTCTCGCGAGCCATCGGACGGCGCGGCCCTTCGAGACGCCCGGCGCCACGAACTCCAGGAATCGGGGGTGCGAGATCGTGACGTCGGCCCGTCCGGCGAAGTGCTCGCGCGCGACGGGCGCGACCTCGATGGGGATCGGTGGCTCCCCGACGGCCAGGACCTTCGTGACCGGATGGTCGATCGCGGTCAGCAGGTCGGTCACGAGCTCGGCCTTCGCGCCCATGAACGCCGAGTAGTCGTCGGCACGAGGGTCGTCGGCACGCAGGATGAATCGCTCGAGGTGATTCACGTGCGGATCCATCCCGTGCTCGCGCGTCCACGCGATGATCTCGCGCGCGATGTCGGGCTGGAGGGGCGTGTGCAGGAGCAGCTTGCCGAGCCGGCGCGACCCTGGGTCGGGCATCGCCCGGATCAGCCCGCCCTGGTAGCCGACGAGCGGACCGGTCAGGTCCAGCTCCCGCGCGAACCGCAGCGCCGAGGACACCATCCGGCCGGTGATGAGCGAGACCGCGACGTCGCGCTGCATGGCGGCCCGGACCGCCGACACGGTCCGCGAACCGATCTCGTGTTCGTCGCCGATCAAGGTCCCGTCGATGTCCAAGGCGATCAGGCGGATCGGGAACTCCGGAGCGGGCGACGTGACGAGCTCCGTCATGCCACCGGCCGGCGCAGGACGGCCGTGCGCGGCAGCCCTGCAAGGTCCGTCGCGACCTGGCAGGCCCAGCCCGGCAGCCGCTGGCTGGCCAGCGCCACGATCGCCTCCCCCTGGTCTGCGCCGATCTCCAGGAACGCGGCGCCGTCCCCGGCGAGGCCGTCGGGCAGCGCATCCATCAGGCGCGCGATCACGGTCAGCCCGTCAGGTCCACCATCGAGCGCCTCCGCGGGCTCGAAGGTCGTCGGCGTCGGGAGCGAGGCCATCGCACTGGAGCGGACGTAGGGCAGATTCGCCGCCACGACGTCCCATGGCGCGGTCGGCGGCGTCGGGGGCAGGAGATCGGCCTGCTCGAACCTCACGCGATCGCCCACCGCGTGCCCGACCGCGTTCTCGCGCGCGAGATCGAGTGCCTCGGCGGACAGGTCGACGGCCGCGATCGCCACCTCGTCCGCGGGCACGCGCCGGGCGCGCAGGCCAACTGCCAGGGCGATCGCGATGGCGCCACTCCCCGTTCCGACGTCGACCACGCGCAAGGGCTCTGTCGTTCCGGCCCCGGCCCGTGCCGTGAGCCGGGTCATGACTTCCGCCAGCACGAGGTCGACGACGCGCTCGGTCTCGGGTCGAGGGATGAGCGCACGCTTGTCGACGGCCAAGGCGATGCCGTGGAACTCCTTGATGCCGCGGATGTAGGCGACCGGCTCCCCATCGGCACGACGAGCAAGCGAGGCCCGGAATGTCGCCTCCGCATCGGCTCCGGCGGGCGCCTCGCCGTTCGCCACGACGGCCGTGCGCTCCACGCCGATCGCGTGCGCCAGCAGCAGCTCGGTATCGAGTCGTGGAGTTTCGAAGCCGGCCGCTCGAAGTCGGTCGACACCCTCGTCGAGGAGCGCGCGCGTCGTCGTCATCGCGGCGAAGCGATCAGAGCCGGATCGTGACGGCCAGGTCTCCGACCTTTCGCAGGACCTCCGCGCTGGTCGTGCCGCGCCAGCGGTGGAAGAGCAGGTCGACCGAGGCGTCGCCCACACGAAGGCCCGTCAGCGTGACCTTGCCGATCCAGTCCGGCAGGTGCGGATGGAACAGCTCGAGCTCGCCGCGGTCGGCGTGCGCGCGCAGCCCCAGCATCGTCTGCAGGAAGAGGAACGAGGCACCAGCTGCCCAGGCCTGCGGGGAGCAGGCGACCGGATAGGGCACGGGCGTGTGCGAGCCCGTGTCGTCGAACCCGCAGAAGAGCTCCGGCAGGCGGTAGTCCGTGAATCGCTGGGCGGCTTCCATCATCTGGCCGGCCAGCCGGTTCGAGGCATCGTCGAAGCCGTAGCGCTTGAACCCGGCGGCGATCAATGACGTGTCGTGCGGCCACACGGTCCCGGTGTGATACCCGATCGGGTTGTAGCCGGGTTGCCCGGCTGCGAGGGTCCGGATCCCCCAGCCCGAGAACATCGATGGCTGCAGAAGCTGATCGACGACGTCGCGCGCCCGGTCGGGCGAGACGATGCCTGACCACAGGCATTGCCCGGCGTTGCTCGCGATCGCATCGAACTGGCGTTTGTGGCCATCGAGCGCCATCGCGTAATAGCGCTGATCCTCGACCCAGAACGCGGCCTCGAAACGCTTGGCCAATGCCTGGGCCTCGGCGTCCAGCCGTGTCGCCAGGTCGACCTCGCCGCGCACGCGGGCGAGGTCCGCCATCCGCCGCTTGGCATCGAAGACGTAGCCCTGGACCTCGGCCAGGGCGATCGGCGCCTGGGCCGCGGCACCCGACCGGTCTCGGATGGCGTCGCTGGAGTCCTTCCAGCCCTGGTTCAGGAGGCCTCGCTCCGAGCGCCGCTCGTACTCCACGAACCCATCCCCGTCCTGGTCCCCGTGTTCGTCGATCCACTCGAGCGCCGCGAGGGCGTTGGGCCACAGGCGGTCAACGAGCGCGCGGTCTCCCGTCCAGTCGAACGTGGCACCCAGCAGGATCAGCCACAACGGCGTCGAATCGACCGACCCGTAGTACGGCGTATGGGGCAGCTCGCCGGACCGGGCCAGCTCGCCCGTTCGCAGTTCGTGGAGGATCTTGCCCGGCTCCGCGTCCCGCCACGGGTCGTCCTCCGTGGCCTGGTAGGCCGCCAGCACCTCCAGGGTCTCGACGGCGATCTGCGGCCGGAACGCCAGTGCCTGGAAGGCGGCGATCAGCGCATCGCGCCCGAACAGCGTCGCGAACCACGGCACGCCGGCCGCGATGTAGCGCTCACCGGGGCCCGGTCCGTCGTTGACGAGCAGGCGCAGGTCCGAGACGGATCGCTTGAGCACGAGGTTGAAGAGCTCGTGGTCGCTGACGACCGACGTCGTGCCCCGCTCCCATGCGTGGTACGCGGCAGCACCCTCGTCGCCCGAGACGCGCGGCGCCGCGGGGAACAGGACGTCGAGCTCGCGACGATCCGTGGCCTCGTCCCGGTGGGAGCCAGGGACCTCGCGCTGCGACGTCCAGACGGTCCAGCACACCTCGCGGTTCTCATCGGGACCCAGCGTCAGCGCCCAGTTCAGGCGGATGGCAGCGCCGGCGTTGCGGCCGTCGGGCGCGACCTCGGCGACGGCCTCGATGACCTGCGCGGGCTCCGAAAGCTCGATGTGGGTCAGGCACTGGACGCCATCGACGCCGTCGTATCGGAACGTCACTCGCCGGTCGGTGATGGCGATCGGCAGGAGCCGGCCTCGGTCGGCCCGCGGGAATCCCCGGACCTCGAAAATGTCGGCGCCGTCCATCCCGAGCTCGAGCTCGAGCGGGAGGAAGGCCGGCAGCGCGGCGTGGTTGACGATCCGCACCCGCTCCTCGTAGCCATCCGCGCCGATGAGCCGCTCGCGACCGATGCCGATCGTCCGCCCCACCAACTCGTCGAGCGGATGGACCTTCGCGTCCGGGTTGCGATCGGCCGACGGGTTCGTCATCTGGATGCTGCCCCGGTAGTTGCCTCCGACCGAGGTCTGGAGCAGCACCGGCCGGACGCCCCCGACCCGCAGCACCGCGCACGACAACGCCCGGCTGTCCCCCTGGTACAGGCCGAGCCCGCGCGAATCCGGATGGATGTCGCCGAACGAATCCGTCAGGAGATACCGGTTGCCGTGCTTGAGGACCTGGACCGACCCGAGGTCCGTGGCGCGCTCGATCGGGATGTCGCGGGCCGGCAGGAACCGGACGTCGGCGGCCTTAGGCGGCGTCATCGTTCCCCACCACCCCGGAGAGTCGCTCGGCCTGGTCCACCATGATCAGCGCGTCGATGAGCTCGTCGAGGTCGCCAGCGAGCACCCCCGGCAGGTTGTGCACGGTCTTGCCGATGCGATGGTCCGTGACGCGATCCTGCGGGTAGTTGTACGTCCGGACCTTGTCGCTTCGGTCGCCGGAACCGACCATCGATCGCCGGGCGGCCGAGTCGGCCGCCCGCTGCTTCTGGATCTCGAGATCGAACAAACGCGAGCGCAGCACGGCGAGCGCCTTGGCCTTGTTCTTGTGCTGGCTCTTCTCGTCCTGGATCTCGACGACCAGCCCGCTCGGCAAGTGCGTGATGCGGACGGCCGAGTCCGTCGTGTTGACGGACTGACCGCCCGGACCGGACGAACGCTTGACGTCGATCCGGAGGTCCTTCTCCTCGTCGATCTCGACCTCGACCTCGTCGGCTTCCGGCAGGACGACGACCGTGACGGTCGAGGTGTGGATCCGACCACTCGACTCCGTCGCGGGGATGCGCTGGACGCGGTGCACGCCACCCTCGAACTTGAGGCGGCTGTAGGCGCCGTCGCCGCGGACCTGGACGATGGCCTCCTTGATCCCATCGATGCCGGTCTCGTTCATGCTCATGACGTCCGGCTTGTAACCGTGTCGGCCGGCGTAGCGGGTGTACATCCGGAGCAGCTCCGCCGCGAACAGGGCCGCCTCGTCGCCACCGGCACCGGCGCGGATCTCGAGGATGACGTCGCGATCGTCGTTCGGGTCTCGCGGGAGGAGGAGCACCTTGAGCTCGTCGATCAGCCGCGTCTGCTCGTGCTCCAGCCGATCGACCTCCTCGCGGGCCATGGCCCGCATCTCGTCGTCCCCATCGCCGGCGTCGCCGATCTCACGCACGCCGGCCAGCTCCGAGCGGATCGCTTCGAGACGGCGATAGGCGGCGACCGTGGGCTCGAGCCGGGCGAGCTCCTTGCCGAGCTTGCGGATCAGGTTCGGGTCGGTGCTGGTCTCCGGCCGCGAGAGCTGGGCCTGGAGGTCGTCGTACTGGAGCGCGATCTCGGCCAGCGTGGCGTCGAGGTCGCTCATGTCAGCGGTGGCGACTCGCCCGGCTTCGCGGTCCCGACCGCATCGGGTGATTCGGGCTCGTCCGTGGGCCTGCCCAGGTCCATCGGCGACCGGTCGAAATCGGTCGATCCGGCCGGGATCTCGTTGCCGTCGGCGACGAGCGCCTCCTCCATGGAGGTGATGGCGACCTCGATCATGTCGTCGGTCGGGCGCTTCGTCGTGATCATCTGGACGAGGATGCCGGGGTACATGATGACCTTGACGACCGGGTTGTGGCGGTACTTCGCGCCCAGCTTGAGGATCTCGTAGCCAACTCCTGCGAGAACCGGGATGAGCAGGATCCGGCTCGCGATCATCACGAGCGGCTCCTGCTTGCCGACGAGCGAGAACGTGAAGATCGACAGCAGGATCAGGATCACGAGGAACTCGGTGCCGCAGCGGTGGTGGGCCGTCGGGTACTTGCGGACCTCGTCCACGGTCAGCGGGTCACCGGCCTCGAGCGCGTGGATCGTCATGTGCTCGGCGCCGTGGTACTGGAACACGCGATGGATGTCCGGCGCGCGCGACACCAGGGCCAGGTAGCCCAGGAACAGGCCGACCTGGATGACTCCTTCGAGCGCGGGCTGGGCCCAGCCCTGGGTCGATCCGGACGTCGCGACACTCGAGATGAACAGCGGCAGCAGCGTGAACGCGGCGATGGCTGCCGCGAAGGTGATGAGGAGCATCACGACGATCGAGCCCTTGCCGAGCTCGACCTCGTCCTCCTCGGCCTGCACGTTCGCGCTGCGGATCAGCCAGCGCGTCCCGATGACGAGGGTTTCGTACAGGAGGACCAGCCCCCGCACGAACGGCCATTTCGCGGCCGGGGATGCGTGGGGTCCCTTGTCCAGCCGCTCGGTGGCGATGACGATGCGGCCGTCCGGATGACGCAGCGCGACGGCGATCGCGTCGCGGCCGCGCATGAGCACGCCTTCCATGAGGGCCTGGCCGCCATAGGCGTACCGAGGACGGCCGTCGGGCGCGACCGGCGGTGCAGGGGTGGCAGACATCGGGGCAAGTCTACCGGCGATGGGGTAACCGGGAATCGCGACGGCCGGCCTTCGAGGGCCGGCCGTCATGTGTGGTCGCGATCGACCGTCTAGCTGCGAGTCTGGCGCTCCAGGCGCTTCTGGAAGCGCTCGACCTGGCCGGCCGTGTCGATGATGTTTTGCGTGCCCGTGAAGAACGGGTGGCAGTTGCTGCACACGTCCACGCGCAGCTCCGGCCGGGTGGACCCCACGGTCCACTCGGTGCCGCACGAGCCGCAATGGACCTTGGCTTCGTAATACTTGGGGTGGATATC
>JARDZW010000070.1 GCA_029240655.1 Chloroflexota bacterium
TGGTAGTAGCCGCAGTTGGGACAGACGCGGTGGGGCAGCTTCATCTCGTGGCAGTGCGGACACTCCTCGAGCTTGGGCAGGTCGATCGCGAGGTGCGAGCGGCGCTCGCCCTGGCGGGCGTGCGAGACGCGTCGCTTGGGTACACCCATGGGGTCGTGGGCTCCTTGTGTCGTATGTCGTGGCGCAGCGCCGCGAAGTCAGGCGCGCGAGGATGGATGGCGCCGGGCCGCACCGAGCGCGGAGTCTACCGCGAAACCGCCCGACTCGTCAGTCCTTCCCTTCGGGCCGGAACCCGCGCAACGCCTCGAGTCGCGGGTCGATGTCGTCCGTCGGGTGGTCGTGCGTTCCCTCGTCGAGCGGCAGGCCGCAGGTGGGGCACAGGCCCGGGCAGTCCGGGCGGTCGAGCGGGGCGATCGGCTCGGCCAGCGAGATCGCGTCGCGGACCGAGGGCTCGAGGTCGAGCTCGTGGTGGTCGTTCAGCCGGGGGATCTCGGGCTCATCGTCGGCGGCCACGGGTTTTCCCGTCGCGATATCGAGCGAGGGCAGGAACTCGTCCTCGATCGCCAGGTCCAGGGGTACGGTCGTCGGTCGGAGGCAACGGACGCACTCCATCGCGAGCGCCGTCCGGAGGTTCGCCCGCGCGAGGATGCCGCGGTTGGTGTGCGTCAGACGCACATGGCCGGCGATGGGCTCGGCAAGCGTGAGCTCGTCCGGGAGGTCGACGCTCGCGTCCGCGACGTCGTAGTGGCGATCGGCACCGACCGTGTCGCCGAGGAGCCCGGCGACGTTCCAGATGAACGGGTCGTCATCGGCCGGGGCGCTCATCGGCCCGGCGTCACGGCCGAGCCGGCTCGACGGCGTCCTCCGCCTCGTCGTCCCAGTCGCCGTCCTTGAAATCGCCGGTGTCTCCGTCCGGCGACGGCGCCGCCATCAGGGTCGCCCGCCGGTCGTCGAGCATCGCGATGCCCTTCTGGATGCTCTGGAGGGTCTTCGTGACGTCGCCCTCGAGCCCCTCGAGAACGCTCACCGCGTACTCGTCGGCACCGCCCCGGATCCGCTCGCCATCCTCATGCGCCTCGGCGATCATGCGGCGGCTCTCGGCCTCGGCCGCCTGGGTGAGGCCACGCTCGTCGATGAGGAACGCGGCCTGCTCCTGGGCACGCGCGACGATGCGCTCCGCCTCTTCCTGGGCCTTCTCGATGATCCTCTCGCCCTCGGAGTTGATGCGCTTGGCCGCGCGGACTTCCTCGGGGACCGCGACGCGGAGCTCGTCGATGAGCCCCAGTGCGGCGTTCTGATCGACCACGACGTTGGTGGTCAGCGGCAGTTTCTTGCCGTTCGCGATCAGCGACTCGAGGCGCTCGACGAGGAAGATGATGTCGATGGCTGGTGCCCTCCTGCCTGGGCTGTCGGTTGCGCGCCGGTCCGGGCGATTATGGCACGGGCCGGTGGGTCAGCGACGGAGGGTCGCCGGCTGCGGTCAGCGGTCGCCGAGGGCGGCCGCCAGGGCCGCTGCAGCGGGCTTGGGGAGCATCGCGCTGACGTCGCCACCGAAGCTCGCGATCTCCTTGACCAGACTCGAGCTGACGTAGCCGTTCGCGATCGAGGTCATGAAGAAGACCGTGTCGATCTCGGGCGCGAGAACCCGGTTGTTATGGGCCAGCTGCATCTCGGTCTCGAAGTCGCTGATCGCACGCAGGCCGCGCACGATGGCGGTCGCCTCGTGGGCGTGGCAGAAGTCGACGGTCAGGCCATCGAAGCTCGCGACCTCGATCCGATCCGCGGGCGCGCCGTCCTCCGCGATCGACTCGCGGATGACGCGCATCCGCTCCTCGACCGGCAGGAGCGGCGTCTTGCGGGGGTTCGCCAGCACGGCCACGATGACGCGGTCAAAGACATTGGCGGCGCGGCCGATGATGTCGAGGTGGCCGTTCGTGATCGGGTCGAACGAGCCCGGGTAGACCGCGACGCTCATGCGTCCTCCGTGATGCCACCGGCGGGCCGGTAGAAGGTGAGCGTCGTCTCGCCGAAGCGGCGCTCGCGGTCCGATGCTAGCAGCCCGACGCGGGCCGGCGGGGCGTCGCGCCAGAAGTGTTTCGCAACGACACGGCCCTTCGGGGCGAGTAATGGACCGAGCGCCTCGAGGGCCGCGTAGAGCGCTGCCGTTTCCTCGTAGGGTGGGTCGACCAGGGCGATGTCGCGCCGGGGTTCAGCGGCCCGGGCCGGATCGCGCAGCCAGGCGAGGACCTCGCTCCGGATGACCGTAGCGCGCTCGACCAGCCCGGTCCGCTGCAGGTTGGCCTTGATGGTTCGGATCGCGCCCGCATCCCGCTCCACGAACGTGGCATGAGCCGCGCCTCTCGACAGCGCCTCGATCCCCGCGGCGCCACTGCCGGCGAACAGGTCCAGGAACGTGGCGCCTCGCAGATCCGGTTCGAGGATCGCGAACAGTGTCTGCTTGACCCGATCGGCGAGCGGTCGCGTCCCCTCCCCAGGGGCCTCCAGGCGGACCGAGCGGGCCGTCCCGGCGATCACCCGGCCGGCGTCAGCCACAGGCGGGGTTCTCGGAGCCTGCCGTCACGTGCCGCTCGCCGGTTCCGCGGCCACGAGGTGGCGGAGCCAGCCACGTTCCAGCTCCGCGGCGAGGGCGGGACGAGGAGGCTCCATCCGTCCTTCCGCGTCGAGGATGGCTTCCGCGTGAGCCCGCGCCCGTACCGCGAGGTCGCGGTGGGCCGCTTCCTGAAGTGACGCCACGCGGAGTCTCGGAAAGCCGCTTTGGGCGAGACCCAGGACGTTGCCCTCCTTGCGCAGCTCGAAGTCCCGTTCGGCCAGGGCGAACCCGTCGTGCGTCTCGGCGACGGCCCTGAGTCGGGCCTGGGCCACCTCGTCCGCGGAATCCGAAACGAGGACGCAGAACGACTCGACGGAGCCACGCCCGACCCGGCCACGCAACTGGTGCAGCTGGGCCAGCCCGAACCGGTCGGCGCCCTGGATGACCATCATCGTCGCGGCCGGGATGTCGACCCCGACCTCCACCACCGTCGTACCGACCAACACGTCCAGCTCGCCGTCCCGGAACCGGGTCATCTCGGCGTCACGCTCGGCGGGCTTCATCCGGCCGTGGACCATGCCCACGCGGAGGGGGTCGAGCAGCGCGCTCAGGCGGACCGCCTCGGACTCGGCGGCGACGGCGCCATCCGTCTCATCGGCGCCCTCTTCGATGAGCGGCACCACGACGAAGATGGCGTGGCCAAGGGCCGCCTCCTCGCGAACCTTGCGCCAGGTCCCCTCGAGCTCCGACGGGCGTCGGATCCCGGTCCGGATCTTGACGCGGCCGGCCGGCGGCGTGCGCAGGTCGGAGACGTCGAGATCTGCGTAGAGGACCTGGCCCAGCGTTCGCGGGATCGGCGTCGCGGTCATCAGCAGCACGTGCGGGGAGCGGCCACCGGCCTTGGCCTCCAGCTGGCCGCGCTGATCGACCCCGAAGCGATGCTGCTCGTCGATGATGACGAGGCCAAGGTCGGCGAACGTGACCGTCTCCTGGATGAGCGCGTGGGTGCCCACGACCACGAGCGCCTGGCCCGACGCGATGGACTGCAGGGCCTTGGCCTTGGCGTCCGGCTTCAGCGATCCGGTCAGCAACGTGACGCCGATCCCGACCCCGTCGAGCAGGGCGCCCACCGTCTCGAGATGCTGGCGAGCCAGCAGGTCGGTCGGCGCGAGCAGCGCCCCCTGGAGTCCCGCGCGAGCCGTGGCGGCCAGCGCGTACGCCGCCACGGCGGTCTTGCCCGAACCCACGTCGCCCTGCAGGAGGCGGAGCATCGGTGTCGGTCTGGCCAGGTCCTCGCGGATCGCGGCCATCGCCGCGTCCTGGTCGACGGTCAGCTCGATCGGTTGCCCCAGCCTCGCTCCGATCGCGTCCACCAGCGCGGTCCGTACGGCCTCGTCCAAGGCGCCTTCGAGGGTCACGACCGGGGCGGCGTCGCGGACCCGCTGGCGCCGGCGCTGGACCATCCCGAGCTGGAGGGCGAGGAGCTCATCGAACGCCAGCCGCTCGAGTGCGGCGTCGCGACCCTCGAACGTCTCGGGGTAGTGCGCCTCTTCGATGGCGCGGGCGATCGGAACGAGTCGCTCCTGGGCAAGGATCGGCGCGGGAAGGTACTCCGGGTAGGCGCGGCCGGCCTTGTCGAGCGCTTCGCGGATCGCCGACCGCAGTCGGGCGGCGGGCAGGCCGGCCGTGAGCGGGTAGACCGGCACGATCCGGCCGGCGTGGAGGACCTCCGTTTCGCCGGTCAGGACCTGGAACTCGGGGTTGTCGAGGGTCAGGCGGCGTCCGAAGTGCTTGATCTTCCCCGACACGACGACCTCGCCGCCGACCGGCAGCCGACGCTCGATGAAGCGACGGCCGAACCACGTCGCGTCGACGCTGCCGGTGTCGTCCTCGAGCCGGGCGATCGTGCGCTGGATCCGTCCCCGGAACCCGGGTTCGACTCGCACATCGCCCACGGTCGCCTGGACCGAGACCACCGCGCCGTCCTGCTCCATGTACAGGTCCCGGATCATCCGCATCTCGCGCAGGTCGTCGTAGCGGCGTGGGAGGTGGAACAGGAGGTCGCGGACCGTGTACAGGTCGAGGCGGATGCCCGCGCGACGGAGCTGGGCGCCGGCCGCCAGTCCGGACTTGGCGAGCGGCGTCTCGAGCAGTTCGACCGGGTCGGTCGGCGGGATGGCGGGCGGAGCCTTCCGGGCGGTCGCGGATCTTGCCATCGCCCGCCCTATTCCGCCGAGATCAGGTACCGGTAGAAGGGCTGGCCACCGTGCCGGACCTCGATCTCGGCGCCGGAGCTGGCGCCGCCGATCAGGCGGGCCATCGCCTCAGCCTCGGTCAGATCCGCGCCGTCGCCGTAGAACAGCGTGACGAGCTCGTACCCGGGAGTCAGGGCCTTCATCGCGGCCAGGACACACTTCTGGCGGTCGCTGTCGACGGCGATCAGCCCATCGTCGGGATCGAGGGCGATCGTCTGCCCGCGCTTGACCTTCTTGCCGCCGATCTTGGCGTCACGGACCGCCTCCGTGACGACGAGGCTCTGGATCGCCCGGGCCGCTTCGGTCATCGGTCCCACATTGGCTGTGGCGTCCATCCCGGGGTCCAGCGCCAGCAATGCGGCGAATCCCTCGGCGGCATTTCGGGTCGGGACGACCGAGACCGGCCGTTCGCTCATTCCCGCGACCTGACGAGCCGCGAGGACGACATTCGGGTTGTTCGGCAGCAGCAGGACCTCCCGCGCCGGGACGGCCCGAACGGCCTCGAGGAGCTCGCCGGTACTCGGATTGGCCGACTGGCCGCCCTGGACGACGGAAGCGCCGAAGTCGCGGAAGGTCGCGGCCAGACCATCCCCCGTGGTGACCGCGAGGACCGCCAGGGCCGGGGCGTCGACGCCGTCCGTGGGAGCAGTGCCTGGTCGGCCGGGCTGCTGCTCGGCGACCGCGACGGCGGCCGTGCCGTCCGGCCGTGAGCCCGCCGTGAATGCCGCCGCCCGCGTTTCGCGCACGTCACGAGCCTGGTTGTCGAGGTTCTCCACGCTGATCCGGCTGATCGAGCCGAGACCCAGCCCGTAGCCGATCACGAGGTCCGGCCGCTCGTTGTGGACGTGGACCTTGAGCGCTCGGCCATCGCCGGCGACGAGCACCGACTCGCCGATCGTCTCGAGGTGATCGCGGATGACGTCGAGGTCGAGGGGCGTCCGCCCGACCGCCTGGAGCAGGAACATCGTCTCGTATCCGAAACCCTCGTCGGCGTGTGCCACGAGTGTCGACGGCTTGGCTCCAGCGGCTGCGCGTCGCCGACCCGTGGTGACCGGCGCCTGGCCGATCAAGTGCAGCAACGCACCCTGGAACAGCCGGTACAGGCCTTGCCCGCCCGCGTCAACGACACCGGCCTCACGCAGGATCGCGAGGAGTGTCGGTGTCTTCGCCACGGACCGTTCGGCGCCAGCCAGCGTGGCTCCGAGGACGGCCTCGATGTCGTTGTCGTGCTCGGCCGCCTCGACCGCCGCGGCCGCCGATTCGCGGATGACCGTGAGGATCGTCCCCTCGACAGGCTTGGCGACGGCCCCGTAGGCGGTTCGAGCGCCTTCCGACAGGGCATGGGCCAGGTCCAGCCCGTTGAACCGCCGCTTTCCGCCGAGACCGTCGGCCATGCCCCGGAATATCTGGCTGGTGATCACGCCGGAGTTGCCGCGCGCGCCCATCAGCGCCCCGAAGCTGATCGCAGCCGCGATCCGGTCAGCCGGTTGCCCCGCGACCGCCTCGGCCTCGTCGAGGGCGGCCTTCACCGTCGCGTACATGTTCGACCCCGTGTCGCCGTCGGGCACGGGGTAGACGTTCAGGCCGTTGATCTCGTCGACGTGTGCCTCGAGATTGGCGACGGCCGCGCGGAACGCGTCGAGCAGACCGCTCCCGTCGCATGCCCGACGGGCCATCTAGGCGACGTCCGTCCCGCTATCGGCGAGATCGCGCGGACGGATGCCGGTCGGCAGCGCTGCAGGGCCTGATGGCACGGCACCGTCAGCGGGCACATGGAGCCCGTCCACGTGGATGACGATGCGGCCGACCGGTTGCCCCAACGCTGCTCCCACGGCGTAGCGGACGGCCGAATCCACCTGGCGGGCGACTTCCGCGACCGGGACGCCGAGGGCGACCTCGAGGTCTAGCTCGATCTCGATACCGTCCTCGATGCGGATCGTCAGACCCGGCTGCCCAAGGCCAAGCCGGGCGAACAGGCGCGCCAGCGGACCACCGGCGAACGCGGTCACGCCGTACGACCCGAGGGTCGCGGAGCGCACGATATCGGCGATGGCGCGACCGGTGACGAGGGATCGACCGGGTGTCGGACGGATGGCCACGCGAGCTGGGTCCTCCCTGCGAGAGCGGGGTCGGGCGCTGCTCGAGCGATGGTCGAGCGTACCGCCTCGGCGGAGCGGCCGGGAGCGTGTGCTATCATACCGCCCCGTTCGGGCAGACCTGCCCGCGCGCTCCATCTGACACCGTCTCTGAGGATACGCATGGCCCGCTCCTGCGCGATCTGCGGCAAGGCTTCGATGGGCGGTTTCAACCCGCAGTCGTCGGGCATGAACCGCGTCCGAGCTCGCACGCTGCTCAAGGCATCCCAGTAAGGTTGCGGGCGATCGCCGCCTGATCGCTTCCCGACCGGGCACCCACGAGGGTCCCGGTCGCTTCATGTCAGCGGTCGTCCGTGTCGAGCCAGATCGTGAACGGCCCGTCGTTCGTGAGCTGGACGGCCATCTCCGCGCCGAACCGACCCATCGCGACCTCCACACCCAGGCCCTGCAAGGCGGCACCCACCGTCTCGTAGAGCCGCTCTGCCTGCTCCGGTGGCGCCGCACCGGTGAACCCCGGTCGCCGGCCACGTCGCGTGTCCGCGAAGAGCGTGAACTGCGAGACCAGCAGGACCGCGCCGCCGACATCCATCAGCGAGCTGTTCGTTCGGCCCTCGGCATCGCGGAAGATCCGCAGCTCGACCAGGCGGCGGGCCAACGCACGGGCCGTCGCCTCGTCGTCCGCCGGCCCCACCCCGAGCAGCACGACGAGGCCGCCATCGATCGTCGCGACGACGTCGCCCGCGACCGTGACCGTCGCGCCCGTCGTGCGCTGGAGGAGCGCCCTCACCCCTGCTTGGCCAGCAGGCCTGCCCGCCAGTCCTCGGCCTCGGCGAGGAGCCGGTCTCGGGAGGCGCCGTGGGCCCGGTTGACATGGGCCTCCACGTTGGCGGGCACGAGCAGGTCGTAGTCGCGGACGCCGTCGGGGTTGATCTGCCCATCGCCGCGCAACATGATCACCGGGATGCCGGTCGCCTCGATCTCGGCCATGAGTCGATGGGCCAGGTGCTTGGGCAACGACGTGATCGGCGTCATCCGGTCCCGTGGGATCGGCGGCTTGCCGTCGTTGATGCCGTACTGGTAGCCCTCGTCGGCCAGCGCCCGGATGAGGCGGATCTCGCGACCCATGTCACGACCGCGGACGAACAGCGCCGAGCCGACCACGAAGACGTCCACTCCCTGAGAGCCGGCGAACTCCGCGGTCTCGCGATTGATGCCGCCGTCGACGTGGACCTCGCCGCCGTGGAGCTTGTGGCGCAGCAGCTCGCGAGCGCCCGCCGCCTTCGCGGCAAGGACGTCCTTCATGAACTCCTGGCCACCGAAGCCCGGTTCGACGGTCATGATCAGGACGATGTCGAGCGATTCCGCGTAGGGCTCGAGCGCCGACAGCGGCGTGCCGGGCTTGACGGCGAGTCCGGCGGCACGACCCGCGGCGCGGATGGCCTTGAGGGTCGGCGGGATGGGCTCCTCGATCTCGACGTGGAACGTGACCGAGTCGCAGCCGGCGTCGAGGTATTCCTCGATGTATCGGCCGGGCTCACTGATCATCAGGTGCGCATCGAAGGGCACCCGGGTCCGCGGGCGCAACGCCTTGATGGTCTTCGCCCCGAAGGTCAGGTTCGGGACGAAGTGGCCGTCCATGACGTCGAGGTGAACGCGATCCGTGCCGGCTCCGGTCACGCGCCGAACGGCGTGCGCGAGGTTTCCGAGGTCCGCATCGAGGATGCTCGCGGCGACCCGGGCCCGCCCGGTGCCACGCCCCGTGGGGTTCTCGCTGGTCATGGCTCCCCGCCGACCATGGCCGGGGCCGGCTCCTCGCTTCGCTCGCCACGGAGGGCGGCGGCGCTCGCCAGCACGAGCCGCTCCCGCCGGCGGGCGACCGCGGGGGCAGGCGGCTCCCCGGCACGCTCCGCGGCGAGCTGACCGCAGGCGGCACCGACCTCCTGGCCGCGGTTCCGGCGGATCGTCGTGCCGACGCCAGCCTCCAGGAGGACGGCCGCGAAGGTCTCGATGACCGGCATCGGGCTGGCCTGCCACGGTGTGTGCGCGACCTGGTTCATCGGGATCAGGTTGACGTGCGCGTGGTCGCCACGCAGGAGATCGGCGAGGGCGCGGGCATCGAGGTCCGTGTCGTTCACGCCCCCGATCATGGTGTACTCGTAGCTGATTCGCCGGCCGGTCGCGTGGGCGTGGTCGCGGGCCGCATCGACGACTTCGGCCACCGGCCAGCGCCGGTTCAGCGGGACGAGCACATCGCGCAGGGCGTCGCGCGCAGCGTGGAGCGAGATGGCCAGCGTGAACTGCGGCCCGAGGGCCGTGAGGCGGCGGATCCCGGGCACGACCCCCGACGTGGAGACCGTGATGTGCCGCGCTCCCAGGCCAAAGCGTTTCGGGTCGTTCAGGGCCTCCACGGCCGCGAGCACCCGATCGAGGTTGAGCAGCGGCTCGCCCATGCCCATGAACACGATGTTCGTCAGCCGCTTGCGATCCGTCGCGAGTCGGCGAGCCGCGTGACGGGCCTGGTCGACGATCTCGGCCATCTCGAGGTCACGACCGAAGCCGAGCTCGCCCGTGGCACAGAACGGACAACCCACCGCGCAGCCCGCCTGGCTCGAGATGCACAGCGTGTGCCGCTCTCGGGACGCGCCGCGAGCCGGGTAGTGCATCAGGACGGACTCGATGAGCTCGCCGTCATCGAGTCGATGGAGGACCTTCTCGGTCAGCCCGCCGTCCGCTACCCGGATCTCGGAATCGTGGACCGTGTCCAGGCGGAAGTCGCGCTCCAGCGCCACCCGCAGGTGTCCCGGAAGGGTCCGAACCTCGGCAGCTTCCGTGGTCCCGCCATCCTTCCAGATCGCATCGGAGATCTGTCGGGCACGGAACGACGGCTCGCCCTGCGCCTTGACCCAGGCGGCAAGCTCGTCCGCGGTAAGACCGGACAGCCCCGGTCGTGCATCTGTCGTCACCTGGTCAAGGCTAGCGCAGGTGAGTCACGGGCCCCGAAGCACGTGGCTCCCGACGATCGAAGGCTTGCCGCGCAGGAACGCCTCCCATGTCATGCGCTTGCCACCGGCAGGCTGGACTTCGACCAAGGCCAGGCGCTCACCATCGCCGACGCCAAGGCCGCGCTCGTCAAAGGTGCCAACACCCGGCCCGCCTGAACCCTCGGCTGTGGCCGACCAGACGACGATCCTCCCCGCCGGCGTATCCATGAACGAGCCCGGCCAGGGTTGATACGCTCGAACCTGGCGCTCCAGCTCGACAGCGGACTTCCGTGGATCGATGCGGCCATCCTCTCGTCGCAGCGTTCGCGTCAGACCCGCCCCTTCGCTCGCTTGCGGCCGTGGGACCAGCTCGCCCCGGATCCACGGGCCTAGGCTCCTTTCGAGCAGGTAGGCCGCGACGAGCTCGAGGTCCGCTTCGAGTTGCGGGGCGATCTCCGTGCCATCGAGGGGGCCTCGCTCCACGGCGACGATCGGACCCGTGTCGAGCCCGCTGTCCATGCGCATCAGCGTGACTCCGGTCTCGCGATCGCCAAAGAGGATCGCGGCCGGTATCGGCGTCGCGCCGCGATGCCGGGGCAACAGCGATGGGTGGAGGTTCAGGGCCCCGTGCTTCAGTCCCAGCAATTCGGCAGGGACGATCTGCCCGTAGTCTGCGAGGACCAGCATCTCGGGCTCGAGCTCCTGGATGTCGGCCAGGGATTCCGGGGCCCGTAGGCGTGCCGGCGTCAGGACTCGCTCGATCCCAAGGTCCTCGGCGAGACGCTGCACGGCAGAGCCCGGCGTCGAGACGACCCCGACCAGGTCGATCGCCTCGTGCTCGTGCAGACGCCGCAGGCTTTCACGCCCGAAGTCGCCACTACCGAGGAAGATGGTCCGCACGCGCGCGTCGTCGGCGCGCCGCTCGGTCACGCCAGGGCGCGCCGCTCGGTCACGCCAGGGCGCCCGTCGCCTCGCGGACCTCGGCGTCGTCCTCGTTGCTCCCGTCGACCGCCATCAGTTCGTCCATGGAGTCGAGGTAGTCGATATAGAGCTTGCCCTCGAGGTGGTCGAGCTCGTGCTGTAGCGCCCGGCCGAGGAGTCCCGACCCGGCCACCTTGATCTTCTTGCCGTGCCGGTTCTGGGCCACGACCCAGACCTTCTCGCGGCGTGTGACGTAGGCGACGTAGCCCGGGATCGAGAGGCAGCCCTCGAGATCGCGGTCATCACCCGTGGAGCGCACGATTCGCGGGTTGACGAGCTCGTGGAGCGTGTCCTCGACCTCGATGACGCATGCCTGCACGGCTTCGCCCAGCTGCGGAGCAGCCAGGCCGACACCGGGGGCGTCGCGCATCGTATGGGCGAGGTCGTCGAGCAGCTCGTGCAGGTACTTGCCGAAGCTGTCGACGGGCAGCCCTTTGAGGCGCAGGCGCGGATCGCCCAACAGGGCGATGGGTCGGACGGACATGCCGCGGATTATATGGGCCCCCGGTGGCTCAGATCGTCGGCGGCGTCTCGGTCGTGTCGGTCGTCTTGGTCGTCTGGGTGGCGTCGAACGTGTCGGTCGAGTAGTCACCCATCGCCGCACGGGTGCCGGCCGCCCAGGCGCGGGACTTCTCGGCGAGCTTGCCGCTGGCATCGGCCGCGGCGTCGCCGGCCTTGTGCGCGAGCGGCCCAGCCTTGTCGGCCGCGACCGCCACCGCGTCGGCGGCCTTGACCGAGAACTGGCGGACCACGGGTGCGGCCTTCTCGGCGAAGTCTTCGACGACGACGCGGATCTGCTCGATCACGTCGTTTGCCTTGGCTGCGGCGCCGGCGCCGGCGTCGGCATCGGATGTTCCATTCGTTCCGCCGACATTGCCGTCGTCGGATCGGGTGTAGGCATCGTCGCGAGAGCCCTCGACGGGCTGGTCGTGCTGGGAGCTGGTCGGGTCGGTCATGGTGGAAGAACCTCCTCTGGGTTACGCATCGTCCCACGAACGAGGTCAGCGCGCGAGAACCCGAGGGTCGTGGGCGTATCATCGACGCGACGGACGCCCCAGGAGCGGGTCGTCCCCGGGAGGATCTGCCATGAGCGTCGACGGATGGACCTTCGCGGACCTCGAGCCCGCCCAGCTGGACTTGGTCAACGAGGCCGAGCGGACCCTCGACACGGACGTCGTCCTGGCCTACGCGCCGAGCCGATGGGGCACGGTCGATCCCGATACGGTCGCCGACGGCCTGCACCCGGTCGATCTCGAATCGAGCCAGCTCGAATACCTGAAAGGCCTCGAGCGGATGGTCGGCGGCGTGCTCGTGGCCTACCGGCGCGACGTCGACTGACGTCCCCCACTCGCGTCTAGAGGAGCGACTCCGGGTCGACATCGACCGACCACGGCGGCCCCGGATCGCCGCCGAGCGTCGCGACGGGGTCGGCGCCGCGCAGCACCAGGTTGTAGCGCCACCGGTCGTTCCGCCGCGCGATATAGGCCGGGGCGGGCCCAAGGACCGTGGTGCCGTGCTCGCCGGCCCGCTCGCGCAGCCGCGCGGCCATCGCCTCGCCCTCGCGTTCAGCTGCCTCTCGATCAGAGAGCGCGACCGTCAGCTTGACGAGTCGACCGAATGGCGGCGACCCGAACCGTTGGCGCATCGCCAGCTCATCCGTGTAGAACGTCTCGCCCTCGCCACTGGCCACCGCGCGGATCACCGCGTTATCGGGCTGGTACGTCTGCAGGATCGCCCGGCCTGGGCGATCGCCCCGACCGGCCCGCCCCACCGCCTGGCACAGCAGCTGGTAGGTCCGCTCGGCGGCGCGCTCGTCGGGAAGGTTGAGCGCCACGTCGGACGACACGACCCCGACGAGGGTGACCGCGGGCACGTCCAGCCCCTTGGCGACGAGGCTCGTGCCGACGAGTACGTCTGTCTGGCCCGCCGCGAAGGCATCCAAAACCCGCGCCGCCGCGCCCCGGCGTTCCGCCACGTCACGGTCCAGCCGCGCCACGCGCAGGGCGGGGTGGTTCGCGCGAACCTCGCGCTCCACGCGCTCGGTGCCACCGCCCAGGTAGCGGATCCGTGGCGACTTGCATGCCGGGCAGCGCGTGGCGAGCGGCGTGGCCCGCCCGCAGTGGTGGCACCGCAAGGTCGTGCCGGCCTGGTGGTAGACGAGCGGCCGCTCGCAGTCCGGGCAGGCCTGGACGTGGCCGCAATCGCGGCAGAGCACGACCGACGCCGTCCCGCGCCGGTTGAGCACCAGGATCGCCTGCTCCCCTGCCGCCGTGTCGAGTGCGTCGAGGGCACCATCGAGGACTCGCGACAGCAGTCCCCGATTCCCCTCGGCGAGCTCGGTGCGCAGGTCGGCGACCGTGACGGTCGGTGCGCTCCCGGTCGGGCGCTGGGGCAGCACGATCCGGTCGTAGGCGCCTTCGAACGCACGCCCGAGGCTGTCGACCGCCGGGGTCGCCGAGCCGAGGACAAGTGCCGCCCCGGCAAGCTCGGCCAGTCGGATCGCGGTGTCGCGGGCCTGGAGCCTCGGCGTGCGATCGCTCTTGTACGCCGGGTCGTGCTCCTCGTCGACGATCACGACGCCCACATCCGCGAGCGGCGCGACAACGGCCAGCCGCGTCCCGACGACGATGTCCACCTCCCCGCCCCGGATGCGGCGCCACTCGTCGGCACGCTCGCCGTCGCCGAGGCCCGAGTGGACCAGCGCGACCCGCGCATCGAGGTCGGCGCGGAGCCGGTCGACGATCGGCAGCGCGAGCGCGATCTCGGGTACGAGCACGAGCGCGGGCCGCCCGGCGGCGAGGGCCGCACTGATCGCCTCGACATAGATCGCCGTCTTGCCGCCGCCCGTCACGCCGTCCAGGAGCAAGGGGCGCGGATCCCGCACCTCGATCGCCCGCGCGATCCGTTCCACGGCGGCGGCCTGGGCCTCGGAAAGCTCGGCCGACCGCGGCCGACCGCCGCGCGACCCGGGGGCTCGGGTGGCCAACGGCCGGCGGGGTCGTTCCCGGACGCCGGTCTCGGCGAGGCCGCGCCGAACCAGGGAGGCGAGGGTCGCAGTCCCGTGCCGCCCGGCTACCTCGGCCGCCGGGACGCCGTCTGCCGCCACGGACCTGTCGGCCAGCTCCGTGAGCGCGTCGATCTGGCGTGGACCGAGCGGACGTCCGGGCTGCCGCTCCCCCCTTGCCAGCGCCCCCGCGGCCGCACGGCCGGCGGGCAACAGTCGGATCCAGCGTTCGTAGCGGGGTGCGGCGCCCGCCCCGAGCAGCGTCCAGTCGAGGGTCACGAGGTCGCGCGACGCCAGGCCTCGAAGCCGGCGGAGCAGGCCCGCCCGGCCATCGGGCGCTGCAAGGTCACGTGCGGGCCGCGCTCCGCCCCCGAGCTGGTCGAGGAGGTCGGTGTCGACGGCATCCAGCTCGCCGTCGACCGGCTGCGGGGTCCGCTCGGCCACCAGCTCGAGGCGTTCCAGCAGGCCCGGCGGGAGCATCGCCCGGATCACGAGGGCCGGTGGCGCCAGGTAGTGCTCGGACACCCAGCGCGCGAGGGCGAGCGCCAAGGGCGGCAGGAGTGGTCCGTCGGCCCGCACCCGGTCGACCAGGGGCTTGGTGGTCGATGTCGACGGCGCCTCGTGCGCCTCGCCCAGCACGACCCCGAGGGCCTGCCGCCGCCCGAACTCGACGAGCACCGCCTCGCCATCCTCGAGGTCGGCCAGGGATTCCGGCACCCTGTACGTGAAGGGCCGCGCGCCACCCGCGCCGGCGGCGTCGACGGCGACCTCGACCAGCCGCCCCGGTCTAGACCCGGACCCGGCGATCGGCATGCAGGCGACGTTCCTCGGCGATGATCTCGTCGATCCGCTCGGCGGTGCGTTCGACCTGGCCGGTCTCGTTGACGACGACGTAGTCGTAGTCGTCCTGGCGCGCGAGCTCGATCGCCGCGTTGCGCTGGCGCAGCTCGAGCTCGTCGGCGCTCTCCGTCGCGCGCGTGCGCAGCCGCGAGAACAGCGTTTCCAGCGTCGGCGGCACCACGAAGATCAGCAGGGCCTCGGTGACCTGCTCCTTGACGATCTGCGCACCCTGCACGTCGATCTTGAGGATCGCATGACGTCCGGCCAGCACGGCACGGCGCACCTGGTCGCGTGGTGCGCCGTACCAGTTGCCGTGCACCTCGTTCGTCTCGAGCAGCTGCCGGGCCGCACGCAGCCGCAGGAAATCCTCGCGCGACACGAAGTGGTAGTCGACGCCGTCGACCTCGCCCGGCCGCGGCGCGCGGGTCGTGCAGGTGACGACGTACACGTATTCGGGCTCATGCGTGCGCTCGCGCATCGCGTCGATGATCGTGTCCTTGCCCACGCCCGACGGCCCCGAGATGATGACGAGCATCGCGCCCGGGTCGCCGAGGATGACGCCGCTGGGCCGCCCAGGATCGTCCGAGATCCGCTCCGGCTCCTCGGGGATCCCGTTCAAGCCGGATGGCGCCAGGCCCGGGTCCTCGGTCATCGGGCGGTCTCGGCTGCGCGCAGCGACTCGAGGACGACCTCGAGCTCGGCCGGCAGGTCCGCGGTGGCGCGGATCAACTCGCCGCTGGCGGGGGCCGTCAGCTCCAGGCGCCACGCGTGGAGGAACAGCCGTCCCAGACCCTCCGGCCCGCGCCGGGAGGTGCCGGTCCCGTAGACCGGGTCGCCGGCGACTGGGTGCCCGATCGCATCGAGGTGCACGCGGATCTGATGGGTCCGCCCGGTGACGAGGTCGAGCTCCAGCAGGGTCCAACCGGTGAACCGTTCGCGAACCCGGTAGCCAGTGGTCGACGCTCGCCCGTCCGGGACCACCGCCATCCGGGTCCGGTGCTTCGGATCGCGCCCGATCGGCGCTTCGATGCGCCCGACCGCCGCCGCCACATTCCCGGCAACGAGCGCCTGGTAGGTCTTGCGGATCCGCCGTGCCTTGAGCTGGGCCATCAAAGAGTGCTGCGCGGCATCGTGCTTGGCGACCATCAGGAGCCCGCTCGTGTCCCGGTCCAGGCGGTGGACGATCCCAGGGCGCGCGACCCCGGCGATGCCCCCGTATTCCGCCCCGCCCGCGCGCGCCAGCAATGCATTGACCATCGTGTCGCCGTCGTGGTGACCCGCGGACGGGTGGACCACGATCCCGGACGGCTTGTCCACGATCAGCAGGTCCGCATCCTCGTACACGATCCGGAGCGGGATGTCGTGGGCCGGGGCGAGGTCCAGAGCGACCGGTTCCGGCACGTCGAGCCGGATCTCCGTCCCGGCGGGCACGATCATGTTCGCCCGCAGCGGGATGCCCTGGGCGGTCATCCGTCCGTCGGAGATCAGCTTCTGCACGTGGCTCCGCGAGAGGCCCGTCACGTCGGCCACGTACCGGTCGATCCGCCCGATCCGGCCATCCGGGACCCGGACGGTGCGGACGCCGGCCGCGATCGGCGCGTCAGGCATCGATCGGGTCCGCGGGCTCGCCCGGTCGCCGCGGCGCGTCGACGGGTGGCAACCCGAACCGGCCGGGCAGGAACGCGGTCGCGAGCAGCAAGAGGATGGCGCAGGAGATGGCGCTGTCCGCCACGTTGAACGTGTAGAAACGCAGATCGCCGAGTCCTGCGTCCACGAAATCGAGAACGTATCCGAGCCTCAGACGATCGAACATGTTCCCGAGCGCTCCCCCGAGGAGCAGGCCGAGCGCCACCGAGAGCAGGGTATTCCGCCCCGCGCTCCCGTGATACCAGGCGATGAGCCCGACGACGCCCATCGACACCAGCCCGAAGAGCAGCGCCTGATCCTGGAACAAACCGAAGAGCGCGCCACTGTTGCGAGAGTGGACGAGCCGCACGAGATCGCCGATCACCGACAGCTGTTGCCCTTCGGCCGGCAGGATCGAGACGAGCCATGCCTTGGTCGACTGGTCGAGGACCACCACCATCGCCGCCACGCCGACGAACAGCGGCCACCGAGCTCGCTCGCGACCGGGTGCTGCCGTCTTCGTCATCCGACCCGCCGCAAGGCGATGGTCACCGTGGCATCGTCGAGCTGAACGTCCGTCCGCGACGCAGTGGCCGGGATCTCGCCAGTGGCGAGCTCCGCCTGCGTGTCGGCGGCGACCGCCGGCAGGTGCGGGGCGACGGCGGGCGGCGCTCCGACGATCCACAGCTCGATCCGATCGTCGAGTTCGAGGCCGGCTTCCCGTCGCAGGTCCTGGATGGCCCGGGCGATCTCGCGGGCGTCGCCTTCCGCGCGGAGCTCCGGCGTCAGCGCCGTGTCGAGCACCACCACCAAGCCGTCATTCTCGGCCACGGCCGTACCCGGCCGCGGCGTCGCCTGGATCTCGACCTCGTCCGGCGCCAGGGTCACCCCGGCCAGGGTCACCGAGCCATCGTCCGCGATCGCTATCGCGCCCTCACGGGCCGCGGCCATGACCGCCGGGATGGCCGCGCCCAGCCGCTTGCCGATCTTGGGGAGCAACGGCTTCACGCGACGCTCGACGAGCTCGGAGCCGTCGGCGATGAGCTCCACGTCCCGCACGTTGACCTCGTCGGCGAACAGGCCCAGGAGTTCGTCCGATATCGCGATGCCGCGATCCGGCAGGGCGAGCCAGGCCCGGGCCAGTGGCTGGCGATTGCGCAGCCCCGCCTGCGCCCGCAGCGTCCGGGCGAGGTCGACCGCACCGCGGACGGTCGCCATCGCGCGTTCCAAGTCGGGATCGCGATGCGCCGCCATGACCGCGGCGGGCCAGGACGTCAGGTGGACGCTATCGGGCGTGCCCGGGACGACCGTGACCATGAGGTTCTGGTACATCGACTCCGAGAGGAACGGCAGGATCGGCGCGAACGTCCGAACCACTGTTACGAGGGCCGCGTGGAGCGTCGCGAACGCGGCGTCACGGTCGGCTGGATCGGCGCCCGCGCGCATCCGATCGCGCGAGCGGCGCAGGTACCAGGTGGATAGGTCGTCGATGAAGGTGCTGATCTCGCGCGTGGCATCGACCGCGTCGTAATCGCCGAGATCCTTCGCCACCTCGCCCGCCAGGCCGGCGGCGCGTGACAGGATCCACTTGTCCATCGCCGGCCATGCGGGCGCCGCCGCGATGACGTCGTCGATGCCCGACTTCGGCGTCCAGGCCGCGAGCCGCGCATAGGTCACGAAGAACGAGTACACATTCCACAGGATCAGCAGCTCACGGCGCGCCTCGTCGGCCGCGTGCCAGCCGAACAGGATGTTCTCCTCGGGGCGTGCCTTGGTGAACATCCAGCGCATGACGTCGACGCCCATCCGCTCGGCGGCCTCGTCGAACTCGATCGCGTTGCCCGAGCTCTTGTGCATCGGCCGGCCGTCCTCGGCGAAGAGTGTCGCGTAGCCGAAGATGGTCTTGAACGGCTCCTCGCGGCGCAGAACGGTCGACATCGCGAGCATCGAGTAGAACCAGTTGCGGAACTGCCCCGGGAAGCTCTCGGTGATGAAGTCGGCCGGGAACCACTGGGCCCAGTACGCGGGGTCCTCGCGCTGGTGCAACGTCGAGAACGGCACGATGCCGGCATCCAGCCACGGATTGCCGACATCCTTGATGCGCTCGACCGGGGCGCCACACCCCGAGCAGGCGATCCGTACCTCGTCCACCCACGGGCGATGTGGGGTATGCCCCTCGAACCGCTCCCATCCCTCGACGGCGCGCGTCTCGAGCTCCTCGCGGCCGCCGACCACGTCGATCTGTCCGCACGTCGCACAGTCGTAGATGGGAAGCGCCAGGCCCCAGTAGCGCTTCTTGGAGATCATCCAGTCGCCCATGTTCAGGAGCCAGTCGAGCTCGCGGTCGTAGCCGAAGTCCGGGATCCACCGGATCCGATCGACGACGTCCATGATCTGGTAGCGCAGGCTCGCGTCGACCTGGGCCGCGGACAAGCTGTCGCGCGGTTGGTCGTAGACGGGTCCCATCGAGATGTACCACTCGTCCACGAGCCGGAAGATGAGGGGCGTGCCACACCGCCAGCAGTGCGGGTAGCGGTGGTTGATGGTCTCGAGCCGGTAGAACCGGTCCGTCGCCTTGAGGTGCTCGATGATCGGCTCGGCGACGTCGCGTACGTCGCGACCGCTCAACGGACCGAACCCCTCGAGGACGATGCCGGATTCGTCCAGCGGGGCGATCACGGGCAGGCCGATGGCCTTGGCCAGCTGGAAGTCCTCCGCGCCGCAGCCAGGAGCGATATGGACGATGCCGGTGCCCTCGTCCTCGCCGACCTCGTCCCAGGGCACGACGCGGTGCACGTAGCCTTCGGCGAAGGCAGCCTGCACCGCGGGTAGCTCATCGAACGGGCCGGCGTACTGCCAGCCCACGAGATCGGCGCCGGCGAGCTCCTCTTCGACCTGGAACGGGCCCTCGAGCGCCGTCTTGAGCGTGCCTTTCGCGAGCCAGAAGGCATCGTCACCCTGGCGGACCTTCACGTAGCGCAGGCGCTCGCCGACGGCCGCCGCCACGTTCGAAGTGAGCGTCCAGGGCGTCGTCGTCCAGACGAGCAAGTTCTCCCCGGGGCGGTCGATCAGCGGGAACCTCACGGTCAGGCCCGGGTCGTCCTTGTCCTGGTAGCCCTCGTTGACCTCGGTCTGGGAGAGGCCGGTGCCACAGCGCGCACACCAGGGCATCGTGTCGTGGCCCTTGTACAGCCAGCCACGCCGGTGCACCTCGGCGAGGAAGCCCCAGATGAGGTCGTTGTTCTCGTTGCTGAACGTGAAGTACGAGCCACCGACCTCGGGCATGCCGAGCCGGCCGACGAGCATCTCCACCGTGTCGGTGACGGGACCGTCGGTGCCTTCGATCGTCGTGACCGCGGACGGGTCCGTGCCGAGCAGATCATGGAGCCGGCGCAGCTCGTCCGGGTCGTTCCAGTCCATCCACATCCCGAGGCGGATGGACTGCTCGGTCTGGCGCGCGGCATAGGTGAGGACGCGCTGCTTACACAGCGTCACGAACCGGTCGATCCCGTAGGCCTCGATGTCACGCTTGTTCGTGAAGCCCAGGTCGCGCTCGACGTTGACCTCGACCCACAGGCCCTGGCAGTCAAAGCCGTTCTGGTGGCGCTGGTCTTCGCCGAGCATGGCGTGAAAGCGCTGGTAGAGATCCTTGTAGGTGCGTCCCCAGGCATGGTGGACGCCCATCGGATTGTTTGCGGTGATCGGGCCGTCGAGGAAGCTCCAGCGGGGGCCCCCGGTGTTCTGGGCGCGGAGGCGCGCGAAGGTCCGCCGCTCGCGCCACGTCGCAAGGATGTCGTGCTCCTGGGCGACGAAGTCGGGCTTCGCGGTGACGGGTCGGAACATGCATCTCCGGGGCGCGGTGGATCGGGGCGACGGGTCCTGACCGGCCTTTCCGGGCGGGTCGGGCGAGTCCGAGTATCCTACGCGCGATGCAGAAACCGCAGGAGGCGCGACCGCGCGCCCGGTCGCCTTTCGCTGCGGCGTTCCTTTCGCTCCTGTTTCCGGGACTCGGGCACCTCTATCTCGGCGCCTACACGCGGGCTCTCGGCTTCGCGGCGGCCCCGGTGCTGCTGATCGCGCTCCTCGCCGGGTTCGTGCTGCGGATGGATCGCCTGGAGCTCGTCGGCCTGCTGTTCAGCCCATTCCTGCTGAGCTCGATCTTCGTCCTCAACCTCGCCGCGCTGCTCTATCGCCTGGTTGCGATCATCGATGCGTATCGCGTCGCTGAATACCTCAATGCGCATGCCATATCGGGCGGCGGGCGGTTGGGCAGGGCGCGGCTCCCCCGCAATCCCCTGTCCATCGCCGGCCTGCTCGCCGTGGTGCTGGTCATGGCCGGCAGCCACGTCGTGGTCGCCCGTTACGACATGCTTGCGCTCGATGCGTTGACGAGCGGCTGCATCTTCATCGGCGAGGACCAGCGGGAGTGCGCCGGCGATCCGACCGCGTCACCCGAGCCCGCCGAATCAGCAGATCCGAGTGCCGAGGCGACGCCGAGCCCGACCCCCGAGCCGACGCCCATCGGCAGCCAGGTCCCGGACGTCTCGGTGCCACCGTGGGATGGCAAAGAACGACTCAACATCCTGCTGATCGGCTCCGATGAGCAGGGCGGTGGCCACAACACCGACACGCTGATCACGGTATCGATCGACCCGGTCACGAAGCAGGCGGCCATGTTCAGCCTGCC
>JARDZW010000009.1 GCA_029240655.1 Chloroflexota bacterium
GCGGCGTCGGTAGCCAGCGCGAACGGCGCGGAGCCGAGCGGCGTGGGATCGATGCCCAGCAGGAGGTGGTGCATGATCGGGTTGCCGACGATCGCGAGCTCCAGGATCTCGGCTCGCTTGATCCCGGCCCGATTGCCGAGCGTCGCGAGGAGCCCATCGAGCGCCTTGCGGACCGCGTCGGTCAGCTCGAGCTCGCCCCCGTCGTGCATCATCACGTAGCTGACGCGGCTCATGAGGTCCTCGCCGAACCGGATCTGCGGGTTCATCACGCCGGCGCTGGCGAGGACCGCACCGTCGGTCAGGTTGACGAGGTGCCCGGCGATCGTCGTGGAGCCGACGTCGATGGCCACGCCGAAGGCACGGTCGTGGAAGCCCGGCCAGACCGCGATCACGTCGCGCCCGCCGTGGACGGCCACGGTGACCCGGTACATGCCCTCGGTCAGCGCGGCCTGAAGCCCGCGGATGACCGACAGGTCCGCCGCTAGGCCATCGAGGTGCCACTCGGCGCGTAGGGCGTCGAAGAGCCGGCCCAGGTCCCCGGTCGGCGTGGCGAGATCCGGTTCCGTGACGTCGACCGTGTGCAAACGGACGACAGGGTCCATCTCGAAGGCACGCGCCGCGAGGTCCTTGCGCACGACCTGCTTGTGGACCTGGCTCTCGGGCGGGACGTCGACGACGGCATCCCCGAGCAGCGTCGCCGTGCAGGACAGCCGGCGGTCCGCCGCGAGGCCGTGCTCGTCCCGGTACGCCGCCTCGACCTCACCGGCCGCGCTCAGGTGATCCGGCGAGGACGTGATGCCGTGCTTCGGGAACGATCCGAACGCGGGCACGACGGCGCAGCGACCGCAGATCCCGCGGCCGCCGCAGACCGAGTCGATGTCCACGCCGAGCGAGCGGGCCGCGTCGAGCACCGTGGTGCCCGCAGGCGCCCGACCGCGCCGCCCCGATGGCGTGAAGATGATCTGCGGGTCGGCGGTGGCCGCGCCGTCGCTCACGGGTGGATCGTCAGTCGCGCGCGGCGACGTCGGCCGGTGGCGCGCCGGCCGGGGGATCCGTCGTTGGCACGTCGAGACCCGGAACGTCGACGCCCGGGACGTCGGCCGAGAAAACGGTCACGCCCGGGATCCCCGCCGGCGTCGCCGTGGCTCCGGCTGCGCCGCGACGGCGGTTCGTCCGGCGTCCACCGGCCTCGCCGTCCGCCGGCCCGGTCCGGAACTGGCGGATCCAGCGGGCGGCATCCTGGTCATTGCCCATGAGCACGTCGCTGGCCATGACGGCGTGCTTGACGCCCTCGGCGATCGGGTTGGTGATGGCCGACGTGAGGCCGGACGCGATGGCCATGCTCAGGAACGCGCCGTTGATGCCTTCCCGGTTGGGCAGCCCGAAGCTGACATTGGAGGCGCCGCAACTGGAGTTGACCTTCAGCTCGTCGCGCAGCCGACCAAGGATGTGGAAGACCTGGCGGCCGGCGCCGCTCAGTGCACCGATCGGCATGAGCAGCGGGTCGACGACGATGTCCTCGCGCGGGATGCCGTAGTCCGCGGCGCGCTCGACGATGCGTTTCGCGACCGCGAACCGGACGTCGGGATCCATCGAGATGCCGGTCTCGTCGTTGCTGATGGCCACGACCGCGCAGCCGTACTTCTTGACCAGCGGCAGAACGCGTTCGAGGCGCTCTTCCTCGCCGGTGACGCTGTTGAGCAGGGCCTTGCCCTGATAGACGGCCAGCCCCGCTTCGAGGGCCTCGACGATCGACGAATCGATCGACAGCGGGACGTCCGTCAGCGATTGCACCAGCTGGATGGTCTTCGCCAGGATCGCCGGTTCGTCGGCCAGCGGGATACCCGCGTTGACATCGAGCATGTGGGCGCCAGCTTCGACCTGGGCGATCGTGTCGCGCTCGACCCGGGAGAAGTCACCGGCCTTCATCTCCTCGGCGAGGAGCTTGCGGCCGGTCGGGTTGATGCGTTCACCGATGATCACGAAGGGCTGGTCGTCCCCGATGACCACCTCGCGCGTCGCCGAGCTGACGACGGTCCGCGTCACGCGTCAGCGGCCTTTCCCTGGGTCTCATCCTGGGCGGGCGGGAAGATGGGGCCGCCCTCGACCCCGCCTGACTGGATGAGCTGGGCGAGTCGATGCTTGTCGTACTCGGCTTCGATGCGCTCGACTTCGGCAGCGACCTCGGCGTCGATGTCCGCGCCACAGGACTTCTGCGTCCGGCGCCACTCTCCGATGTAGTCGTTGTACGCGCGCATGCCGGCCCGGCTCGCAGCCTTGTCGATCGCCACCTGGAATCGCGGATGCAGCACGATCTTGCTCTGCTTGCGGCCCTCGCGAGCGGTCACCTGCGCCGGGATGTCTCTCCACCAGATCGTGGTCATCATCGACACGGTTCTGAGCCTCCGGACGGCAACGGGATGATGGGCGGTGCGGGTTTGGTCAGCGGCGACGGCCGGGATGGTTGTGGCGAGCTCGCTGGTCTAGGCGGGGACGCGGGCACGTCGCTCGTCGATCAGGCGGCGCGCCGTCTCGGCAGCGACGCCGGCATCGCGACAGTAGGCGTCCGCCCCGACGGCCATTCCGAATTCCTCGTTGAGCGGCGCGCCGCCCACGAGGACGATGTAGTCGTCGCGCAGGCCGCGATCCTTGAGCGTCTGGATGACGACCTTCATGTACGGCATGGTCGTCGTCAGCAGCGCGGACATCCCGAGGATGTCCGGCTTGTGCTCGGTCAGGGCGTTGATGAACTTGTCGGCGTCGGTGTTGATCCCGAGGTCGACGACCTCGAAGCCGGCTCCTTCGAGCATCATCCCGACCAGGTTCTTGCCGATGTCGTGGATGTCGCCCTTGACCGTGCCGATCACGACCTTGCCGACCGGCTCCGCACCGGTCTCGGCGAGCAGCGGGCGGAGGATCTCCATGCCGGCCTTCATCGCGTTTGCGGCGAGCAGGACCTCTGGCACGAACAGGATGCCGTCGCGGAAGTCGATGCCGACGATCTTCATGCCCGCGACGAGTGCGTCGTCGAGGACCTTGGTGGCCGTGAAACCGCGCCCGAGGAGGATGTTCGTCCCCTCGACGATCTCGTCCTTCATGCCGTCGTACAGGTCGTTGTGCATCTGTTCGACGAGCTCGTCGTCCGAGAGGGCGTTGAGGTCGATGTCCTGGAGGTCGTCGGTCATCGTGGTGCTCCGGGTGGGCGATCAGTGGTCGTCGCTGGGTTCCGCATCGTGGAACCGTGCCGTATGATGGAACCGTCGCGATCCCGAATCTAGCCGACGAAGGGTCTCATGTCCAGCATCCAATCGGTCAAGCGAGCGTTCGACGTGCTCAGCAGCCTCGGCGATGGTCCATTGGGCGTCACCGAGGTCGCCGATCGGGCCGGCCTGCCCAAGTCCACCGCCGCGCGGGTGCTGGCCACGCTGGTCGGCGAGGGTGCGGTCGAACAGGTTCCCGGCGATACGTCGTACCGGCTGGGACCGCGGCTCATCACCCTCGCGGGAGGGTTCAGCCTCACGCGTTCGCTCGCGGCGATCGCGCGGTCGACCCTGGTCGAGCTCGCGCAAGCATCGGGCGAGGCCGCGGGCCTGGGCATGCCGGATGGCGACCTCGTCCACTACATCGATCAGGTCGACACGGTGCAGCCAGTGCTCGTCCGTGATTGGACGGGCGCACGCGTCCCGTTGCATGCCGTCTCGTCCGGGCAGGTGTTGCTTGCATTCCGGACGCCGGCAGCGATCGAGCGTTACCTGGAACGGCCGATGGAGGGCTTCACCGCCCGGACCCTGACCGAGCCCGACGCCGTCCGCGAGCGCCTGCGCGAGGTCCGCCGCCACGGCTACGCCTGGGCGATGGACGAATTCGAGACCGGGATCTCATCGATCGCGGCGCCGATCGCCGACGCTTCGGGAGAGGTGATCGCGGCGGTCCATGTCCACGGACCGTCGTACCGCTTCCCGGCGAGCGGCACCCAGGCCGATGTGGCGCAGGTCGTGCTGTCGGCTGCGGCACAGATCGCGGCAGGGTTGCGCGAAGCCTGAGGGTCGCGCGGGGTCGGGAGACCGTCGTTCAGCGGCAGTGCCAGCCACCGTCGACGATGAGCTCGACACCGTTGACGGATCCGTTCTCGAGGAGGAAGACCGTTGCGCCGACGATGTCGGCCATCGTCGCGAGACGCCCCGTGGGCGACTGCGACCGGTAGTTCTCGACCGCCTCCGGCTTGCTCTCCCAGAAGGGGCTGTCACCGACGATCCCGGGGTGGAGCGAGTTCACCCGGATCGGGCGCAGCTCCTCCACCAGCGTCCGCGTCAGCCCCACGATCCCGCCATTGACCGTGCTGACGGTGGTGGATCCTGGATACGGCCGCTCCTTCGCCATGCCACCGAAGAGCACGATCGAGGTGGCGTCGTCGAATCGATCGAGCAGAGCGTGCACGACCTCCGTGTAGCCGACGAGCTTGAGCGTGGCGAGCCGGATGGCGCGGCCGATGTCGTAGTCCTTGACGGTGTTCGCGTCGCGATCGATGGCCGCGAGCACCAGCCGGTGGACGTGCCCCACGCCCGCCAGCGCCGGGGCGATCGATTCAGGTCGGGCGAGATCGAACCCGATGCCACGGACAGCGCCGCCGACAGACGCCGCGGCCGCGGCCGCGGCCTCCGCATCGCGCCCGGTGAGGACGACTTCACCTCCGAGTGTCGCGTAGTGCCGCACGATCTCGAGCCCGATCGCCCGGGTGCCACCCACGACGACCGTCGCGCCCTCAGACATCTCGCGCTCCTTCCTCATACCGTTCCCAGTCGCGAACCCAGCGATAGGCATGCCGCGCCGGGGGCTGCGGGGCCTGGGTCTCGATCCATCGGACCCGTCCCTGGCTGACGTTGTAGAAGCCATGGACCGAGCCGACCGGCGCGAAGACGATGTCGCCCGCCCGCAGGGTGTGGGCCTCACCATCGAGCTCGGCCTCGATCTCGCCATCGAGGAAGACATAGGCCTCCTCGAACGGATGGTCATGGGCCTGAGCGGCGCCGCCCACCTCGTAGTCCACCGTGAACATCGCCACGTGGTCCGCCCCGAGCACTCGGTCGACCATCATCCGCACCGAGATGCCGGAGTAGGCAAGGATCGCCGTGTCCATGCCGGCCGACGCGCGGCCACGGGCGGCGCCCTTGACCGCGAGTGCCTCTGCTTGGGGCGGGGTGCCCTCGTAGTGGCCGACCCAGCGGAGAGTCGGATCGCCGAACGGGGGCCGGGCGGCCGCGGCGTCGAGCGCGGCGAGGCCCCGCGACCCATCGAACGCCTCGAAGAACGTGTCCTTCCGGCCGCTCGCCGGGTCGTGCTTCTGGGGCGAGTTCAGCGACAGCCAGCGCGCCGGCTCCGAGCCCGCGTTGCCCAAGGTGTGGCGGACCCCGGTCGGCATCAGCGCATAGTCGCCGGCGACCAGGCGATGCGCCGCGCCGCCGAGCTCGAGTAGGAGCTGGCCGCCGAGGACATACAGCGCTTCTTCGTAGCTGTGGACATGCGGGGCGATCCATCCGCCGGGTGCCAGGGCGCCGACCGCCAGGTCGGTGTGGATGGCGCCTTGATCCGGCCCGACGATCCGATCGCGGGCGAGCCCGCTCGACGTGAGTACCGTGGCGCCCGGACGGTCGGCGAACGACCAGTCGATGTGGCCGACGTAGGCCACCCTACGGCGCTCCGATCATCGACAAAGTGTAACCAGGATGAACGTCCCGCCTTCCAACCCCATTGACTCCGTCGATGGCACGGCTCACTGTCTACAGCCCCAGGACCGTCCGCCGCAGCTCCGGCGAGGCGCGCAATTCGGCCGCCGGGCCGGTCATCGTGACCCGGCCCTCCAGGAGCAGATACGCCCGCGATGAGATGGCCAATGCGCGATCGATGTTTTGCTCCACGAGCAGCACGCTCACGCCGGCGTCGTGGATGGATCGCATCACGTCGAACACCTCGTCGACGATGACCGGGGCCAGCCCGAGCGAGGGTTCGTCGAGCAACAGGAGCCTGGGGCGGGCCATCAGCGCCCGGCCGATGGCCACCATCTGCTGTTCACCGCCACTGAGCGATCCGGCGAGCTGCTTCCCTCGCTCCGCAAGTCGCGGGAATAGCGCATGGACCCATTCCAGGGTCGCCTCGCGCTCGGCCCGTGCACCGCGGCGGTAGGCTCCGAGGTCCAGGTTCTCGCGAACGCTCATCCGCGGGAACAGACGCCGGCCCTCTGGGACGATGGCGATCCCGCGGTCGCAGAAGCGATGGCCGGCCATCCTGCCGATGTCGACGCCGTCCATCCGGATGGCGCCGGCGCGGGCGCGATGGAGGCCGGCGACCACGTTCACCAGGGTGGACTTGCCTGCCCCGTTGGGTCCGACGACCGAGACGATCTCGCCTGACTCGACGCGCAGGGCGACGCCCTCGAGGGCCAGCGCCTGGCCGTACCCGGCGTCGAGGCCGACGACCTCAAGCATCGGCCGGCCGTCCGAGGTAGGCGCTGACCACGGCGGGATCCTGCATCACGATCGTCGGTTCGCCTTCAGCGAGCAGGCGACCCTGATCCAGCACCACGATCCGAGTGGCGAGCTGGTTCACGACGCGCAGCAGATGCTCCACGATGACGATCGTGACGCCACTCGCATGGATGCGACGGACGACCGCGACAGCCTGATCGATCTCCGCAGGGTTCAGACCGGCGAGCGCCTCGTCCAGCATGAGGACCTGGGGCTCCGTCGCCAGGGCACGCGCCATCTCCAGCAACTGCCGCTCATGGAGGTTGATGCCCGATGGCCGATGGTCGGCGCGGTCCGCGAGGCCGACGAGGGCGAGATGGCGCTCCGCCGCGTGGCGAGCCTCCTCGAGCCCCACCGGCTGGCGCCCGAACATCTTGGCCATGGCCACGTTATCCCGGACCGTCATCGACTCGAACGGCTTCGGGATCTGGTAGGTCCGGGCGACGCCCAGGTGCGCCACACGGTGGGGCTCCAGGTCGGCGGTGTCACGGCCGGCGACGAGGATGCGCCCGCTGGTGGGCTTGAGGACGCCGGACAACAGCCCGATCAGCGTGCTCTTCCCGGATCCGTTCGGGCCGACCAGGCCGACCAGCTCGCCGGCCTCGATCCGTAGCGAGACGCCGTCGAGCGCGCGCACGCCGCCATACCGCTTGGCCACCTGGACGACCTCGATCGCGTGGGGTCCCGGGCCTTCGGTCGACGCCGTCGCTGCCGGGTCCACGGGTGTCGGCTCGGGCCGTGCTGCGGGCACCGTGGTCCCAACGAGGTAGCGGTCGGCGGTCGTCACCCTCTGGTCGGCGGCCGTCGCCCCCCGGACGGACGGGCGCGCGCGCACCCATGCTCGCGTCCAGGCCGGTATCGGCGTGAACGCCACGACGACGGCGATCGCCAGGCCGACGGCCAGCCGATCGATGAGACCGTCGCCGAGATCGGCGAGCGTGAGTACCGCGATGGGGACGATGACGGCTAGTCCTACGGCGATCGGGCGCCGGCGGATCCTGGTCACCAGCCCGTCCGGCGCGAGGACGACCAGGACTGCCAGGATGGTCCCGAGGATGACCATGCTCCAGCCTTCGAAGCCCGACGCGGCGAGCCGGTCCTGGAGGGTCACGACGATGACGGCGCCGATGAGCGGACCGGCCCAGTGGTCGCGCCCGCCCAGCACGCACATCACGATGACGAACAACGGGATCGTCAATCCGAAGACCGCCTCGACGGTGACGAACCCGATCTGTAGCGCGAACACGCTGCCGGCCAGACCACCGATGAGGCCACTGGCGCCGATGGCGAGCATCTTCAGTCGGAACGTCGGTACGCCCAGGCCCTCGGCCACGTCTTCCGCGTCGCGGATCGCGAACAGGCCCCAGCCGATCCGGCTGTGTTGCACCAGGAACGCCACGAACAGGGCGCCGACGGTGATCGCCACGCCGAGCAAGTAGAGCAACTCCTGGAACCCACCGACGATGTCCGACACGTCAGGTGTTGGGACCACGACGCCTTGCCCGCCGTCGATCGCCGGGAGGATACGCGCCAGCGACGCGAGGATGAACGGGACGGCAAGGGTCAGCAGCGCGAAGATCTCGCCCCGCAGGGACCGCAGCCGGAACGCCAGACCCCCGACCGCGAGGGCCAGGATCATCGCCAGCATCCCGGCCACCGGAAGCGTGGCGAGGAAGGGCCAATCCTGACGGCCGACCAGGACCGCGGTCGTATACGCCCCGACCCCGACAAGGGCCGCCTGACCGAAGCTGAAATAGCCACTGAAGCCGGAGAGGATGTTCCAACTGGTCGCCTGCGCGGTCCAGAACCAGATGCTCGAGAGGAAGACCAGGTAGAAGACCGGAAAGCCCAGGGCGTCTCGCACGAATGCGAGCAGCGCCAGGGCGGCGGCGGCAGCGAGGAACGCGAGGCTCCCCCGGCGGATCACGGCGATCGCCTCACGAACACGCCGTTGGGTCGCAGCATGAGCGCGAGCACCACCGCGCTGAAGATCACCAGCGGCGCAGCGGCCGGAGACACTACGACCGACACGATGCCCGACACCGCGCCGACGAGGAGCCCGGCGAGCAGAGTACCCACGGCGTCGCCGATGCCGCCCAGGATGACGACGGCGAAGACGATACCGACCCATTCGAATGGGGCGGTCGGGATGACGGCACTTCCAAGCGCGAACAGCATGCCGGCTGCCGCAGCGGTGCCCCCGGTCGCCCCCGCCAGCAGCGTGCCGAGGCGAACATGGTCGATGCCATACGCGGACGCGATGGGGCGATCCTGGGCGAACGCACGCAGTGCCCGCCCCGGGTAGGTCCGGGTGAGGATCAGGTGCGCCGACCCGACGATCACGACGGCGAAGGCGAACGCCACCAGGGTCGGGAGCGGGAAGGCAAGCGGCCCGATCGTCAGCGCCCGGGTGGCATAGGGATTGACGGTCGCGTCCATCCGCTGGAAGTCGGCGCTCCAGAGATTGCTCACGACCTGCACGACGATGATCAGCAAACCGAAGCTGACGATGAGCGAGTTGAACTCCCCCAGGGCGAGCCGGTCGAACGCGTACTGCATCGTGGCCCCTGCGAGGAATAGCAGGGGGACCGTGATCACGAGCGTCAGGATCGGGTCGATGGCGAGGTCGGTCGCCAGCTGGAACGTCAGGTAGGCGCCGAGCAGGATGAGCCCGAAGTGTGCGAGGTTGATGACCCGGAGCATGCCCCACGTCAAGGACAGTCCGACGGACATCACGGCGAAGAGGCCGCCGGTCAGGGCGCCCGCGATGGCTGCCTGGATGACGATCATCGGTGGGCCGTGTGCGAGTCGCCCGCCTCCCGAAGGATGGCGGGCGACGTCACGACCGGCATGATGGTCCGACCGATCAGTTGGCCGGACCCTGGAGCGGGGCCGCCGCGCGATCGGTCGGCCAGGCGGCGACCCACTCCTCGCCCTGGATCTGCTTGACGAGCTGGGCCGGCGGCCAGAAGTTGTTGGACGCCGGATCGAATGTCAATGGACCGCTGAAGGTGGTGTCGGCCCCGCTCGCATGCAGCGACTCGCAGATGGCGTCGTGTTCTAGCGAGCCGGCGGCCGCGACCCCCTGGGTGAGGATCTCCCAGGCATTCCACGACGCGGTGGCCTGCGTCTCCCAGGTGGTATAGGGCAGGCCCTCCGCCGTCGCGGCGGCCTCGTACTCGTCGACGATGGCGCGCACCTCGTCGCCGGCCGCGGCAAGGAGCGGCTCGTTGGCCTCGAACAGCGAGATCGACAACACTCCCTGCGCCGCCTCGCCGACGCCGAGCAGCGGTCCCGGCGCGGGGAACAGGCTGAACAAGAGCGGCGGCCGGTAGTCGAGCTGCTCCATCGCCTGGATGAGGTTCACGGTGTCGACGCCGATGGCACTGTTGAACACGAAGTCGGCGTCGGCGTCGCGGACCTGCGCGGCGATCGGTGCCCAGTCCGTGGTGGTCGGCGGGTACTGGATGGTGTCCACGACCTCGAGTCCGCGCGACGTCGCAACGTTGGCCACGCTCGGGTCGTTGGGGTCGTCGGCGACACCGTTAGCCACGAAATCGGTGGAGCCGTTCTGGTTGGCCACCACGACGATCGACTCCGGCGGACTAGGCAGCGACGCCAGGGCGTCCAGGACGAGCGTCGGGACGTACTCGTTCGGGGTCGTGCCGATGGACCATGCCGGGAACTGGCACTCGTAGGTCAGCAGCGGCGCGATGACCGCGGTGTGCTGCGGCATGACGTACCCGTAGCGTTCGGCGACGGCCATCGCGGGCAGGATGTTCGGCGTGCCGTAGGGCCCCATGATCAGGTCGACCTCGTCCTGCGAGATCAGGCGCTCGTACAGGGCCGTGACGCGCGCTCCGTCCGATTCGTCGTCGAGGACCGTCCACTCCACCGGCCGACCGAGGAGCCCGCCATTGGCATTCAGGCGCTCGACGAACTGCTCCCCGACGATGCGGTGGATGACACCCGTCGCGCCGAAGGCGCCAGTCAGAGAGAGCGTCGAACCGACCACGATCGGCTCACCGCTGGGTGGTGCCACGGACGACGGCACGTCGGCCGACGCATCCGCGCTGGCGGCGGTGGATGGCGCCGGCGCCGACGACGCGGATGGCGCGCTGGATGCGGCCGGTGAACAGGCGACCAGCGTGCCGGCCAGCAGGATCGGCCCCAGGCGTTTGGTTGGCGCGAACTTCACCTGTCTCCTCCTCTCGAACGAACGAACGGCGAGATGGCGTACGGAGCCGGACTGGCCCGATCCGCGATGACAGTCCTTGAGTCCCTGGTCAGGGACCGGGAAGTCGTCCAGCTGGGGCGCGTGGCTCGTCGAGCATGTTGCCCACACGCTCCTCCTCGGCCGGCGGTCGGGTCGGGGATGACCCGACTGCGCTGCGGTCGCGTGAGTGTAGCCCTAGTGAACAGCCATATACAACAGCATTGTCCCCGATCGCCCTGAGAATCTTCCGACGAGGGTGACCGACTGAACACCTGCCAACGGGCACTCGCCCCGGGCTGGAGCGGATGCGACGCTCGCGGCCGATCAGCCCCGGCGGACCTCTGGTCTTGTGGCTTCGCCCATATCGGGTGAGCGCACACTCCGCCGCCCCTGGACGAACCAGATCGCCTTGACGGGCTCATCGCCCGGGTTGGACAGTCGATGCGGGACTGCCGAATCGAAGGTGACCGCGTCGCCCGGCCCGAGCAGGAACTCATCGAAGCCGATGTTGATCTGGAGCGATCCGCTCAGGACATAGCCCCACTCCTGGCCCTGGTGGCGCTGGAACGCGTCGGCCGGCGCCGAGGCGCTCCCGACCTCGTACGTCACGAACAGGAAGTCGACGTCGCGCAGGGATTCGGTGGTCAATCGCTCCCACTGGACACCCCAGCCGAGACCGATCCTCACCCGGGACGATGCCCGCTGGACGGGGTCGCGGGGCAGCTGCTGATCGACCGGCTCGAATGTGCCGGGGGTCAGCGCGGAGCTGGGCGGGACGGACGAGACCGGCTTCGCATCGACGAACAGCAGCTCATCGAGAGAAATGCCGAGTTCTGTAGCGAGCGCGTAGAGCGTGCTGACTGACGGCTTCGCACGACCCGTCTCGACCTGGGAGATCAGGCTCGGCGAGACCCCGATCCGTTTGGCGACCGTGCGCAGACTGAGGTGACGAGACGTCCTGGCGGCGCGCAGCCGGTCGCCCATCGTCGCGAACTCCGCTTCGCTCGGCGCCTCCCGACGACCACGGACCACTGACGCCTCCCTTCATGGATGTCATCGGCATCCTACCGGCATCCCGACCCGCCGCACCGGGTCACAAGCGACTTGCAGAGATGCGCTGGCTGTGTAGCATGGATGAACAGCCAGCGGGACCCTAGCACGACCCCGGTTCGCGACCAGATCGGAGTACGCACGATGCCCTTAGCGGTCGCCTCGCCCGGTTCGATGAATGTCGACTGGGAAGAGCGCTGGAATGTCGACCGATTGCGAACCTACCGCCTCGGTCGCGCCCGCACCGCGCTCGATGCATCGGAGCTCGGCGCGGTACTCCTGTTCGACTTCAACAACATCCGGTACGTCACGAGCACCCACATCGGCGAGTGGGCTCGCGACAAGATGACTCGCTACGCCCTCCTGACGCGCGGCGGTGACCCGCACATCTGGGACTTTGGCTCAGCGGCCAGGCACCACCGCCTCAACTGCCCCTGGCTGTCGACGGACAACATCCACGCTGGCATGGTCGGGCTGCGCGGGGCGGTCGCCCCGGAGGCTGGCCTGTTCGCCAGCGCTGCGAAGGAGATCGCGGACCTACTCAAGGCCGAAGGCGTCGCGGACATGCCGCTGGGTGTCGATCTCCTCGAACCGCCGATGCTCGCCGCACTCGAGGCACAGGGAATCGTCGTGCGCGACGCACAGCAGGTCCTGCTCGACGCCCGCGAGGTCAAGTCGATCGACGAGATCATCCTGCTCAACACCGCGTGCGCGATGGTGGACGGTGCTTACCAGTTGATCGCCGAACAGCTCAAGCCGGGCGTCCGTGAGAGTGAGCTCGTCGCCAACGTCACCAAGGCGCTGTTCGATATGGGCTCAGAGCACGTCGACAACATCAACGCCGTCTCCGGCGAGCGGTGTAGCCCGCACCCGCACGTCTTCAGCGACCGCATCATCCGACCCGGAGATCAGGCGTTCTTCGACATCATCCACACCTTCGTCGGCTACAAGACGTGCTACTACCGGACATTCAATGTCGGAAAGGCCAACGACGCACAGCGCGACGCGTACAAGCGAGCCAGGGAGTGGATCGACGCCTCGATCGACCTGATGAGACCGGGTGTGACGACCGATCAGGTCGCGAGGGTCTGGCCCAAGGCCCAGGACTTCGGCTTCGAGAGCGAGATGGAGTGCTTCGGTCTCCAGTTCGGCCACAGTGTCGGCTTGTTCCTCCATGAGCGACCGATCATCAGCCGGCTGAACTCGCTCGACCACCCCGTCGAACTCAAGGAGGGGATGGTGATCGCGCTCGAGACGTATTGCCCCGCAAAGGACGGCGTGTCGGCCGCTCGCATCGAGGAGGAGGTCGTCGTTACCGCCGATGGCCCGCTGGTGATCACCAAGTTCCCCTCCGACGAGCTCTTCGTCGCCAACGCGTACTAGGAGCCGTCGATGGCGCCCGCGGCTCCAGGGATCGATCGTGACACCCGTCTCCGGATGCACCGCATGATGGTGGAATGCCGCCTGCTGGAGGAACGCGCGCAGGAGCTCTTCTTCGAGGGCCTCGTGCGCGGGACGACGCATCTGGGAATCGGGCAGGAAGCGGTCGCCGCGGGGTTCGCCGTCGCCATGCGCGACGACGACTACACGTTCTGCACGTACCGCGGACACAATCACACGCTCGCCCGCGGTGTACCGATGGCCCCCATCCTTGCCGAGTTGTTCGGGCGATCCACCGGGCTGCTCGGAGGGAAGGGCGGCTCGATGCACCTCACCAGCGTCAACCATGGGGCGATGGGCTCGTACGCGATCGTCGGCGCGCACCTGCCGATCGCGCTCGGTGCGGCGTGGTCGGCCCAGTACCGCAAGTCCGGGCAGGTCGCGGTCTGCTTCTTCGGGGACGGCACGACGAACATCGGCTCGTTCCACGAGGCCCTGAACATGGCCGTCGTCTGGAAGGCCCCGGTGGTCTTCGTGTGCGAGAACAACCAGTACATGGAGTACACGCCGATCGGGGCGGTGACGGCGGTGGCCCGGCCGGCGGCCGACCGCGCCAGCGCCTACGGGCTCGAGCCGATCGTGGTCGACGGGAACGATGCCGACGCCGTGCACACGGTTGCCGCGACCGCCATCGCGAGGGCGCGCGCCGGTGAAGGCCCCTCGCTCATCGAAGCGCTCACCTATCGTCACGGCGGGCACTCACGCGCGGATCCGGGCAAGTACCGACCCGACGAGGAGGTCGCGGCCTGGAAGGCACGCGACCCGATCCCGGCATCGCGCGAGCGCCTGCTGGCAGCCGGTGTGGACGAAGCCACGCTGGATGCGATCGACGAGGAGGCCGCCGCCAAGGTCGCGGTAGCCGAGGCGGAGGCGCGGGCCGCGCCCGAGCCGTCCGGCGAGACGCTCGAGACGCAGGTCTGGGCGGACGGGGGCTCGGCATGGCGGAATTGACGTACCGCGCGGCGATCGCATCCGCGATCACGCAGGAGATGGATCGCGATCCGTTGGTCGTGCTCATCGGCGAGGACATCGGCGCGGCCGGTGGCGTGTTCAAGCTGACGGAGGGTCTGCTCGACCGCTTCGGGCCGGAGCGCGTTCGCGACACCCCGATCAGCGAGCAAGCGATCGTCGGTGCGGTGATGGGCGCCGCGATGACCGGCCTCCGGCCGATCGGCGAGCTGATGTTCTCCGACTTCTTCGCGGTGGCCTGGGACATGGTGGCCAACCAGATCGCCAAGACCCGCTACATGACCGACGGCCAGATCGCGCTGCCGCTCGTCCTGCGCACCGCGAATGGCGGGGGCCTGCGATTCGGGGCACAGCACAGCCAGAGCGTCGAGAACTGGGCGATGGCCATCCCGGGGCTCAAGGTCGTGGCACCGTCGAACCCGGCCGACATGCACGGTCTCCTCGCGGCAGCGATCCGCGACCCGGACCCGGTCATCGTCTGCGAGCACAAGGCACTGTTCGCGGTAAAAGGCGACCTCCCCGACGGCGAGCACGTGGTTCCCCTCGGGCAGGCCGCGATCGTCCGCGAGGGCGCTGACTGCACGATCGTGGCGCTCGCGGCGATGGTCCCGCGTGCGGCCGAGGCGGCTGAGCGGCTCGCTGCAGATCACGGGATCGACGCCGAGGTCATCGACCTGCGGACGCTCATCCCGCTCGATGCCGCGGCGATCCTCGCCTCCGTCGCCAAGACGAGCCGCCTGTTCACCGTCGAGGAGAACCCGCGAGTCGGTGGCTGGGGCGCGGAGATCGTGGCACTCGTCGCCGATGAAGGCTTCTATAGCCTGGACGCTCCGCTGGTCCGGATCACGACGCCGCACATCCCGCTGCCCTCCGCCGCAGTGCTCGAGGATCTAGCGATCCCAACCACGGATCGTATCGTGGAGACGATCGTCCGCCGGCTGGACGAGGCGAAATGACCTCATGACGGCGGTCGGGCTGCTGGGCACCGGCCGAATGGGGTCGGCGATGGGCCGCGCGCTTGCCGGGGCGGGGTTCGAAGTCGTCACCTGGAACCGAACGCCAGGCCCGGCGTCGGAGCTCGCGGACGTGGTCGGGGGACGTTCCGTGGCGCGGCCACGGGACGTGGCCGCAGCCGCGGACGTCTGCATCTCGATGCTTGCCGATGGCGCGGCCGTGGTCGCCGTCTACACCGGCCCCGACGGCGTGCTGGAGGGAGCGCGACCTGGCAACGTGCTGTGTGACGCCTCGACCGTGCCCCCATCCACGTTGCGTCAGTTCGAAGTGACCGCCCGGGCGGCCGGAGCGGGCCTGCTCGACACGCCCGTGTCGGGGAGCGTCGGGCTCGCCGAGAGCGGCAAACTCACCATCATGGTCGGCGGGTCGGATGACGACCTGGCCGTGGCCAGACCGGTGCTCGAGGTACTCGCCGGGACCGTGTTCCACATGGGCCCGCTCGGGAGTGGCGCAGCGATGAAGCTCGCGGTGAACACGCTGATCTTCGGGTTGAATCAGGCCCTCGCCGAGGGTCTGACCCTGGCCACAGCGGCTGGCATCCCCGTGGCCGCCGCGTACGACGTGCTCACCGCGAGCGCCGCCGGCGCTCCGTTCGTCGCGTACAAGCGGGCCGCCTTCCTGGAGCCGGCCACCGCCCCGGTCGCCTTCTCCTTGGATCTCGCCGCCAAGGACCTCCGCCTCATCACCGCGCTCGCAGCTTCGGTCGGTGTCGAGATGCCGGGGGCAGCCACCGACCTCGAGGTCATCGAGGCGACCGCCGCCGCCATCGGCGGAGACCACGACATGGCGGCGGTCATCAGCCAGCTGCGTCGCAGCACGGGCACAGAGGAGGGGCGCGCCTGATCGACGGACTCGGCCGGGGCGACCACGGGCTCGCAATAGAACCCGCGCGTCAACGAACCAGCACTGGAGGCAGGCATGACTGACCGGATGCTCATCAAGGACGCGATCGTCCTGACGCAGGACCCAGCTCTCGGCGAGCTGCCGAAGGCCGACGTGCTCATCGAGGGCGACACCATCACTGCCGTCGAACCGAACCTGTCAGCGGACGACGCGCGGGTCATCGAGGCGGCCGGTGACATCGTCATCCCCGGCTTCATCGACACCCACCGCCACACCTGGGAGACGTCCATCAGGACCTGCGCACCCGACTTCGCCCTGATCACGTACTTCGGGTCGATCCTCGACAAGTTCGCCCCGCACTACCGCCCTGACGATGTCTACGCGGGCAACCTGTGGGGCTCGCTCGAGTGCCTCAACGCGGGCATCACGACGCTCGTGGACTGGTCCCACATCATGAACACGCCCGACCATGCCGACGAGGCCATCCGCGGCCTGCATGAATCGGGTATCCGATCGGTCTTCGCCTATGGATTCCCGAACACCTCGCTTCAGGATTGGTGGTTCGGGCCCGATTTCGCCGGAAGTGAGCTGACTACCGACGGAGCAGAGGCGCGCCGGCTGCGGACGCAGTACTTCAATTCGGACGACGGGCTGATCACGATGGGCCTCGCGACCCGCGGGCCGGGGTTCTGCAAGCCCGACGTCGTGCGCCACGACTGGGAGCTGGCCAAGGAACTCGGTGTCAATATCACGGTCCACGTGGCGATGGACCGATTCGGCTACACCAAGCTCCAGCTCATCGCCCTCCGCGACATGGACCTGCTCTATCCGGGCACGACCTACGTCCATGCCTCGCACTTCACCGACGAGGAGTGGGCCCTGGCGCGGGATTCGGGCGGCAACGTCTCGTTCGCCCCCCAGATCGAGATCCAGATGGGCCACGGCTGGGCGCCAGCAGTGAGCGCCGTCGCCTATGACGTCCCGATCGGTCTCTCGTCGGACGTCGCCACGACCGCCCCATCCGACCAGTTCACCCAGATGCGCTCGATCTTCGGGTCGGAGCGTGGCCGGAAGCACCAGGAGGCGTGGGACGCGAGCCTCGATGGCTTGCAGGCCTCCCCGGGGCTCATCACCGCGCGCCAGGTCCTCTCCTGGGCGACGATCGGTGGGGCCGAGGTCGCCGGGATCGCCGACCGGACGGGCTCGCTGACACCCGGCAAGAAGGCGGACATCGTCGTCATCGACGGGTCGGCCGTGAATGTCGCTCCCATCATCGATCCGGTGGGGGCGGTGGTCTGTGCCGCCGATGTATCGAACGTCAAGACCGTCCTCGTCGGCGGCCAGGTCGTCAAGCAGGACTTCCGGCTGACGGCGTCACTCGACGAGCCGAGGCGGGCCGTCGAGGCGTCGCGCGACTATCTGCTCTCGAAATTCGGCGATCCGGAGCCCGGCTGGCTGCCGGTCAGTGCCAGCGCCTGACCGCCGTCAGCCAGCCTCGGGTTCGGCGGCGGATCGGGTCGGTTCGGGCTCTGCTGGCGGCCGGCCGGCTGCGACCGGCTCGAGATCGATGGTCCGGACCTGGCGCGTCTTGCCGGCCTCGGTGCGGACGATCGCGGAGGGGATGACGCCCCCCGTGCCGAGTTTTTCGATGACGGCGATCTCGCCGGCGTACAGGCCGCTTCCGGCGATACGCACGCGTCCGCCGACGGCGAGACCGGCTCGGCCCTTGCCGGCGGTCAGATCGATCGTGGCGACGGTGGGGCGCACATAGGGAGGATCAGTCGGCAACCCGGTGGCGGGTGCGGGTCGGGTGGAGGTCTTGGCCGGCGGGTACGTGACTTTCCGTTTTCGCATTGGCTCTCCTGCAAGGCCGGCCCCGTAAGGTCGAGGTCGAACCGTGCGAACCATCGCACATCCACGCAAGAGTGGCGCCCGGCGGATGGGGGCTACCGCGGCACGCGGCCCGCGGCCGTCAGTCGGAAGCGGCGTCCTTGGCAGACTTCTTGACCTTGGCGGCCTTGTCCTCGACATCGGCCGCGAGCTCCGCTGCGGCTTCGGCCGCGGATGCTCGGGCCGCGTCGAGCGGGGCATCGCCTGTGATCGCCGCTTCGTCGGAACCCTTCGCCCGCATCTCGGCGAGCTGGGTGTTGACCGTCGCCTGGATCTCGCGAGTTCGCATCTCGAGCTGGTCACCCAGCTCGCCCAGCTTTCGATCGACCCGGTACTGGTCACGGAAGCGCTCGCCGGAGCGGGACATGTACCAGGCCGCCGCCCCGGCCGCCAGAGCCACGCCAGTGACCACGCCGCTCATGAATCCCATCGATTCTCCTCCTCCGTGGCCGGCTTCCGCTGATCGTCCCTCGGTGCCGTCGCGCACGAGGAGTGTACCGCCGAATGGATTCGGTCCTCTTCGTCAGGGCTCACGGAATCGGGCATTCCCGGCCGGCACGATCAGTCGAGTCCGACCGCCGCATCCGAGAGCCACGCGGCCAGGTAGGCCGCGAACGAGGGGCGGACGAGCAACCTGAAGGCGGGCTCCACGGCCGGTCCGACCGGCACGATGATCACGTTGGCCCGCGCCAACAGGGTCTGGGCGCACATGCCCGGCTTGAACCGCCGCTCGTCCAGGTCGACCGAGCAGCCGAACGCCAGCAGGTCGCGGGCGCGCGGTCCGCCGACCGACAGCGTCGTCCGGTTGGCCGAGACGTCGACGACCGCGCCGCGTCCCGCGCCGATCGCCTCGCGCAGGGCTCGCTCGAGCGGCGGTGCCGTGCCCGGCTCCCCCAGGATCAGCCACTCGTCTGGGCCCAGCCACAGCACGTGACGCGTGCCGTCGTCCGACACGACCGCGGTGTTCGGCTCCGTGGGCGCGCGCGCGCCGATGACCTCGGTCAGGCGCGCCATCAGCGCCGCATCCGATGGATCGGCGCGCAGGTCGACCTGAGCCAGGAAGGGCAGCTCGCGGACACGTGCCGGCAGCTCGACCCCTTCGAGCGGCGAGTGCGCGCGGAGGCCGGCCGCCGTCACGCGGCGGGTCCCCTCGATCGCGGCGGGATCGCCGTCCCGCCGCGTGTTCTCCGGGTCGAAGACGACCGAATCGACGATCTCCGCCTCGATCGAGCCCTCGACGAGCGGCGCCAGGACGCGCTGCCCGATCCGGTCACGGCCGCCCTTGACGAGCGCGAGCGCGAAGGTCCGGCCCAGCGCCGCGCTCCGATACGACGACGTGACGTGGCCGAGCATCGGAACCGGGGTGGCCTCGAGGTCGGCGTCAAGGGCGACCAGCTGGGCGCCTTCGGGCAGGAGCGTCCCGGAGTCGAGCGGCAGCAGGCCGACCAGCTGCTTCCGGTCCGCCCGGCTCGTGTCGGGACGCGTGTGCGACCGCCGGCCGATGAAGTCCTTCTTCGTGGAAACAGCCCACGACATCCCGAGGTCCTGCGGGGTCATCGTGCCATCGGTCTCCTGGCCGATGATCGGGTAGCCCTTCTCCGCACGCAGCACGTGCATCGCCTCGGTCCCGTACGGCGTGATCCCGAGTGGCTCGCCGGCGGCCATGACAGCTTCCCACAGCGCCAGGCCGTGCCAGGCCGGAACGTTGAGCTCGAACGACAGCTCGCCCGAGAACGAGATGCGGAACACGCGCCCGGGCGTGCCCGCGATGACCGCCTCGCGCCAGGTCATGAACGGGAACGCGTCGTTCGAAATATCCAGGTCCGGCGTGAGCGTGGCCACGACCTCGCGGGCGCGTGGCCCCACGACCGCGACCGTCGTCCATTGCTCGGTGACGCTCGTCGCATGGACGCGCAGCTCGGGCCACTCGGTCTGGAGCCATTCTTCCAGGTGGTCCAGGACGGGCGCCGCGTTGCCGGTGGTCGTGGTCATGTGGAACCGGTCGGCGGACAGCCTCGATGTCACCCCGTCGTCGAGGACCATCCCGTCCGCGCGGCACATCAGCCCGTAGCGGCACGATCCGACCTTGAGCGTCGAGAACATGTTCGTATAGACCCGGTCCAGGAAGGTCCCGGCGTCCGGACCCTGGATGTCGATCTTGCCGAGCGTGGTCGCGTCCATCGCGGCCACGCCGGTCCGAGCCGCGGCGCACTCGCGCAGGACGGCCTCGTCCATCGACTCGCCATCGCGGGGGAAGAAGCGCGGACGCTTCCATTGACCGACGTCCTCGAAGACCGCGCCGTTCGCGAAGTGCCACGCCTGGATCGGGGTCGTCCGGACGGGATCGGCGAGCATGGGGCCGCGATCCCGAGCCGCGAGCTGCGAGAAGCTGACCGGCACGGTGGGCGGCCGGAACGTCGGCACGCCCACGGCTCCGACATCCTGGCCCAGGATCGATGCGGCGATCGCACTTGCGACGACGCCGCCACTGCGCCCCTGCTCGATGCCCGTGCCGATCGTCGTGTAGCGCTTGACGTGCTCGATCGATTCCAGGCCGGCCCCGAGCGCCCGCTGCAGGTCGACAACGGTCGCGTCGCGACCCAGGTCGACGTAGTGGGTCGCCCAGGCGTCGACGGTCGCCGGCCCGGGGGGTGGCACGACCCAGGTCGGGGCGATCTCGCCGAGGCCCTCGATCTCGCCGGCGGCAGCGCCGACGGCTTCCATCCGCCCTTGAGGGCCGGGCCTGTCCGGGACGAAGCCGGCGATCCGCTCGTCGAACCTGAGCGTGCCGCGAGCGTGGGTCCAGAGCGCCACGTTCGGGTTCCAGCCGCCGGACACCAGCAGCAGGTCGGCCTCCACGGTCTCGTGTTCGCCGCCGGCGCGGGCGACCGTCACCGATGTCAGGCGCCCCGAATCGTCGCCACTCGTGCCGACAACGACGTCGCCCGCGCGCGCGTCGACGGTCGCGACGAGCTCGACGCCGGCGCCCGCGATGGCGGCGGCCACGGCATCGGTGGTCCCGTTGTTCGTGGAGATGACCGCTCGCTCGCCGGGGCGGACGCCGTACCGCTCCACGTAGGTCGTCGCCGCGCCGGCGAGCATGATCCCGGGACGGTCGTCGTCGGCGAAGACGATCGGCCGTTCGGTCGCGCCGGTCGCGATGACGATGCGCCGAGCCCGGATGTGCCACAGGCGCCCCTCGGTCGTTGAGGTCGGGTGGCGCTCCACGGCGGTCACGTAGCCGTAATCATAGATGCCGAGTGCCGTCATCCCCGATCGCACACCGTCGCCCGTCGCGACCGGATCGGCATCGATGAGCAGGACGCGATCTTCGGGGTTGGACACCTGGGCGACCGCCGCGGCCCTGCGGCCGGACTCGCCCCCACCGATGACCAGCACCTCGCAGTGCGCATGCCGGCTGTCGAATCTGCCGGGATCGCGGGCTTCCGCGCCGTCCGCGAGGGCGAGTCCCTCCCCGGCCGGCTCCACGCGTCCTCTCCCGGCCAGGCTCGAGACCGCCATACCCTTCTGCACCATCACGGTCGTCGCCGGGAGCATCGGCTCGGACGCGCCATCGGGCCATCGGACCTGGACGAGGGCATTCGGCTCCTCCGGTCCGGCCGACACGATCCCACGGGGCCGGTCGTGGTAGATGCTGCGCCCGACGATGTCCACGCCGTTCGCGAGCAACGCCGACGCGATCGTGTCGCCCGCGAAGCCCGTCAACGTCCGTCCGTCGAACTCGAACTCGACGCTGCTCGAGCGGTCGATGTGCGTACCGCCGGTCGAGAGGCGCGAGGCCGTCATCGGCCGCTCTCGAACTGGTTGGTCAGCGTGTCCCGGGTGATGTCGAACCAGCGGCGACAGCCGGCGCTGTGGACCCAGCGCTCGCGCCACGCACCTTTCGGGTTGTCACGCAGGAACAGGTACTCCACCCATTCCGCATCGGTGAGCGCGGCGGGGTTCGCCGGGTAGGGGATGCCGGCCTGGCCGCCGTACTTGAACTCGGTCTCGTCGCGGGGCCCGCAATGAGGGCACGGGATCAGCAGCATGAGCGCGAAGTATGCCGCGTCGGGATCGACCGGCAGTGCTGTGGGTCAGGCTGTGTCCTCGATGGACGTCGTTGACGAGGGACGACGGGATGCCGCCGGCGGTCGTCGGGAAGCTGGTCGGGCTCGAGGGCAGCGGCCGAGGCCGCTACTTCCAGACCAACACCGCCACGATCGCGAGCAGCGCGCCGGCGAGCGCGCCCTGAGCGAGGGCGATGACATCGGCGCGTCTCATCCCTGGAGCACTCGCTGGTGCAGCTGGGTGACCACGCTGCGCGCCGTCTCGAAGGCTCCGTGCTGCCACGCCGTCACGTGGCTGAGGTGGTCGCCGGCGAAGTACACCCTGCCCTGCGGCTCGAGGAGGCGGATGAAGGCCTCGCCGACCGCGCCCGTCCGTTCATCCCAGGCGACCCAGCCGGCCTCGCTGTGGCGGATCCTTCGCCATGAAGCCGAGAACGACGAGACGAACTCGTCCGCGTACGCAGGGCCATGCACCTTTCTCCCCTGCTCCAGCGCGCGGGCCTCGCGGGCCTGCGGCGTCATCGCCGCGTACGCATCGGCATCGTTCACGTAGTTGTAGTAGCCGACGACGACGCCTCGCTCGCCGAGGTACCCGTGCGACGGGTACCAGATCGTGCCGATGTCCATGTTCGTATTCGTGATGCCGCCGAAGATCCGGTCGTCCTCCTCCCAGAAGCGCCGCCGGTACTCGAGGCCGATCTTCCCGGTCGACACGGGGCGCAGCGATGCGAGATCCGTCTGGACATCCGTCCTGAAGTCGTTCGGGATCCTGGACAGGATCATGGGCGGGATCGTGCAGACACAGTAATCGGCGGTCACCTCGCGCACGTCGTCGCCCTCGGCGAAGGTGATCGCCACGCCCGCTGGCGTGTTGGCGATGCCGGCGACCTCGACGCCGTAGAGGATGCGGCCCGTGATCGCGTCGGCGAGGGCGCGCGGGATGCGGTCCATCCCGCCGACCGGCTGGAACATCAGCATCGCCTGGTCCCATTCGTGCTCGAATGGGAAGTAGAACCCGAGCTGGCTGGCGAGCAGATCGGACAGGGCTGGCGGCGCGTCGACGGCGCCGGCCTGGAGCCCGGCGCCAGGGGGAACGACGTATCCGCGACTCGCGCCACCGACGTACCGGTCCTCTGGCCCGAGCGCGCCGAGGCCGCGCAGGAACTCGACCATGCGGACCGCGTCGTCGGCGCTCAACTCGGTCTCGAGCGCCCCCTGGCTGATGGCCTTCGCGAGGAGCTCGCTGACGTAACCGAGATAGTCGGCCTGGGCGGTGCGGTGGCGGATCCGCTGTCCGGTCAGCGGCCCGATGGCGCCGTTGGCCTCCTCGTTGTAGTACCAGCCATCGGCATTCTGATTGGCGAAGATCTCGATGGGGACACCGAGCTCGCGACAGTAGTCGAGCGTCGTGTGGTGTTGCGGGATCCTGGCAGGCCCGGCATTGAAGTACTGGCCCTCGGTGAACGATGCGGTCTGGGCGGGCCCGTCGATCTCGGTCTCCGTCGTCCCGCCCCGGACGGTCCAGTTGCGGCCCCCTGGTCGTTCGCGCGCTTCCAGGATCTCGCACGCGTAGCCCGCCTTCTCGAGCTCGTAGGCCGTGGTCAGGCCGGCGATGCCGGCGCCCAGGATCAGCACGCGCGTCCCGTTGGCGCGGCCCTGGAGGGCGAAGTCGGACTTGCGCGGAGGATCGAACGGCTGGCGGTGCTCGCCGGCCGGGGCGACGAGCCGGAGGGCCTCCATCGAACCGAGGACCGCGGCCGCGCCCCCGGCGGCGCCGACCGCCTGGAGGAACCTGCGCCGGGTGATCCTCGGTCCGGTTGGCGTCATCCGACTTCTACACCGCTGCCCGCCGTTGGGTTCCGCCCATCAGTGCGCCACCGCGGCGGCTCCATGTTCGTCGATCAGGGCGCCCGTCTCGAATCGCTCGAGGGCAAACGGGCGATTGAGCTCGTGCGGTTCGTCGTTGGCGACCGTGTGGGCGAGCACCCAGCCGCTGGCCGGAGTGGCCTTGAAACCGCCGGTACCCCAGCCGCAGTCCAGGTACAAGCCATCGACGGGGGTCTTCGAGACGATCGGCGAAGCATCCGGCGACACGTCGACGATGCCGCCCCAGGTGCGCAGCACGTGGGCTCGCGCGAAGATCGGGAAGAGCTCGAGGGCCGCCGCCATCTGGTGCTCGATGATGTGGAACGCTCCGCGCTGGCCGTAGCCGTTGTAGCTGTCGATGCCGGCGCCCAGGACCAATTCGCCCTTGTGCGCCTGGCTGACGTAGACGTGGACCGCGTTCGACATGACGACGGTCGGGTGGATCGGCTCGAGCAGTTCCGACACGAGGGCCTGCAACGGATGGCTCTGGAGCGGGAGTCGGATGCCGGCCATCGCCGCGACGATGCTCGCGTGGCCGGCCGCAACGATGGCGACCTTGCCTGCCCTGATCGCGCCGCGCGACGTCTGGACACCGCTCACGCGGCCGCCATCGATATCGATGGCGGTCACCTCGGCGCCCTCGATCATGTCGACGCCAAGGCTGTCGGCGGCCCGCGCGTAGCCCCATGCGACGTGGTCGTGCTTGGCGATCCCGCCGCGCGCCTGGTACGTCGCACCCAGGACCGGGTAGCGCACATCGGCTGAGATGTTGACGATCGGGCAGAGGCGCTTGACGTCCTCGGGCGTGAGCCATTCAGCATCGATGCCGTTGAGTCGATTTGCGTATACGCGGCGCATGCCCTCGCGGACGTCGCCCAGGTTGTGGGCCAGGTTCATGACCCCGCGCTGGCTGAACAGCAGGTCGTAGTCGAGCACCTCGGGGAGCGTCTCCCAGAGCTTGAGGGCGTGCTCATAGATCGCCGCGCTCTCGTCCCACAGGTAGTTGCTGCGGATGATCGCCGTGTTTCGGGCCATGTTCCCGCCGGCCAGCCAGCCTCGCTCCACGACCGCGACGTTCGTGATCCCGTGATCCTTCGCGAGGTAGTAGGCGGCTGCAAGCCCATGCCCGCCGCCGCCGATGATCACGACGTCGTACCACGCCTTCGGCTCGGGGTGACGCCAGAGCCGGTCGGGGTGCTCGGGGATGTGGGTGTTGGCGGGGCTCACCGGCGAAGCGTAGCGCGGACTCGCACGGAGAGGTCCGCTGGACTTAGGAGCGTTGCGCAGGGGGGACAGCCGGACGGACGTGTGTCCCGGGGTCGGACCATCGCGCCATTTTCGGATCACCCGATCGCCGATACGTTGGTTCGACGCGCCGTTCGTGGATCTGAGGCGCGACCCAGCCTCGTTCAGGGCGGACTGGAAAGCCCGCCGGCAGGCCCGACCTCCCGGCCCTAGAGAGGCAGAGCGAATGAACTGGGATTCCATTCCCACGATCGCCGATCGCGGCGTCCGTCACGCGATGGGCGTGTCCGTTCAGGCCATCCTGATCGTCGCCATCGCCGCCCTCCTGTTGCTGGTCCTCTCTCCCGTGTACAAGCCGGCGGAGATCCTCAGCGGCACGGCGGCTGTGGACGCGCGCTACGGAGCGACGCTCCGGGCCGACCCGAGCACCGTCCAGGCCGGCGACTCGTTCACCGTGACCGGATGCGGCTACGACCGTGCCGACGGGAACGTCATCGTCTCGTTCGCCGGCGGCTCGTGGGGCTCCGCGCTCGATGGCGACGGATGCTTCTCGATCGCGGGCATCCCGGCCCTGTCCGGTGACAGCCTCGCTGCCGGCCGGTATGAGATCCGGGCACTGCAGAGGATCGGGAAGCGCTGGCGCGAGACCGGCGACACGGTCCTGACCGTGGTCCGCTAGACCGCGGTTCAGGAAAAGGAAATGGGGCCGGCACGTTGCCGGCCCCATGTTCGTGGTGTCGCCCGGGTTACGGGTCGACGACCACGGTGCAGCTATAGGTACCTGGGACGAGGTTGTCGAGGAACCGACCTGACGAATCGTCCGGCAGGTTCACGGGTGCAGCATCGTCACCGCCGGCGAAGTCTGGGTCGCCGGTGCACTGGATCGTCGCGGTCGTCACGCCGACGCCGGCCTTCGAGTTGAAGGTGACGCGGATGTCGGACAGCGGGGTGTTCGTGTACGTCTTCGTCTCACCGACGAAGGTGGCGTCACTGCACTTGGCATTCGTGTCGACGGTGATCACGGTCGTACTCGTGTCGTCGGTCGCGTAGCCGGTCGGCGGTGACTCTTCCTTGACGTTGTATGGGCCGAACGCGAGGTTGTCGACGCAGACCACGCCGTTCGCGTTCGTCGTGAACGGGCTCCCGGTGATCGCGGTCGTGCCGACCTTGATCGAGAAGGTCGCCCCGCTCAGCAGCCGCACGCCGGGGGCCGAGCAGCCGGCCGGCAACGGATCCCCGGTACAGCTCTTGTCGGCGCCGGTCTTGGTGATCTTGATGGCACCGAGCTGCTGCTGGTTGGTGTAGGTGCAGGTCACCACGCCGCCACCGGCCATGGTGATCGTTACCACCTTGCCGGAAGTGGATGTGCTCGTACCCGTCCCGCTGGACGTGCACGAGACGCCCTGGAAGGCGAAGCCTGCTGGGTCCGCGCCCTCAGTGACCGTGTAGCTGCCGGCCGGCACGTTCGCGCAGCTCTCGGTGTTGCCGGTGCTGTTCGAGCTGGTGTTGCCGTTGTCGTTCAGGGAGAACGACGCGGGCGTCGTGTCGGCCGTGCAGGAGAGCTGCGCGCCGGTGAGCGTGGAGGTGAACGAGAAGGCCTGGTTCAGGCCGCGCGGGTTCGTCTGCTTGATGATGTTGACGGTGCCGCAGTTGGTGAGGTTGAAGTTGCCCGGACCGACGAGGTCCTTCATGGCGGCCTGCGATGAGTTGCCCGAGCTCCGGCTGACGCCGAAGACCTTGCCGAAGCTGTTGCAGGTGCCCGCCGGGAAGACCCCCGAATCGGTGAGGTTGATCCCCGCCTCGCCGAATTCGCTGTCCTGCAGCGTCTCGTCGACGGGGGCGATGGTGTCGAGGGCGGTGGTCCCGACGTTGACCCGCGCCTCGGCGAAGCCGCCGGCCGTCAGGTTCGTGGCCACGCCCCAGCACGGGGCCGTGTTGGTGGTGACTTCGCAGGCGCCGCTGGTGACCCACCGGCGGAGCGTGAGGACCGGCGTCTCCCCGCCGCCCTCGAAGTCGTAGACGATGAGCATGTCGCCGGCCGTCCGCTGCACGAGGTTCGACCCGGCGCAGGTGCCGCTCGTGCCCTTGTTGAACTCGAACCCGACGTGCGCTGAGGCCGACGTCGTGTTCTGCGGGATGCGCACCCAGGCGAGGTTGAGGTACGTCTTGCCCCCGACGTCCTTGCTGGACACGTAGATCCGCTTGAGGTCGTCCTTGTTCGGGGCCTTGCCGGTACCGATCGTGGCGCAGCTGTGGTCCTGCTTCGTACCACCGGCGAAGGCGCTGTCGCCGTTCGCGGCCTGGGCGTCTTCGAGGCCCAGGAACTGCCACCCGCTGGCGATCTTCGTGGATTGGCGATTGGGCGCGGTCCCGGTCCAGGTGGTCGGATCGAAGCCGTTCCAGTCGAAGGTGCTGTTGACGTTCAGGTTGCCGTCGTCGTCTTCGAAGCCGCTGGCGTTACCGACCGGCCCGGCCAGTGCCACGGCCGCCGGCAGGATCCCCATACAGAGTGCGACGATGGCGACGAGGATGAGCCAGCGTGGCTTGCCCCGTCGAGGTGCGATGCCGAGTGTCAAAGCCTTTTCCCTCCATGTCCCGCGTGCCCGCGGGCTATCCGGCTGTTCGTTGACCTTGTGTCCGACCGACCGCATCAGCGTCGGCGGTGGACGCCCATCCGACTTGCTTTCCTTCGCCCTCCTCTATGTCGACTCCGGTGCTCCTCTGGGGCGCGACGAGCCGTGCGCGCCCCCGCGTTCAGGGCGCAGGGGCACACGGCCGGTCACGAAGACCGCGAATCAAGACACCGGTCCATGCTGTCTGGAGCCGCTCACGCCAAGCACGACCCGCCAGTGGGCGGGCTCCCCAAGGTGACCCGGTATGGCGCGGCTCGGCGCGCTCGCCGATGGCCTTTCTCTCCCCCAACCCCTTCAGCGAATCCGTGGTGAGGCACGGCAGTCGCTTGACGGTCGCGCGTCCTGGCCGCGACCACGCCTGCGTTTCCCCGGGTCCCGGATCCGGTGCGTCCCGTGGCCCCCCGGCCGGCGCTTCTCGAATTCGGGGCGCGAGTGTTGCACCGCCATCGGTACGGGGTCAAGGGGTTACGAACGTCCTGTTGCCCGTTGTCACCAGGGCGACATGGATGGTGTCTGGGACGAGACCCGGCACGCGATCCCCCGGCTTGACGCCGGACCGGCCGGCACTGACCCTTGGGCCCAATCGGAGAGCGTCGCGCGAACTTGAGGGATCCTGTGCCGAGCCTGTTCATCGACGGTCAATGGGTCGCGTCCGGCGACGGCACGTGCAGCCCGGTGGTCAACCCCTCCGACGGCACAGTCGTTGCCGAGGTCGACGTCGCCACGGACGCCCAAGTCCAGGCGGCGATCGCCGCGGCCCGGCGCGCCTTCGACTCGACCAATTGGCCGCGCACGCCCGTCACAGAGCGCGCCACGCTCCTCGCTCGCGTCGCCGATCTCATCGATCGTGACCTCGAGACGCTAGCCGTCGACGAGACCCAGAACACGGGCAAGGCGATGCGCGAGAGCCGCTGGGACATGGCTGATGTCGCGAAGGTCTTTCGCTACTACGCCAGGCTCGCCGGCGACGAGGCCGACGCCCGTTCGGTCGACACCGGCAACCCGGATGCCACCAGCCGGATCGTCCAGGAGCCGGTTGGGGTGTGCGCTCTCATCGCGCCGTGGAACTACCCGCTTCTCCAGCTCAGCTGGAAGATCGCGCCGGCCCTCGCCGCCGGCAACACCGCGGTCATGAAGCCCGCCCAGGTCACGCCGCTCAGCGCGATCCACCTAACGCGGCTGCTCGAGGAGGCCGGCACTCCGGCGGGGGTCGTCAACCTCGTGCTGGGTCCAGGAGAGCGCGTCGGTCAGGCGCTCGCCGACTCCCCCGACGTGGACCTGATCTCGCTCACGGGCGGCATCGAGGCCGGTCGTCAGCTGCTCAGGGGCGCCGCCGTCAATATCAAGCGCGTCGCCCTGGAACTCGGTGGCAAGAGCCCGAACATCGTGTTCGCCGACGCCGATTTCGAGACGGCGCTCGACAACGCCCTGACCGCCGCCTTCGTCCATTCCGGCCAGGTGTGCAGCGCCGGCTGCCGCGCGATCGTCCAGGACGACATCTACGACCGGTTCGTCGAGGAGATCGGCCGGCGCGCGGACCTGATTCGCCTTGGCCACGGCAGCGACGATGCGACGGAAGCCGGCGCGCTCATCTCGGCAGAGCACCGTGACAAGGTCGAGCGCTACGTCCGCGGCGCCATCGACGAAGGCGCGAGACTGGTCGCCGGTGGCCGCCGACCGGATGATGCCCACCTCCAGGGCGGCTTCTACTATCGCCCCACGGTCTTCGCCGACGTCCGACGCGAGATGCGTATCGTCCGCGAGGAGGTCTTCGGCCCGGTCCTGACGATCGAGCGCTTCTCGACGGAAGAGGAAGCCATCGAGCTCGGGAACGACACGACCTACGGGCTCGCCGGCGCCGTCTGGACGGCCGACCCGGCCCGCGCGGAACGCGTCGCGCGCCGACTGAGACACGGAACCGTCTGGATCAACGACTACAACACCTACATCCCCGAGGCCGAATGGGGCGGCTTCAAGCAGTCCGGCATCGGCCGGGAACTTGGCCCGAGCGGTCTTGACGAGTACCGTGAGGCGAAACACATCTGGGAGAACACGGCGCCCGCACCGACGGGGTGGTTCGGCGGGTGACCGGGGCCGGAGGAGCGGGGCACCGATGCCGGCGCCCGCCCCATATCCGCGCTGACGTCAGTCGGCCGGGATCTCCGCGTGGATCGCGTCGAGGTCGACGCCCTGCGAGCGGCGATAGAGCCGCGCGCCGACGTAGACCAGCGCCGCGAGCCCGTACAGGGCTCCGAGGAACATGATCGAATTCGTGTTGCCGACACCGATGCCGTAGAGCGGGTCGGTAAGCCACAGGTAGATCGTCCATGCCAGGATGATCGACGTGATCAGGCCGGCGCCGCTGATGACCAGTTTCAGGTGGGCCACCGGCGAGTTGTCGAAGATCCGCGGCTTGTACCAGGGCAGGATGGTGGCGGCCACGGTGCTGCCCAGGAACGTGATCGCGATGACGAGGGTCGCGTCCAGGGTCAGCGCTCGAACGTCGGCCGAGTACGAGTAAGCGATGCTTACCAGGACGGCCGGGATCATGATGTACAGGAGCGCCACGACCGGTACGCCGCGACCTTCGGTGACGCGGGCGGCGCTCTCGGGCAGGACCCGGTCGAACGCGGCGGCGAAGATCATCCGCGTCGACGATAGGAACAGCGTCCCGGACCAGCCCAGGAACCAGGCCCCAAAGAGGACCACCATCGCGATCTGGAAGATCGTGTTATCGACGAGATATGACGCGAGCAACGGCGGGTAGCTCCAGATGGGCACGGTCGGGTCCGTCGTCGTGTAGCCGTAGAACCAGTTGATGAAGTTGACGTTGGTGGCGTTGAAGAACAGCCAGCCGAAGGTCTTTGCGGCGAGCAGGACGAAGATGATCGCGAGGATCGCGGTCACCCAGATCCCGCCGAGCATGCCGCGGAGCACCTTGTTGAAGTCACCCGAGCCACGAACCTCGCCGTACAGGGTCGAACCCCAGTTCGGGTAGAGGATCCAGAACAGCATGAACGGGATCATCGCGAGGGTCGCGGTGAGCGTGGCGCCGAAGTCGTCCCCGATCGCGAGAGGATCGAGCGATCCGGCGAAGGCATCGTTGGTGGCCGCATCCGCGATGGTCTGATCGTAGGCCCCGGTCACCCCGAACAGGGACGAAGAAGCCCGATCGAACGCCGCCTGGAAATCGGCCTGCGAGGAAACGAGCATTAGCACGGCCATGATCGCGAAGCCCAGCAGTCCGGCGTACAGGCACCATCGCTGGATCCGGGCGTAACCTGCCATCCCGAGCGCCACCAGGCCGGCCGTCAGGATGATCACGATGATCGAGACGACGAGCGTGCCGTTGTCGGAGCCGAAGAAGGCGACGCCGTCCGACGAGCCGATGAGCGCCGCGAGCGGCTGGAAGAATTCGAGCTTCAAGATCGCGCCGTAGATCGGCGCCCACATCGCGAGGATGAACCACCAGCCGGTGGCCGCCAGAACGAACCCGATGCCACCCCGCAGTCGGCCGATCAACCCGCCAGCGACCAGACCGGCGACCCCGGCGACGAGCGCAATGGTGCCGTCCAAGGCCGCCGCCTGGGCGACGAGATAGGCAGCGACCCCGAAGACCACGGCGCCGGTCACGATCCCCGGGATCCCGTCGAGGATCCGGCTCTGCCAGACGTAATCCCCGCCCGCTCGCGGCATCACGGCGACGAGTCCGGCGTAGGCGACCGCCAGGAACGTGACCGCGACCGCCGCCAGGACGATCGAGAGGACCGGCGATGCCCCCGGAACGTACGCAAAAACGGCAAGGCTGTAGAACATGCCCAGCGTGACGAGGTTGACTGCCATGAACGAGTAGGTGAACGCGTCGAATCCCGACCAGCCCTTGACCAGTCCCGTCGCGTTCCGCAAGAACAGCGAAGGCGTCTCCCTCGAGACCGATTCCATGAATCCCTCCTCAGGTGTGCTCCTAGCCCCCTCAGCCGTTGATCAGCAGATAGCGCTTCACCTCGCCTTTCTTCGCGTCGAGATCGACGATCGCGGCTTGCAGCACGCCGTCCTCGTACGTGCTCCCTGGGTTGACCGCGAGGGTCCGGCCGATCTTCACAGCGCCCCGCCCTTCGTGGATGTGGCCGTGGAGCGACAGGACCGGTCCGTACGCGACGATCGCGTCGCGGACCGCTCGCGAGCCGACCGGCACCAGGGCCTGGCCACCGGCCACGTAGTTCATCTCCTCGTCCAGCTTGGGCGCCGAATCGAGGTTCGAACCGTAGGGCGGGGCGTGGAAGTTGAAGATCGCCTTGCGTGGGTCCTGGACCTCCCCGACGAGGCCGTCGATGCGGGCGCGCAGCTCGTCCTCAGGTAGCTCGCGGAACGTATTCCAAGGCGTCGGGTTGGCCCAGCCGGTCGATACGAGCGTGAACCCATCGAGCGCGATGGCGTTGCTCTCGCCGAGGTCGACGAGCTCGGCTGCCTCGATCAGTGGGTCGATCTCGAACATGTCGTCGTTGGCCGGCGACACCACGCAGCGGATGCCCTTGCCACGCAGCTTGTCATCGGCGATGGCCATCCAGCGCTCGACCGACTGCAGCATCTCCTGCTTGAACCGCGCATCGACGAGAGCGGGGTCGGCGGACCACGCGTCGACCTCGTCGCGGGCGAGCCGGACCGGGTAGTAGCCGCGGTCGGAGATGCGCTTCTCCATGGCAGCGAGCTCGTCCTCGCTGGTGACCACCTGGCGCTGCCCCTGGAGCGTCAGCTCCCAGGTCCCACCGTTCGAGACGATCGGCACCATCGCCTTGCCCGTCATGTCGCCACCCATGACCAAGACGTCCGCCTTGTGGAACGCGCCCGCGTTGAGGAACTTGCGCCAGCACACGTCCGAACCATGGATGTCGGTCGCGAAGAAGATCCTCATAGGGCTCCGTGCTCCATCTCCTCGGGTTCCTCGTACCACGGCCGTCGCTCACCGATTCGCGCGCGGAGCTTCCACTTGGTCGACTTCGGGGCGGCATCGATGCCCTCGCGCAGCGCCGCGATCTGGGCCGACGGGTCGAAGCGTGGTGCGCGTCCCTCACCGAGGTCAAGGTCCTCGGGCTCGAGGTCCGTCGCGAGGAATTGGTCAAGCTTGTCGAGGTTGCCGGTCACCGTCCGCCACCAGCCCCAGTCGTTGGAGGTATGGGCCACGATCCGCGGCAGGTTGATCGCCCCCGTCCCATGGCTGGAGTCTTCGTCGCCGTCGTCGGGGCCGATGGGGTGCTCCGCCAGCAGGACGAGCGCGTCCAGCACATCCTTGCGGTTGATCTTCACGACCTGCAGCTTCGACAGCAGCAGCTCGGCGAGCGGGAGCGTCGGCCGCGATGCGGTCAGCCGATCGCCGAACTCGATCCGATGGCACATCTCGAGGGTGTCGACCAGGACATCGACGGGCCGCTTTCTGACGACATCGACGAAGTACGCCTGCTTCCGGCCGAACAGCGCGTTGTGCTGCCGATCGGGCGTATAGCCCTCGATCGCGAGGAGCTCGTAGAACGCCGCCCGGTCCCTCGAGGTCGTGGCGAAGTCGAGGTCCACCTCGGTCCGGCGTGAGCGCGCCGTCCACGCCGGTGCGTGCGCCCGGATCGCCATCCCGCCCATCAACCGTACCGTCAGGCCACGGGCGTCCGCCGCATCCACGATGCGGAGCGACTCCTCGAGCGGATCCGCGAGGGTGCGCGTGTCGCGGGTGACGCCAGGGTCGGTCGACATCCACGTTCCTTCCAGGCGCGGAGCATCGCAAGCCGGATGGGTCGACGTCGAGTATAGGGTGGGCGTCCGCCCCGACGAGCGCGCGTGCCGCGTATCCTGAGCCCCACGCCATGTCCACGACGACCCGTACGCCCCGTGTCGCGATCATCGGTGCCGGGATCGTCGGCTGTTCGCTGGCCGACGAGCTGGTCCTGCGCGGCTGGTCGGACGTCGTCGTCATCGAGCAGGGGCCGCTGTTCGCCGCGGGCGGCTCAACGTCGCATGCGCCGGGGCTCGTGTTCCAGACCAACGGCTCCAAGACCATGGCCGAGTTCGCGCGCTACACGGTCGAGAAGTCGTGCTCGCTCGAGCTCGACGGAGAGTGGTGCTTCAACCAGGTCGGCAGCCTCGAGCTCGCGCTGACCGAGGACCGGCTCCGCGAGCTCCATCGCCGCCAGGGGTTCGCCGAGTCGTGGGGCATCGAGGGCCGGGTGATCGACCCGGACGAGACCGCCCGCCTGTGGCCGCTCGTCGATCGCGACGCCATCCTGGGCGCCTACCACGTCCCGACGGACGGGCTCGCCAAGGCCGTCCGCGTGTCAGAAGCGCAGGCCCGCCGGGCGACCGAGGGCGGCGCTCGCTTCCTCGGCGGTCACATGGTGACCGGCATCCGCACCGATGACGGCCGCGTCCGCGCGGTCGTCACCGATCAGGGCGAGATCGAGGCGGACATCGTCGTGTGCGCCGCGGGGATCTGGGGGCCGCTCATCGGGGCGATGGTCGGGATGACCGTGCCGCTCCAGCCGCTGGCCCACCAGTACACGAAGACGAATGTCCTGCCCGAGATGGCGCCGTTCGCGATCTCGCCCGACCGCGAGAACGTCCATCCGATCGTCCGCGCCCAGGACCGCGACCTGTATTTCCGCGAGCACGTCGACCGGCTGGGCGTCGGCTCCTACGCCCACGTCCCGATGCCGATCGATGCGGCCACGATCCTGTCTCCGAGCGAGGCGCCGGTGATGCCGTCCGTCCTGGACTTCACGCCCGACACGTTCGCCGAGTCATGGTCGTGGGCGCAGGGGATCGTGCCCGCACTTCGCCGGCCGGGCGTCGCGATCGAGACGGGCATGAACGGGATCTTCTCGTTCACCACGGACGGCGCCCCGCTCATGGGCGAATCGGCTGACGTGAAGGGCTTCTGGCTGGCCGAGGCCGTATGGGTCACGCATGCCTGTGGCGTCGGCAGGGCCATGGCCGAATGGCTGGTCGATGGCGGCTCGCCGACGGACCTCCACGAGTGCGACGTCAACCGGTTCGAGGCCCACCAGCTGGCGCCCTCGTATCTCCACGACCGCGGTGTCCAGAACTACATCGAGGTCTACGACATCATCCATCCGCTCCAGCCGATGGAGGACCCGCGACCAATCCGAACGTCGCCCTTCTACGAGCGCGAGCAGGAGCTCGGTGCGTTCTTCTTGGAGGGCAATGGCTGGGAACGGCCGCACTGGTACGGCGTGAACGAGGGGCTGCTGGGTCGCTACGACATCCCGCGTCGCAATGCGTGGGCCGAACGCT
>JARDZW010000186.1 GCA_029240655.1 Chloroflexota bacterium
CGCGCCGGAGCCGTGGTAGGCGGGGCGCAGGACGGTGGTGCTGATCGGGTTCAGGTCAGGGTCCTCGATATCCGAGTGATTTCGTCGGGATTGAGTCTAGGGCGGCGGGCGGAGAGCGTCAACGCGGGCGACGAGTCGTCGTGCCAGCCGGTTCGGCAACCCCCAGGAGAGGTCCACCGCTTCGATTTCGAAGGATCACAACCCACGCGGGCTGCGCGGCGACGAATTACGGCCAGACCGCGACCCATGCCTGATCGGCCGTCATCCTAGGCTCGGGCTGCCGTCGGAGCCGGATGGCGGACCCGCAGGCGTCGCGCCAGCTCGGCCGCCTGTTCGTAGCGCCCGAACGACGGCATGACGTAGGTGCCCGCGACGCGGTCGCCGACGGCATCGAGCAGCTCCTCGGTGATGCGCAGGCCGCTCGAACATCGCCTCGACCTGCTCGATCGAGTACAGCGGCTGGGTCATGATCAGGTGGGCCCCGGCCGCGATCTTGCGCTCCAATCGATCCCATTCCGTGGCCGCGTCGGCGGCCGTCGGGTCGAGCGCGCAGGCGATGGTGAATCCGGCCTGCTGCCCGATCGGGGAGCCGGCCGCGTCCTCGCCGCGGTTGAGGCGCGCGAGGATCTCGACCAGTCCGATCGAGTCGACATCCCAGACGCCGGTCGCGGTGGGCAGGTCGCCGATCCGCGGCGGGTCGCCGGTCAGGGCCAGGATGTCGCGAACGCCGAGGGCGTGGGCCCCGAGCAGCTCGGACTCGAGCGCCATGAGGTTGCGGTCACGTGTCGTGAAATGGACCACGCACTCCAGGTCGAGGTCGTGCTGGATCCCGAACGCCACGGCCAGGGCGCCCATCCGGACCCTGGCCATCGCCGAGTCGCTGACGTTGACGGCGTCGACGCCGGCCGCCTGGAGGAGCCGTGCGGCTTCGATCGTCCGCTCGATGCGGACAGAGCGCGGTGGGTCGATCTCGACCGAGATCACGTAGCGACCTTCGTCGAGCGCGCGAGCCAGGCCCGTACGCGGCGGCGGCCCGTCGGTGGTGGCGGCGATCTCGGCACGGATCGAGGAGATCGTCGCGGGCGCGGGCGTTGCCACCGTCGCCGACGCGACCGCCCCGTCCTCGCCTCGCGTATCGATCGCGGTGTCGATAGCGCTGCGCATCGCCGCGATGTGCTCGGGCGTCGTGCCGCAACACCCGCCGACGATGGCCGCCCCCGCGTCCAGCATGTCGCCGACCATCCGCCCGAAGTAGTCGGGGCCCGCGGCATAGATGAACTGGCCCTCGACCCGCTGGGGGAGACCGGCGTTGGGGAGGATCGCGCGACCAGCCGGGCCCATCCCCGAGAGCGCATCCAGGCAGCCCACGGGGCCGGCGCCGCAGTTGACCCCGATGACGTCGATATCGGCGACCCCGCGCAGCGCGGCGGCCGCGGCCGCCGGCGCCGTCCCGTCCGCGAGCCCGAGATCCTCCCCGAAGGTCAGGAGGGCAGCGATCGGCAGGTCGGCGGCGGCCGCGCGCGCCTCCTCCACCGCGATGGCGAGGTGGTCGATCAGCGCGAACGTCTCGAACCAGAAGAGGTCGGCGCCACCCTCGAGCAACCCGTCCACCGTCTCGCGGAAGGTGCTTCGGATGACGCGCTCGTCGAGGTTCAGGATCTCGCGGGTCGGCGCGCCCAGCGGTCCGATGGACCCCGCGACGAGCACGTCCCGCCCGGTGACGTCGCGGGCCTCGCGCGCGATCTGCGCGCCTCGGCGCGCGAACCGACCTGCCCGGTCCCCCAAGCCGTACGGGGCGAGCCGGATGCGGTTCGCGCCGAAGGTCGAGGTCTCGATGAGGTCCGCGCCCGCCGCGAGGTACTCACGATGGATCGCGCCGATGAGCTCGGGGCGGGTTTCGACCAGCTCGTCGAGCACGGCGCGCTGCGGGATCCCGCGCGAGAACAGCAACGTGCCCATCGCCCCATCGGCCAGCAACGGGCCGGCCGTGAGTCGCTCGCGGAAGCGGTCGCGGGCGCCCACCTACGACTCGTCCGCCAGGTTCGGGGCGAGCCAGCGCTCCGCCTCGGCGACTGGGACGCCCTTGCGCCGCGCGTAGTCCTCGAGCTGGTCGTGCCCGATCCGACCCAGCCCGAAGTAGGCACTCGCCGGGTTCCAGAAGTAGTAGCCCGAGACGGATGCCCCAGGCCACATCGCGTACGACTCCGTGAGCCGGATGCCAGCCCGCTCCTCCGCCTCGAGGACCTGGAACAGCGTCCGCTTCTCCGTGTGGTCCGGGCAGGCGGGATAGCCGGGCGCCGGCCGGATGCCCTGGTAGCGCTCGGCGATGAGGTCGGTGTTCGTCAGGGCCTCGTCGGGCGCGTAGCCCCACAGCTCGCGCCGGACTCGCTGGTGCAGCCGTTCGGCGAAGGCCTCCGCCAGCCGGTCGGCCAACGCCTTGGCCAGGATCGACGAGTAGTCGTCGTTGGCCGCTTCGAACTCCGCGGCGATCTCGTCCAGTCCGTGGCCCGCCGTTACTGCGAAGGCGCCGACGTAGTCAGCCACGCCGGTCTCGATCGGCGCGACGAAGTCGGCGAGGGCGACGTTCGGCCGTCCGTCGGGCTTCGCCATCTGCTGGCGCAGGGTCCGGAACGTGGCGCGTGGGTCGCGACGTTCCTCGTCCCGCCAGACCGCGATATCGTCGTCGTTCACGGTGTTGGCCGGCCAGAAACCGACGACCGCGCTCGCCTTGAGCCGCCCGTCCACCACGATCCGGTCGAGCAGCGCGAGCGCGTCGCGGTGGAGGTCGCGCGCGGCGGCACCGAACTTCGGGTCGTCGAGGATCGCCGGGTATGCCCCGCGCAGCTCCCAGGTGGCGAAGAACGGCGTCCAGTCGATGAACTCAACGAGCTCGGCGAGCGGGTAGTCGTCGAACGTCCGCGGCCCCAGGAACGTGGGCCGCGGCGGCCTGACGTCGGCCCAGTCCACGGGGACACGATTCGCGCGCGCCTCCGCCACCGTCAGGCGCTTCTCCTTGGCTCGCTGGCCGGCCCGGTCACGGCGGACCGTCTCGTACTCGTCGCGGATCCCCGCCACGAACGCGTCCCGCCGATCGATCTGCACGAGCGAGCCCGCAACGCCGACCGCCCGCGACGCATCGAGGACGTGCACCACCGGCCCCGAGTAGGCCGGCGCGATCTTCATCGCCGTGTGGGTGCGCGACGTGGTCGCCCCGCCGATGAGCAGCGGGATCGAGAATCCCTGGCGCTCCATCTCTTCGGCGACGTGCGTCATCTCGTCGAGCGACGGGGTGATGAGCCCGGACAGGCCGATCAGGTCAGCATCGATCTCGATCGCCTTCTCCAGGATCCGCGCGGCCGGGACCATGACGCCCAGGTCGACGACCTCGTAGTCGTTGCAGCCCAGGACCACGCCGACGATGTTCTTGCCGATGTCGTGGACATCGCCCTTGACCGTGGCCGTGACGATCGTCCCGGAGCGCTTGCCCGTCCCCTCCCGCTCCGCCTCGAGGTAGGGGATCAGGACGGCGACGGCCTTCTTCATGACCCGGGCGCTCTTGACGACCTGGGGCAGGAACATGCGCCCCGCGCCGAAGAGGTCGCCGACGACGTTCATGCCGGCCATCAACGGACCCTCGATGACGTCGAGCGGCCGAGCCGCCGCGAGCCGGGCCTCCTCGGTGTCCTCGACGATATACGCGTCGATGCCCGCGACCAGGGCGTGGGTCAGCCGCTCCTCCACGGGCTTCTCCCGCCAGGCGAGGTCCTCGGCGGCGCGCTCCATCCCCATCTCGCCGGCGAAGCGGCCGGCGAATTCGAGCAGCCGCTCCGTGGAGTCCGGCCGGCGGTTCAGGACGACGTCCTCGACCAGCTCGCGCAGCTCCGGCTCGATCTCGTCGTAGATCGGCAGGACGCCGGCATTGACGATGGCCATGTCGAGCCCCGCAGCGATCGCGTGGTACAGGAAGACCGAGTGGATCGCCTCCCGCACCCGGTCGTTGCCGCGGAACGCGAAGGACACGTTCGAGACACCGCCCGACGTGCGTGATCCAGGAAACTCCTTCTTGAGCCGCCGGACGGCTTCGATGAACGAGACCGCGTAGTCGTTGTGCTCCTCCATCCCCGTGGCGATGGCGAAGATGTTGGCGTCGAGGATGATGTCCTCCGGCGCGAACCCGACCACGTTCGTGAGCAGGTCGTAGGCCCGCCGCAGCACCGCCACGCGCCGTTCCGGCGACTCCGCCTGGCCCTGCTCGTCGAAGGCCATGACGACCACCGCGGCGCCGTAGCGCCGGCACAGGCGAGCCTGGCGCAGGAACTCTGCGTCGCCCTCCTTGAGCGAGATCGAGTTGACGACGCCCTTGCCCTGGAGCTGCTGGAGCCCGGCCTCGATCAC
>JARDZW010000071.1 GCA_029240655.1 Chloroflexota bacterium
GCGAAGTTGACCTCGTTGGTCGCCTTGCTGCAGCTGAAGGTGCCGAAGGTCGTCGGGCCGTGGGCCGCCTTCGCGGCCGCGAACCCTTGGACCACGCGATCGAGCGCCTCGTCCCAGGTCGCGGGACGGAGCTCTCCCCCCTTCGTGTCGCGCACGAGGGGCTGGGTCAGTCGCACGTAGGGCTTCGCCACGAGCGATGGCCTCCTGCGGGGGTTGACGATGCGAGTGTAGCGCGGCGTGGCCTGCCGCCGGACGACCCGTCAGGGAGCCGAAGGCGGGGCCGTGACGACCGGTCGTGGGTCCCCCGGGTCAAGGCCCCGTCCAAAGGGGGTGTTCAGGGCGGCGCCGTAGGCCAGCCAGAGGAAGACGATGCCGGCGAGGCTCAACACGAGCATCAGGATGGCGCCGCGGTACGAGGACGGGGTGTAGGGATCGGGGGAGCTCATGGGCGAGGTATGCGCTGGCGAGGCAGCAGTGTCAAGGCGGACGGTCATCAGTCGCGAACGCCTAGCTGAGTCGGAGCCCCGATCCCTCGGTAACGCTGCCAACGCGCCACGCCTGGACTCCGGCGTCCGAGAGGGCGTCCACGATGGATCCCACCTCGTCCGCTGGGACCGCGGCCAGCAGTCCTCCGCTGGTCTGGGGGTCGTGGGCCAGCGTGACCTGGGCGAGGTCCACGCCCTCGCCGAGCTCGAGGTCAGCCGCCACGAACCGCCGGTTGTGCGCGGCGCCGCCGGTCTCGACACCGGCCGCCGCCAGCTCCAGTGCGCCCGGCAGGACAGGCAGAGCCGCTGCCTCGAAGACGAAGCGCGTGCCCGACGCCCGAGCCATCTCGAGGCCGTGGCCCAGCAACCCGAAGCCCGTGACATCCGTCGCGGCCCGGAGACCGCGGGCCACGAGCACGTCCGATGCCGCCCGGTTCAGGGTCAGCATCTGCTCGATGGCCGTCGCCAGGTCCGCGTCGCTCGTCCGGTCCCCCCGCGCCGCCGATACGAGCACACCGGTCCCTAACCGCTTGGTCAGGACCAGCACGTCGCCCGGCTTCGCTCCGCCCTTGCGCAGCAGCTTGTCGGGGTGGGCGGCCCCGACGACCGCGAGCCCGTACTTGGGCTCCGGGTCACGGATCGTATGGCCGCCGGCAAGCGTGCCCCCAGCTTCGCGCACCTTCGACGACGCACCCTCGAAGATCGCGGCCAGCACGTCCCGCGGCAGCTCCTCGGGGAAGGCCGCGATCGACAGGGCGAACAGCACGCGACCGCCCATCGCGAACACGTCGCTCAACGCATTGGCCGCGGCGATCTCGCCGAACGTCCGCGGGTCGTCGACGAGTGGCGGAAAGAAGTCGAGCGTGCCGATGATCGCGAGATCGTCGCTGACCCGGTACACGGCAGCGTCGTCGGGCGGGTCGAGGCCCGCGATGAGGTTCCCCGGCGCCTCGAGCGTCGCCTCGGCACCAAGGCCGCTGAGCGCATCCGCGAGCAGGTCCGCCCCGAGCTTCGCCGCGCAGCCACCGCAGTCGGTCAGGGTGGTCAGGCGAAGCGGCGGCGGCGCATCCAGCGGGGTCACCCGCCGATCATAGGTCGGAACCGCGCCCTGAGGCCGATGGGCTCCTGCGCGCTACCATCGAGCGTGGGAGCGGAGGGGTCCCGGTGGGTCCCCCGGTCTTCAAAACCGGTGGCGCCGCGCTCGGCGTGGCGCGGTGGGTTCGACTCCCACGCGCTCCCGCCATGCGTCGCCACGGAGATCGGATGTCACCGAAGCAGGCCGCCGGGCCGCGTCCACCCAGCGTCGAGCGCGTACTCGCGCGGGTGCGCGACCGCCTGGACAGCCCGCGCGAGGCCGCACCCGTGCTCGCGGTGACTCGTCAGGTGGTCGATGACGAGCGCGAGCGTCTGGGGGCCGATGGCTCGGCACCACGCGACCCCGATCAGCTTGCGGCGATCGTCGTGGAACGCCTGGACGCCTTCGCTGGGCCGGTCGTCACCACCACGACCACCGTCATCAATGCGACAGGCGTCATCGTCCATACCAATCTCGGACGCGCACCCTGGCCGGCGATCGTCGCCGAGGCGGCCGCGGAGATCGCCACACGCTACGGCCTCCTGGAACTGGACCGCGAGACCGGGCGGCGCGGCGCACGGGCCCGCATCGCAGAAGACCATCTCGTCGCCCTGACCGGCGCGGGGGACGCGCTCGTGACGAACAACAACGCTGCGGCCCTGGCGCTGGCCGTCGGGCTGGCCGGTCGGAGCGGCGTGGTCGTTTCCCGCGGGGAGCTGGTCGAGATCGGCGGCGGCGTGCGGATCCCGGACATCGTTCGTCGGGCAGGGTCCAGGCTCGTCGAGATCGGGACGACGAACCGGACCCGCGCCGATGACTTCGAGGCGCCGCTGGTCGAGGGCCGTGCCCGCGCCGTGCTGCGCGTCCACCCGTCGAACTTCGCGATGTCCGGGTTCACCGAGACGCCCGACCCTGCGGCCGTCGCCGAGCTCGCGCACCGGCACGGCGCGATCGTCATCGACGACCTCGGCTCGGGTGCGCTCATCGACACGGCCGCCTACGGGCTGACGCATGAGCCCCTGCCATCGGAGCGCCTCGCGGTCGGCTCCGATGTCGTCACGTTCAGCGGCGACAAGCTCGTCGGCGGGCCGCAGGCGGGCCTGGTGGTCGGGCGCACGGACCTCGTCGCGAAGATGCGACGCGATCCACTGGCCCGGGCGATGCGACCAGACAAGGTCACGATGGCTGGGGTCGCGTTGACGCTGGGCCTCTACCGGGCCGGTCGAGCCACGAGCGACATCCCCGTCTGGCGGATGATCTCGACGCCGGTCCCGGCGCTTCGTGCGCGGGCGGAGGGGCTGCGGACCCGGCTCGGGGACGGCGTCGAAGTCGCCGACCTGCGCTCGACGGTCGGTGGCGGCTCGTTGCCAGGTGAAACCCTCCCCTCGATCGGGCTGGCGGTCCGCGCCCCGTCCGCGACCCGGGCACTCACGGCGCTGCGACGGAGCGATCCGCCGGTCATCGGCCGTATCGAGGACGGTCGGGTCGTGCTCGACCTGCGTACGGTGGAGCCCGATCGGGACGACGACCTGGCGACCGTCGTCAAACGAACGCTCGGCGCAGTCGGGCGATGACTCTCGTCGTCGGCACGGCCGGGCATATCGATCACGGCAAGACGACGCTGCTGCGCTCGCTGACCGGCATCGACGCGGACCGGCTCCCCGAGGAACGGCGGCGCGGGATGACCATCGATGTCGGGTACGCCCATCTGGATCTCGACGACGGGACGTCGATCGATTTCGTCGACGTGCCTGGGCACGACAAGCTCATCGGCAACATGCTCGTCGGCGCGGGCGAGGTCGACGCTGCGATGCTGATCGTCGCCGCCGACGATGGCCCGCGGGCGCAGACGCTCGAACACCTGGGGCTGCTCGACGCGCTCGGCGTCGCCCCCGGCCTCGTCGTGGTGACGAAGATCGATGCCGTCGAACCGGAGCGGGTGGCAGCGGTCGTCGCGGCCGTGGCCGGGCTCCTCGCGCCGACGTCCCTTGCCGGTTCCCCGGTCCTCGCCGCGTCCGGCGTCACCGGGGAGGGACTCGACGCGGTCCGAGCCGCGCTCGACGGCCTGCGCGCGGCGCACCGACCCATCGACCGTCCGCCGACGCTCGCGATCGATCGCGCCTTCTCGGTCAAAGGTCGCGGCGCCGTCGTGACCGGGACCCTACGAGGCGGCCCGCTCACGTCGGGCGACACGCTCCGTCTGGTACCCGGCGAGCGCGAGGTCCGGGTCCGCGAGATCCAGGTCCACGGCGCGGCCGTCGATCGCGTGACCGGCGGTGGGCGCACCGCGCTCAACCTCGCCGGGATCGGGGTCGCCGAGCTGCACCGCGGTCTGGTGCTGACCGCAGATCCGGTGGTCCAGGCGACGGACCGGGCCCTCGTCTCGTTCGGTGGACGCATCCGGGACCGGGCACGCGCGAGGCTCCACGCGGGAACGGCCGCCGTGGACGCGGCAGTCGGTCGCGCCGGGCGCGATGCCCTGGACTTCCCTGACGGGACATCCGCAGGGGCGGTCCGACTGGCTGCGCCTGTCGCCCTCGCACCGGGGGATCGCTTCGTCCTGCGGCGCGGCCCCGCGCTGACACCGATCGGCGGGGTGGTCCTCGACGTGGCGCCGCCGCGCGGGATCTCCCGACGGCGTCAGTCGGTGGCCCGGGTCGCGATGCTCAGAGCACGGGTTCCGGGCGCGACCGCGCGACTCGAGCTCCACGGCGCCCTGTCCGAGGGCGGGCGGACCGTCCTGGCCCCCGATGTTCGCGCCCTTGCCGTGGCCAGCGCCGTCGCCGCCGTCAAGAACGAGGCGAGTCTCGGGTCCGTTCGCACGGCCGTGGCCGAAACCCTGCGCCGCTCCGTGACGATCGCCAGGGAGGATGCGGTCGCGTCGGCGACACCGATCATCGAGGCCCTCGTCGCCGACGGACGACTCGTTCGCGACGGCGACGTCATCCGGCGGCCCGGAGCGGTGGGCCGCATCGCCGACCCCGGACTCGCGACGGCCATGGAACGCCTCGAGGCAGTGCTCGCCGTGCCCTCCCCGCCGCGGCTCGGAGACGCGGCACGGATCGCCGGCTGCCCGGCCGAGGGCGTCCGAGCCCTGGAACGCGCGGCCCGGATCGTCGTCCTGGAACCCGATCTGGCCTACGCGATGTCGACGTATCGCGACCTCGCTGCGCAGGCGATCGCGATGGCCGGGCGCGAGCCCCTGACGCCGGCTGCGTACCGCGATGCGACCGGTACCAGTCGCAAGTACGTGATGGCCATCCTGGAAGATCTGGACCGGCGAGCGATCCTGCGCCGGACCCCGGATGGCCACGTTCCCGGCCCGAAGGCTCCGCGCCCGAAGCAAGCGGTCCCGTGACCGAGCGGATCGGCGCGATCGTGCTCGCCGGCGGCCGATCGTCGCGGTTCGGGCGCGACAAGCTCGCCGAGATCATCGACGGCCGCCCGCTGCTCGAACATGCCATCGCTGCCGTCCAGGCCGTCGCGACCGACGTCGTCGTGGTCGCGGCGCCGGCGTCGACCGCCGACCTGCCCGAAGGCGTGCGTCTCGCCCGCGATCCCGTGGCGTTCGAAGGTCCGCTCGCCGGCCTCGCGGCAGGCCTTGCCGAGCTCGACGCATCGATCGAGCGTGTGCTCGTCGTGGCGGGCGACATGCCGAGTCTGGTCCCCGCGGTCCTGCGTGGCCTGCTCGACCAGGTCGTTTCGGGCGCCGATGCCGCGATCCTCGCGCACGACGGCGACGCAAGGCCGCTGCCGATGGCCCTGCGTCGTGTGAGCGCCGAGCCGGCGGTCCGGAAGCTCCTCAGCGGCGGGGAGCGGCGGCTCCGGGCGCTCACCGGCGCGCTGGAAGCCGCGGTCATCGACGAGTCGGCGTGGCGCCGGCACGATCCGACGGCCGCGACCCTGCGCGACATCGACACACCCGATGACCTGCCGTCGCCCTAGACGGTGGTCGAGACGTCCCCAGCGCGACTGACCGGGCCGGCGGCAGACACACGACGACCCCTGGCGGAGGAACCAGGGGCCGTTCGCGTATGGGAGGAAGGTCGGACAGAACCGAGGGGAGGAGGCCTCAGCTCCGGTACGGATAGTCGTTAAGCGTCGGGAGGATCGACTGGCTGTAGTCGGCGGGGCCGTCGATGGCCGCCTTGACCGAGGATGCAGCGGAGGCGATCCGCTCGAACAGTCCCCGCTTCTCGACCTGATGCACGCGGCGAACCGCGGCCTCGTCGAGCAAGAACTGGATGTTCTCGGTGGCCATGAGGATCGAGTAGGAATTCATTGCTTGATCGCTCCTTTCTGCGTCCCGGTCCATTCCGGTGCGCAACAGGAGCATCGCCCCAACCGGCGGCAGCCACCACCGACGTCCGATGTCGATTCCACATCGTCATCCGTCCATCCTTGGCCGAGGCCCGATCAGTCACGAACGACACTCCCGAGGCGCGCGGGGCGTCATCGGAGCAGAAGGATCGGGGCGACTGCCCGGTAGACAGGGAGATGACGATGGCGAAGCAGCTGGCCCGCGCCGCCACGGATCCCGATCCGTATGGCTGGCGCGCCGGTACCGTCCGGGTCCTCGCCAATGCCCTGCTGGTGCTGCTGGCGTTCGAGGTCGTGTCGCTCGTGGTCGGGGTGGCACAGGTGGTCGTCAGGGGGTCGCCCCCGCCAGTGTCGCCAGGCCAACTCGTGCTGCTGATGGTCGTCTTCGTCCTGGTCCGCTGGATCGTGGTCCTGCCCGGCTTACTGCTGGTTCTCGTCGGAATCGAATTCATCGCTCGCCGCGCTCCGCATGCACGTGTCCTGACTGCCATCGTCGCGTGCGCCCCGATGGTCTGGTGGCAGCTGACGCAGTCGTCGGGCGATACCTCGGGGTTCAGTGCGGTCCTCGGCGTGACCGCGGTGCTGTTCGCGGTCCTCGCGCGCCTGCCGGCCCGCTTCCCATGGCGCTCGTCGGAAGATCGTGGGGTAGCGCAACCCCCTGCCGGACCTGCGCACGATCCCGCCTGACCCGGATCAGTCCGGCGACTCGAAGGCACTAGCCGTCGAGGGCGGCATCCTCGTACACGGCTGCGCCGTCCACGAACGTAGCGAGCACGCGCGCCTCGCCGATCGCGCCGGCGCCACGATCGAAGAGATCACGGTCCAGGATGGCCAGGTCGGCCGCCTTTCCGACCTCGAGGGTGCCCGTCTCCGCATCGAGGTGGTTGACGTAGGCCGAGCCCACCGTGAAGGCGGCCAGTGCGTCGATGAGCTCGAGGCGTTCCTCCGGGAGGAAGACCTCGCGTCCGACGAACTGTTCGCGATGCTGCCGCTCGACGGCGACCTCCATCTCGCTGAGGGGGTTCGCCGTGGAGACGCTCCAGTCGGATCCCATCGCCAGGACGGCGCCAGCCGCTCGAAGCCCACGGAACGGGTATTGCCTCCGCCAGCGCTCACCGATGAATGGGATCGTGAGGACGTCCATCTGATCGTCGTGAGCTGCCCACAGCGGCTGGGCGTTCGCGACGACGGCGAGGTCCCGAAAGCGAGCCAGGTCGTCCGGGTGGATGACCTGGATATGGGCGATGTGCGGTCGCGTGTCGGACGAGCCATTCGCGGCGCGCGCTGCGGCGACCGCATCAAGTGATTCGCGCACGGCGCGATCGCCGATCGCGTGGAAATGCGGCTGGAAACCCAGCGCGTCGAGCTGTGGGACCCAGCTCCGCAGGCCGTCGGGGTCGATCTGGCTGAGGCCGCGGTTGTCGGTCACGCCGCCCTGACCATCGCCGTACGGCTCGATCATGGCGCCGGTGAAGTTCTCGAGGACGCCGTCCATCATCAGCTTCACGCTGGTCGCCTGGTAGCGCCCGATCGACGTGCTGCGGCGACGTTCGACGAACTCCTCGATCTGCTCGGCGCCTCGGTGGCGCTCCCACCACATGGCTCCGACGACGCGGCCCGTGAGCTCGCCGCTCGATGCAAGGGCGACGTAGGCGTGCTCTTCCGACCCGGGACGGATGATGGCGTCCTGCCAGGCCGTGATCCCCAACGAGTGCAGGTAGGCCTGCCCCAGGCGCAGCGCTTCCTCCAGATCGGCAGGCCCGTCGTCCGGGACGTGCCGTTCGACGAGATCCATCGCGCCTTCCTGGAGCGTGCCGCTCGGCGATCCGTCGGCCCCGCGCTCGATCCTGCCGTCGCCTGGATCGGCGGTGGCGGCGGTAACCCCTGCGAGCTCGAGTGCGCGGGTGTTGACCCAGGCGCTGTGGCCGTCACGGCTGGTCAGGAACGCCGGGCGATCGGGCAGGATGCGGTCGAGATCCTCGCGCTTCGGTGCCCCGCCCTCGAACGCGGCCATGTACCAGCCGCTCCCCCGGATCCAGGTTTCGTCCGGATGCGATCGCGCGTAGGACGCGATGACCTCGAGGTAGTCCGCGGCCACGAGGGAGTCGTGGAGGCTGCATCGGAGCAGGCCCAGGCCGCCGTGGACCGGATGGACGTGGGCATCCTGGAACCCCGGGGTCACCGTGCGGCCGCGGAGCGCGATGACGCGCGTCGATGCGCCGACGAACGACGCGACGTCGCGGTCTGTGCCCACCGCCACGATATCGCCGTCCCGGACGGCCAGGCCGGCGGCCCAACTGCGGGCGGCGTCCATCGTCGCGATCCGGCCGCCCGTGAGGACGAGATCGGCGGGTGGCTGGGGCGTCGCGGACACGGCGGCCTCCGGATCGGGGGGTTCGGACCGGCGGAGTGTGCCAGCGTCGTCGCGCATGTGCCCGGTCATCCCGTCCGCCGCGACATGGTCCGCGCCGCGGCATGGAGCCACGCCGCGATACGAGCCCGTGTGGCGGCCACTTCCGGGGCCTACACTGCCGCCCGATGACCTCCGTCCACCTGCTCCATGCCGGCTACATCGGCTCCAATACGGCCTCGACCGTGGTGCTGGTCCGTGACGGCGACGCGCTGATCGTCGTGGACCCGGGCATGGTGGCCCGACGCTCCCTGATCCTCGATCCGCTCGCGGGGTTGGGCGTGGAGCCAGCGGCCGTGACCCACGTCTCGCTCTCGCACCACCACCCGGACCACACCATGAACGTCGCGCTGTTCCCGAACGCTGAAGTCGTCGACTTCTGGGCTCGCTACCGGGACGACCTGTGGCTCGATCACGACGGCGACGGCTATCACCTCGCGCCCAATACCCAGCTCTGGCTGACGCCTGGCCACTCGGAGGAGGACATCACGCTCGTCGTTGAGGCCGATGACGCCGTCTACGCCATGACGCACCTGTGGTGGGGCGCCGACCGGACGCCCGAGATCGATCCGTACGCCTCGGATCAGGCGGCCCTCGAGCGGGGGCGAGAACGGGTGCTGGCTGCTGCCGACATCGTCTTCCCGGGTCATGGGGGTCCGTTCCGCGTCCGCGCCTGACGGAACCGGGCCATGAGCCTTCGCGTCGGGACCGCCATCAGTCGTCCACGCCCCGTTCCGCGGAGATCACGTTCGATGCTCGATGGTTCCCCTCGTCGACCCATGGCCGGGCTGTGGCTCGTCGCCCTTCTCGCGCTGCTCCTCAGTGCCTGTGCCGGCGCAGCGAGCTCCCCACCCGCGAGCCGGGCGCCCAGCGCGCCCTCCGCGTCGGCGCCAGGGTCGGATCCAGGCGCCGCGATCGACGTCGGCGCGCTACTCGAGGACCCGGGCGCGAAGGACGGCCAGGTCGTGCGCGTGACCGGCAGCTTCCTGGCAGACGCAGGATCCGCACAGCTCTGCGCCGTGCTGATGGAGTCGTATCCGCCACAGTGCGGCGGCGGCGTCCGCCTGACCGGCGAGGTCCCCGCCGACACGCTCGCGGTTCTCGACACGACGACCGAGCCCGATCTCAAGAAGATGTGGTGGGGCTATGTCACGGTCACGGGCACCTTCCGGGCATCCGGCGCAAACGGCCAGCCCGTCATCGAGCTCGGCGAGATCAGCCTCGTCGAGGGCTGACTGCCCGTCGGGCCATGATGTTCAGGCGAACGTAGTCGATCGCGGGCTCTCCGACACCGTCGGCCACCGCCCGGACGAACGCGTCGTGCTCGTTCGGCGGCAGCCGCTCGAGATGGGCGCCGAGGACGACGGTCCGCAGGTACGTCTCGAACGGCTCGCCGGGCTCGAAGCGCGTGGGTTCGTCGGTCAGCCAGCACTCGATCGCGTCGAAGCCCGCCGCTTCCAGGCGCTCCGTCGTCGCCTCCGGTGTTTCGAAATGGACCGCTCCCAGCCAACCGTCGCCGATCGTGGCCAGCACCCGCTGGATCGATGCGATGTTGCCGAAGCCCCCGCACTGGGCGACGAGCCCAGCGCCGGGGGCCATGACGGCGGCGAGATTCGCGAACAGCGCATCGTGATCGGGCACCCAATGGAAGGTCGCGGTCGAAAGGACCGCGTCGACGAGGCCCTCGATCGGCAGCGGCGCGCCGAGGTCCGCGACCACGTACTCGATCCGGTCGCCGAAGCGGGCGAGACGCCCGCGCGCCGATTCGACCATCGACGCGGAACCATCCAGCGCGACGATCCGACCCCGCGGCAGTCGATCGGCGAGCTGCTCGGTGACGCGCCCGCTGCCACAACCGGCGTCGAGGACCCGCTCGTCGCCGCGCAGCGGGAGGCGGTCCAGGACGGCCGCGCCCCAGCGGGCCATCGGATCGGCGACCCGGTCGTAGGTCTGGGCGTCCCAGTCGCGAGGCATGGATGGCTCGCCGCGGGCCGTCACGCCGTCAAGCCGCTGCAGCCGGATTCGTGGCTGCGTCCGTCGATCGACCGGTCTTCTCGTCCCGCAGCCCGTAGGCCGAGACGCCGGCGCCGATCACGAGCAGCCCGGTCCCGACCAGCATCGCCTGGTGGAATGCCTCGACGGAAGCCTGCCTGGATGCGTCCACCTGTTCCGGTGGCGGATCGTCCTTCGGCGGGTTCAGCGGGGAGAACGCCGAGCGGACGTCAGGCGAGCTTCCATCCAGTTCCGGCGCGAGCGTCGACAGGGTCGAGTAGTACGTTGCGCTGATCGCGAGGAAGACCACGGCGCCGAGCAGCGGCTGGCCGACGCGCGCGATGGCGTTGTTGATCGCGGACGCAAGCCCCGAGTAGCGCTCGGACACCGAGCCCATGAGTGACGTCGTCAGGGGGGCGACGATGCACGAGATGCCGAGGCCGAACAGGAGGATCGACGGCAGGACGTCGATGAGCAGGTCCGCGGGCGGGATCAGCGTCGCCGGCTGTGCGAGCGACGCCACCCAGGGGTCGGAATCCACGGGGATGCGGGCGTACCAGAGGAGCGCGCCGGCCATGAGCAAAGGTCCGATGACGAGGAATGGCCGAGCGCCGAACCGTCCGGCGAGCGCGCCGAAGCGCGTCGACAGGAGCGTCAGGCAGATCCCCACCGGGATACCGACGGCGCCCGCGGCCAGGGCCGTGTAGCCCAACACGTTCTGGAGGAGGATGCCCTGGTAGCTGAACGTGACGTAGAGGGCGCCGTAGATGAAGAACGTGGCGAGATTGATGGTCGTGAACGTCCGGGAGCGGAACAGCGAGAGGGGCACGAGCGGATCGCGGCGCCTGGCCATCAGGATCGGGAAGGCCACAAGGGCGACGGTCCCGACCCCGATCGAGATCCACGCCAGGGTGTCCTGCCAGTCGTGCTCGGCCCCGCGGACGAGGCCGAACGACAAGCCGCCGACCGCCAGGGCGGCCACCGCGGAACCGAGCCAGTCGAACCGGCGCGCCTTCGTGTCCCGTGATTCCTCGACGTGCCGGAAGACCACCCACAGGGCCAAGGCGAGCACCGGGACGTTGATGAGGAATACGATCCGCCACCCGACGGTATCGACGAGCAACCCACCGACGAGCGGTCCCAGCAAGCCGAGGGCCGACGTGGCCGACGCCCAGATGCCGAATGCTCGGCCACGTTCGACGCCGGCATCGAAGGTCTGGGTGATGATCGACAGGGCGCCAGGCACCAGGAATGCGCCGGCCGCGCCCTGGAGCAGCCGGAAGATCACGAGCCACTCGAGCGTCGGCGCGAATCCGCACAGTGCCGAGGTCGCCGCGAAGCTCGCGAGTCCGATCGCATAGACCCGGCGCCGCCCGTAGTGGTCGGACAGCGCGCCGGCGAGGATCAAGAGGGCGGCCAGGACCGCGAGGTAGCCGCTGACGACGTAGGTCTGGCCCTCGAGGACGCCGAACACGGTCGAGGGCAGCTCGCGCCCGATGATCGGCAGCGCGAGGTTCACGACGGTGCCGTCGAGGAACACCGCGCCGGAGCCGATGATGGTCGCGACGAGGGTCCAGCGCTGGCGCGGCGTCATCTTCGCAGTCTCGCAGATAGACTCTCGCGGTATGCCCGGACCCGTGGCGCTGGTAGGCGCCGGTGAATTCCTTCCGGCCATGGCTGACGTCGACGCGGGTCTCCTGGCGTCGACCGGTGTGGCGCGCCCGCGCGTGGTCGTGATGCCGACCGCGTCATTTCCCGACGGTGAGGACGTATTCGAGCGCTGGGCCTCGATGGGGGTGGCGCATTTCGCCGGGCTCGGGGCGGAGGTGGAACCGGTCCTCGTCCGTGATCGCGCCGACGCGGATGATCGCGCGGCGGCGCAGGCACTCGGCGAGGCGGACCTGATCTACCTCTCTGGTGGGAAGCCCGGATACCTGCGTCGCGCGCTGGATGGGACGGTCGTCGGACGCGCTCTTCTGGCCGCCCACGAACGAGGCGCCGTGCTGGCCGGCTGTTCGGCCGGGGCGATGATCCTGGCCGGTCACGCCTTCGAGTTCAGGGTCCGCGTGCTGCCGTGGCCGTTGCGTTGGGCGCGGGGCCTCGGCTTCGCGCCGGGCGTCTCGGTCGTTCCGCACTACGACGCGTGGCCGGAGCCGCTGTCGGCGCTCATCGCCTTCCAGGCACCGCGCGGGTCGGTCGTGTTGGGCATCGACGAGGAGACGGCGGCGGTGGGTCGCGATGGATCCTGGCAGGTCCACGGCGCCGCCCGGGTCACGGTCTGGCGCGGTCGTCATCGCGAGCGCTTCCGCGCCGGCGACACCTTCCGGATCTAGGACGAGCCTCCCGTTGTTGGCAAGATCGATTTCCCCAGACGACTACGGCGTGTCCGCCCCGATCGTGCCCGAATCCGCACGAATCGCAGTCGTAACCGTCTCCCCACGACGACCCTGCCGCCATCCGGCCCGCGTTCGGCCATAAGCGTCCCCGCATGACGATCCTGCCAAGGCCGCGCCAAGGCGTCGATCGGGTCACCCGGCGCAGCAGCAGCCGCTCGAAGATCCGAGCGCTGTAGACGGCCACGCCGCCCCGGCGACGGTCTCAGCACGCGCCGCAGGAGCGTCGTTCCCGGCGTCGCGCCACGGAGGCGTCGATCAGTCGGGGCGAACCGTTCGGAAGCAATCCGAGCAATACACCGGGCGGTCCATCCGGGGCTTGAACGGCACCTGCGCCTGGTTGCCGCACGAGGAGCAGACCACCGCGAAATACTCGCGATCGGGGCGATCCTCGCCGCGCTCGTAGCCGCGCGGGCCGCCGATGTCACGGACGTCCGAACCGCCGTCACGGGCCGCTCGCCGGCTGGCGCGGCAGCTGGTGCAGCGCTTGGGGTCGCTCGAGAACCCCTTCTGGACGTAGTACTCCTGGTCAGCGGCGGAATGGATGAACTCCACACCACAGTCCACGCAATTCAGGGTCCGATCGACGTAGGTCACGATGCTCCTCCGGGACGCGTTGGTCGGCTTGGTGCGCCACGGAGGCGGCCGCATCGGCGGACGGGAATGCGAGGTCTGGCGAGAGAAGCCGGGCCCGCGCTGACCCAGGTGCCGATGTGGGAGTCCCTGTCTGCGGGGCGCACCGGTTCTAGTGCGGCGCAGGATACAACGGGTCGAAAAATCGGACATCGCAGGTTCCCGGCGGGCTGGCGGTCGTGACAAGCGACCTGTCACAATGGCCCGCGAGGATCCGGGGCGGCGAGCGGGGAGTCATGGGGGCGCCTCGCTCGCGCCAAGACTCACGACGCTGCGTGGACCGGATCGTGATCGACCAAGACGCCGACCACGGAGGCCCTGCCCCAGCGGATGCTACGGATCATCCATACGGCCGATGTCCATCTCGGTGCTCGCCATGACGACCTCGGCGAGCAGGCGAGCGCCCAGCGTGAACGGCAGTTCGACGCCTTCACCGCAGCCATCGACCTCGCCCTCACGGAGAAGGTCGATCTCTTCCTGATCGCGGGCGACCTGTTCGATAGCAACGTCCAACCCCGACGGTCCGTCGAGCGCGTCGCCGCGCAGCTCAAGCGATTGTCCGAGTCCAAGATCCGCACGGTCGTCCTCCCGGGCACGCACGACTGCTTCGACCGCTCGTCGATCTACCGCGCCTACGACCTCAAGGCCCTCGCCGGCAGCCTCCCGGACGACGACCTCGTCACGGTCCTCACGCCAGA
>JARDZW010000187.1 GCA_029240655.1 Chloroflexota bacterium
AGCAGCGAGGGCGAGAGTCGACTGGCGGTTGCCAGGTACTTCGTTTTGCTGCCTGATTAACGAGGCCTGAGCAGCATCCTCGGCTCGCGCTCTCCGGTAACTGGGCCCTGTCGAAACCACGCATCCCCACAGGACCGAACACCGGTTCGGTTTGGCATGGTACCACGAAGGCGTCGGCACCCGGGACGACCGGGCCATCCGCGATTTCGCCTCGTCGCTGCTATCGTTGACACTGGCCGAACCTCCTCATCCGAGGACGGGGGACCCACTCCTCGGGGCGAATCGCACGACGCGACGGCGGACCCCACGCCGAGCCCGACAGCTCACCTCGCAGGCCAGCAGGGCTGCTTCGAGGTACGTGGTGTTCCGGTCGCCGTCATTCGATCCGTCACCGAGCCGGCGCGCGCTCGGGCGCAATCTCGCGCTCGACCTCGTCGCCGCGACGGGCGTCGGCGTCTCGATGGCGCTCGTGACCGCCCTGCTGCCGACGATCGCCCGGCGAGGCGGTCTCGAACCGCTGGGCCTGTCCGCGCTGGCGGCCGCGCCCTTCGTTGCCAACCTCCTGAGCGCCTTCGCCGGACGGTTCGGACCACGCTCCCCGGCACAGTTGGCGCTGATCCGTGGCATCGGAGCCGCGTCGCTCCTGCTGGTGTTCGTCGTGCCGCTCGCGCCCGTGATGATCGCCGTGGCGTTCGTCTTCTGGATGACCCTGTCGTTCGGCGGTCCGTTCCATCTCCGCCTGTGGGGGGTGCCATGTACCCGGCTAGGCTGGTCGGGCGCGTCATCGGGGTCATCGGGATGGGCCGGGCCGCTGCCGGCGCGCTCGCGGCGTTCGCCGGAGGCGTTGTCGCCGACCGGCTGGGTGGGCCGCCTGCCGTCGCGCTCGCCGGGGCCGTCGGGGTCGCGTGTGCGCTGGCGTATGCGGGTCTGCGCGCGCGGTCCGCCGAGCGGCCGCCGTCCTATTCCGCCCGCGGATCCATCCGCGCGCTCCGCGAGCGCCCGCTGCTCGGCAAGGTCGCGCTTGCCCAGGGGTTCTATGGCGGCGGGCTCATCGCGGCCGTGCCGCTGTACGCCCTCGTCCACGTCGACCGACTGGACCTGCGCCTGTCCGACGTTGGCGTCATCGGGATCATGGCGGCTGTCGCGACCACGATCTCGTTCCCGATCTGGGGTGCAATGGCGGATCGTCACGGCGGGATCTGGGCCCTCCGCCTGGGCAGCACGCTGGGGGTGGTCGGACTCATCGGCTACGCCCTGGCCCCCGATGTCGCCATCCTGTGGGTCATGGCCGTCGGCTACGGAGCGGCGAGCGCGGCTGTCGACGTCGGCATCGCCTCGATCGTCAGCGACCAGACGCCGCTGGCGTCGCGCGCCGCCGCGATGGCCGGATGGAATGCGATCACCGGCGCCCGCGGGATCGCGGCCGCGTTCCTCATGAGCGCGTTGCTGCAGCTCGGTGTCGTGGACGTGACTTCCGGGCTGCTCCTGTGCGCGGCCGCGTCGGCCGTGGGGGTGGTGCTGTTCGCGCGCGTGAACGCCAAGGCGCCGGAGCCCGATCCGGTGCCGGCTCTCCGTTCCGTGCCCGCCGGGTCGGCGGTGCCGACCGGCTGATCGGGCGTCCGGTTCGCGCGGCGTGCACCCCGGGCCGGCGACCCGCCCGGCCAGCCGCCCCGCCGCTACGATGCGGCAATGCGATTGACGGCATGGGAGGAGGAACGCCTCCTCATCTTCTCGGCGGCCGAGCTGGCGCGACGTCATCGCGATCGTGGTCTGCTGCTGAACGCCCCGGAGGTCGTCGCGCTCATCTGCGACACGATGCTGGTAGCGGCTCGCGCCGGCGCGACCTATGAGGAGGTGGAGGCCGCCGGTCGCGAGGCCGTCACGGCCGAACAGGCACTTCCCGGGGTGGCCGCCCTGATCGACGAGGTTCGGCTCGAGGTCCTGTTCGACGATGGCGTCCGGCTGGTCGTCCTGCTCGAGCCGCTCGGCCGGTCCGGGGACGATGCGCCAGGTGCGATCCGGCGGGCGCCGGTGGCCGAGCGCGACGATGTCGGCCGTGTTCGCGACCTCGTCCGGATCCAGCTGGAGGTTCACAACAGGTCGAACCGTGTCGTCCGGGTTTCGAGCCACTATCCGTTCGAGCGCGTCAACCGACGGCTGGATTTCGACCGAGGACGAGCGACCGGCTTCCGACTCGATCTCCCGGCGGGCTCGACCGAGCGCTGGGGGCCGGGTGAGACGCGGACGGTCGACCTGGTCCGGCCGGGATGAAGCGCCTCTCGCCCACGGAGCGCCTCGCTCGGTACGGTCCAACCGCGGGCGATCGCGTCCGGCTCGGTGACACCGACCTGTGGGTCCGCGTGGAGGACGACCGCCAGGCTCCCGGCGACGAGCCGATCTGGGGGTACGCCAAGACGCTTCGACCGCGCTCGGTCCAGGGTCGCCCGAGCGACTCCGAGCTGGACGTCGTCATCGCCGGCGCGCTCGTGCTCGATCCCCTCATCGGCGCCGTCAAAGCCGACATCGGGATCAAGGACGGGCGGATCGTCGGCGTCGGTCGTGCCGGGAACGAGCGGATGAGTCCGGGCATCGAGCTTCGCATCGGTCCGCACACCCAGCCGATCATGGGCTACGGCCTCATCGCGACACCCGGCGCCATCGACAGCCACGTCCACCTGATCTCGCCGGAGCTGCTGCCGGCGGCGCTGTCGGGCGGCGTCACGACGCTCATCACCGCAGGGTTCGAGGAGCCGCCCTGGGCGATGGCCCGGACGCTCGCCGCGATCGCCGACTGGCCGCTCAACGTCGGCCTGCAGGCGTGCGCCCGGGCGGAGCAGGATGCCTCGCTCGACGCGCTCCTGGAAGCCGGCGCGTGCGGCTTCAAGATCCACGAGGACTATGGCGCCTATCCGGAACTCATCGACCACACGCTGCGCTACGCGGACGCGCACGACGTGAGCGTGTCGCTTCACACGGACGGGCTGCACGAGAGCGCCGAGCTTGAGGACACGGTCGCGGCGATCGACGGCCGGACTGTCCACGCGTATCACGTGGAAGGCAGCGGCGGCGGCCACGTCCCCGACGTCATCGGGCTCGTCCGCGAGCCGTACGTCATCTGCTCGTCCACGACCCCGACGGTGCCGTGGGGCATCAACGCCGCCGCCGAGCAGGTCCCGATGATCATCCTCAACCACGGGGCGTCCTTCGCGGTTGCCGAAGACGTCGAGCTCGTCCGCGAGCGCGTACACCCGGCGACGATGGCCGCGGAGGGACCGCTGCACGAGCTGGGCGCGATCGCCATCGTGAATTCGGACTCGCAAGGGATGGGCCGGATGATGGAGACGGTCCGCCGGACGTTCCAGCTCGCCCACGTGATGGCGTCGTGGCCCGGGACGGCTCCGGCCGCCGATCCGTTCGACACGAACGAGCGGGTGCTGCGCTACCTAGCCAAGGTCACGATCGAGCCGGCCATCACCCACGGCATCGCGGATCACGTGGGCTCGCTTCGGCCGGGCCGCCTCGCCGACATCGTCCTGTGGCAGCCGGCCTACTTCGGCGCGAAGCCGACTCTCGTGCTGAAATCGGGCATGGCCGCCTGGGGACCGCTCGGCGAGGGCAACGCCACGGTCGAGGGCGCTGAACCGACACGGTATCGGCCCGATTGGGGTGGGTTCGGGCGCTCGGCCGCGTCGCTGTCGACGACGTTCGTGTCGTCCCGGGTGGTCGGCTCGCCCGACCTTCGGCGCCACGGTCGCGCGTTGATCGCGGTCAAGGGCACGCGCGGTCTCACACGCCAGTCCCTCGCCAGGAATGGGGCCGTCGCCGCCATCGAGGTCGACGTTCGCGACGGCACGGTGACCCTGGACGGCCGCCCGCTCGCGGTCGCGCCGGTCCATGAGGTGCCGCTCAGCCGCCGCTATCTTCTGCGCTAGGACCTGCCGACGGCGTCAGCCGCTGAACCTGTTCGACCGTCACGATCTCCGTGTACGAGCACGGCGTTTCACCGTCGTCATGGACGACCCTGCCCTGTATCTCGACCCGTTCGCCTTCCCGGAGGACGACCTCGCCCGCTCGATCGATGACCACGCCCCGGGAACTCTCCGCCCGCCACCCGTCGGGCCAGAAGCTCACGGGATAGCTGGAACCATCATCGAACCTGATCCCGATGCACCAGAGGTGGCCGTAGAGGACACCTTCTCCGCTGATCGAGCGTGG
>JARDZW010000072.1 GCA_029240655.1 Chloroflexota bacterium
GATCGATGCCGCGGTCGCCAAGAAGCCGAGCGGGCTCGTCGTGTCCATCCCGAACGCCGAAGCGCTCAGTCCCGCGATCGAGAAGGCCATCGCGGCCGGCATCCCGGTCGTCTCGATGAACTCCGGCTCCGATGTCTTCCGGGACCTCGGCATCCTGGCCCACGTCGGGCAGACCGAGTACCAGGCCGGCCTGGGTGCCGGGGAGCGATTCAAGGAGGCCGGCGTCAAGAACGCGGTCTGCTTCAACCAGGAAGTCGGCAACCAGGCGCTGACCCTTCGCTGCAACGGGTTCTTCATGGGCCTGACCGGCAGCGAAGAGGGCGAGGTCCTCACCGGCAACATCTCCGATCCTGCCGGCATGCAGGCGACCATCGAGGCGAAGCTCGCGTCCGACGCGACCGTCGACGGCGTCCTGACCCTTGGCCCGTCCGTCGCCGGACCCGCGCTTGCCGCGGTCACCGCAGCGGGCAGGCCCATCACGCTCGCCACCTTCGACCTCAGCGCAGACGTGCTGACAGCGATCAAGGACGGGAAGATGGCCTTCGCCATCGACCAGCAGCAGTTCCTCCAGGGCTACCTGCCGATCGTCATCCTCACGAACTGGGCGGAGACGCGGAACCTGCCGACGGGCGATGGCACCGGCCTGATCATGACCGGTCCCGGTTTCGTGACCGGGGACAACGCCGCGGATGTCATCGCCCTCGCGGCGAAGGGCCTCCGCTGACCTAGCGCTCGAGCGCCGGCGCACCGGCGCATGGGAGGGATCGGCACCTGAGCCGGTCCCTCCCGAACCCGCTTTCGGAGGCAACGATGGCGACCACGACGGCCGAAACGGGGCCGGCACCCGGAACCGAACGACTCCGACGGCTCTCGCTCACGCAGCGGATCCTGGCGCGTCCGGCGGCGGGGGCGCTGATCATCGTGGTCTTCGTCTGGCTGGTCTTCGCGGCCATCAGCCTCGCGAAGGGCAACCTCGCCTTCATCGCAGCCTCGGGGACACTCAATTACCTCGACGTCGCCGCGCAGGTCGGCATCATCGGCACGGCCGTTGCCCTGCTGATGATCGCGGGCGAGTTCGACCTGTCGGTCGGTTCGCTCGTCGGGTTCGCCGGCATCGTCATCGGCATCGGCGTGACGATCTGGGGCCTGCCGCTCTGGCTGTCGATCGTCATGTCGATGGTCGCGACGACGCTCCTCGGCGTGCTCAACGGCATCATCGTCGTGCGCACGAGGCTCCCCTCGTTCATCGTCACGCTCGCGACCCTGTTCATCATCAGCGGCTTCTCCGCGGTGCTGACCTCCGTCGTCACGAACATCACGTACATCCCGATCGATCGAGCCGTCGTCGCGGCCGACCCGATCGCCGGCCTGTTCAACTGGAGCCTCTCCGTCGGAGGTGGCGCGGCCTTCAAGGTCTCGATCCTGTGGTGGCTGCTCATCGCCGTCCTCGGCACGTACATCCTCGGGCGCACGCGCTTCGGCAACTGGATCGCCGGCGCCGGCGGGTCGGCGACCGCCGCGCGCAACCTCGGTGTGCCTGTGGCCCGGGTCAAGATCTCGCTGTTCGCATTGACGGCGTTCTCGGCGTCGGTGCTCGCCACGATCCAGAGCATGACCTTCTTCTCGGCCGACATCCTGCGCGGCCGCGGGATCGAGCTCGACGCGATCACCACCGCGGTCATCGGCGGCACGCTGTTGACTGGCGGGTACGGCTCCGTCGCGGGAACCGCGCTCGGGGCGCTGTCGCTCGGGATGGCTCGCCAGGGCATCGTCTTCGCCGACATCAATGCCGATTGGTACAAGATCGCGATCGGCACGCTGTTGCTAGTTGCCGTGGTCCTCAACAACTGGATCCGGCACCGGTTCGCCGGGCTGTAGGAGGAGGGACTGATGGAAGCAACGACTCCGACGCCCGTCACCGATGTTAGCGGAACGGCCCCCGCCGCCGACCGCCCGCCGCTCCTCGAAGCACGCGAGGTCTCGAAGTATTTCGGGGCCGTCGTCGCCATCGAAGGTGTCTCGCTCACCGTGCGCGCCGGCGAGATCGCCTGCCTGCTCGGCGACAACGGCGCGGGCAAGTCGACGCTGATCAAGACCCTGTCCGGGGTCCACGTACCCGACAAGGGCACGCTCGCGGTCGATGGCGAACCCGTGGAATTCAGCTCGCCGCGCGATGCGCTCGATGCCGGCGTGGCCACCGTCTACCAGGATCTCGCGATCATGCCGCTGATGAGCGTCACCCGGAACTTCTTCCTGGGCAACGAACCCACCGTCGGCGTCGGGCCGCTGAAGCGCTTCGACATGAGCAAGGCGGCCCGCATCGCCCACGAGGAGATGAAGCGCATCGGCATCGACATCCGCGACACCGATCAGGCCGTCGGGACGCTCTCGGGCGGCGAGCGCCAGACTCTGGCCATCGCCCGCGCGGAATATTTCGGGGCCCGCGTGCTGATCCTTGACGAGCCGACCTCGGCCCTCGGGGTCAAGCAGTCGGCGTTCGTGCTGCGCCACATCATCGCGGCTCGAAACCGCGGGCTTGGCGTGATCTTCATCACCCATAACGTCCAGCACGCGCTGCCGATCGGCGACACGTTCACGATCCTGTCTCGCGGCCGCATCGGCGGCAGCTTCCGGCGGGGCGAGATCGACGCCGACCGACTGCACAGCGAGATGGGCGGCGGCGAGGAGCTCCACGAACTGTCCCGCGAGCTGGCGGCCCTGGCGCAGGCCGATCGCCGTCCACCGGCGGCTCCCGCTGCGCCGGCGGCCCACTGAGCCCGGGGCGCGCGCACCGGTCCACATGACCGCGACGATCGGTGACGTCGCGCGTCGAGCCGGCGTCTCGACCGCGACGGTCAGCCGGGTGCTGGCCGGCCTCGGTGGCGCGCGGCCCGATACGCGTGAGCGTGTCCTCGACGCGGCCCGCGCCCTCGACTACCGGCCGTCGGCGGTCGCCCGCTCGTTGAAGCTGCGGACCACCAAGACCCTCGGGCTCATCATCACCGACATCGAGAACCCGTTCTTCCCGCAGCTCGTGCGCGCCGTGGAGGACGTCGCCCGCGAGCACGGGTTCGTGCTGCTGCTGTGCAACGCCGCCGACGATCCCGATCGGGAGGCGTCGTACCTCGACCTGCTCGTCGATCGGCGGGTCGATGGCGTCGTGATCGCCGTGAGCGGCCTGGGCGTGCGCCACCGGGAGTGGCTGGCCGAGCCACCGTTGCCGGTCGTCCTCGTCAACACGACGGCGCCGGGATTACCCCATCCGTCCATCGCTTCCGACAACGTCGACGGTGGGCGACAGGCCGCGGCGCATCTGCTCGATCTCGGGCATCGACGGATCGGCGTCCTGACCGCGGGCGCCCGGCACGCTGCGGCTCCGGAGCGTGTGGCCGGCGTCCGTCAGGCCGTCGCGGAACGCGGACTGGACCCCGCATCGGTGCCGATCGTCGTCGGGGAGCCGGACGTTCGCGGTGGTGAGGCGGCGCTCGGTCAGCTGCTGGCCGACGCACCCGAGATGACCGGGGTCGTCGCCTACAACGACCTCATGGCCATCGGGGCGATGCGCGCGATCCGCGCGTGTGGGTGCACGGTTCCCGGCGACATCAGCGTGGTCGGCTTCGATGACGTCGCGATCGCGGCCTACACCGATCCACCGCTGACGACCATCGCCCAGGCCATCGCCGAGCTCGGGCGCTGGGCGGTCGAGCGATTGGTGGAGCGCCTCGCGGAGGCTGGAGCGGGGGTGGATGGGCACGGGCCGGCGGGCCGTGCGGCCGGAGGCCACGCGTCGGCTGGGACCGTCTTGCCGGTTCGACTCATCGCGCGTGGCTCCAGCGGGCCGCCCCGCGAGGCTGGCACCCGGCCGGGCTGAGCGCCGGTCACGCGGCCGGCGGGCCCTCCGACCAGAAGCGGCTGGCATCGTCCGGCGGGATCGTGATGACGGTCCCGGGCGCATCGCGCTCCAGACGGATCGTGACGGCCGCCAGGTCCGGCACGCCGTCGAGGCCCCAATCCTCCACGACCAGCGAACCTGCGGCCGCGGCGAACCGCAGGTCCAGCCCATCCCGGATCGTCCGGCGCGTCGCCGTCGTGGTCTCGTTCATCGCGCTTCCCGAACCTGCCACGCGGATCCCAGAGGCGTGGAGCGCGGCGAGGAACGTGTCCCCTGCCCCGGTGGGATCGACTTCGGCCCTGCTGGCGGGCGGGCGATATCGGAGCATCTCCGGCGGATCGTCCTGGCCGAGTCGGATCAGCAGACCCCCTGCCTCGCCCTCGGTGACCAGCAGATCGGCTCCGGGGCGCAGGAGTCTCTCCAGGGCCAGCAGCGGGACGTCGCCTGGGACGTCGTGGCGGCTGACACCGACCAGATCGGCGCGCTCGAGGATCGGCGACGGACGCGGCGCGAGCCGGCGAACCTGCTCGCCGGCATGCAGGTCGCGCAGGAACCCCTGCCACGCGACGGCGACGTGCGCATCCGCGGGGATGACCCGCGCCCAGTCATCGCGGACCTCGCCGGCAACCGGCACGACCGACCAGGCCGGTGCAGCCATCCACGACGGCGGCAGATCCGCCAGCGGTAGCGGAACCCCGGGCTGGACGCACGTCTGCACGCGACCGTGCTCGGTCTCGACGTTGTGGTAGATCGGGCCCTCGGGCAGGTCCACGCGCACGATGTCGACGCCGGCCTCGCCCAGCATCGTCAGCTCCGCGGCATCCGCGGCCGCGCGGTCGACACCGACCACGGCAGCGGTCCGCAGGCCGAGCCGTGCGGTCGTCAGCGCCGCGTACATGACGCCGCCGCCGATACGCCACCCGCGCGTGTCCTCGGGCGCGATGTCGCGACAGGCCGAACCGACGTGCACGACCTCGATCTGGGGTCGAGTCATCCCACCTCCCCGCGTATACTGCCGGACCCAGCCAGCGAGGATCGAACGAGCCGTGTTCTTCTACGAGCTGCACGAGGGCGACACCGAGATCTATTCGGATGTCCTGGTCGTCAGCGAATCCGAATGGGAGCCCCAGGAGTTCTTCGAGCTCGTCCAGCGTATCCGCCACGATCTCAAGGAATACTCCGAGGACACGCTTATCGAGGCGATCGCGATGATCCTCGAGCGTGATCACGGCTTCGTCTACGTCAATGACGAGCGCCTCGTGGCCGCCGTCAACGTCTCCACCGAGGAAGCCGACAACTTCCTGGCCGATCTCGACTCCGCCTACGGCGACGATGACGATGACGACGACGACGACGATGACGACGACGCGGAACCGCGCGGCGACTACCGGACGCTGCTGGCGGAGCTCGACCTCGACGACAAGAGCCGCACCAACTAACGAGCCCGCGCCGGACCTGCACGCGGCTGCCGGCCTTGCCTCAGCGGCTGAACAGGATCTCGAGCACGTCCCCGTCCTTGACCCGGTAGGTCTTCCCCTCGGAGCGCAGGCGCCCCGCTTTCTTCGCCTCGCCCATCGAGCCGAGCTTGAGTAGGTCCTCGTACGCGACGGTCTCGGCCCGGATAAACCCGCGGGCGAGATCGGTGTGGATGGCGCCGGCAGCGTCCACGGCGGTGGAGCCGTCCGGGACGGGCCAGGCTCGGACCTCATCGGGGCCCGCGGTCAGGAACGACACCAGCCCGAGCAATCGGTACGACAGGGCGATCACACGATCCAGGCTCGACCCGGCGATGCCGAGCTCCTCCATGAACGTGGCGGCCTCTTCGGGTTCGAGCTCGCCGAGCTCCATCTCGATCTTGGCCGATAACGCATCGACCATGGCGTGCTGGTGGGGGTAGCTCGCGGTGATACGTTCCACGAGTGCCGGTGCGGTGGCGAGGTCAGCCTCCCCGACGTTGAGCAGCACGAGCACGGGCTTCTCGGTCAGGAAGCGGAACCCGCGGATCGCCTTGGCGTCGTCTGCATCGAGTCCCAGATCGCGGATCGGCGTGCCGGCCTCGAGGCCCTCGTGGATCCGGCGCAGCACGACCTCTTCGCGTCCGGCTGCCTCGCGTTCCGCCTGGGTGCCGTGCTGGCCGCTGCCCTTGAGACGCTCGAGCCGGCGTCCGGTCATCGCCAGGTCGGCGAGCGTGAACTCGAGGTCGAGCTGCTCGAGGTCGCGGGCGGGCTCGACGCTGCCGGCCGGATGCGGATTGGCCGGGTCCTCGAACGCGCGGACGACGTGCAGCAATGCGTCCGAGTCGCGAAGCCGCGCGAGATGGTCGGCGGGCAGCTCTTCGGTGCCGACCCGACCCTCGGACGACGCGGGCGGAGCCGGCAGGTCCGCGTAGGTGACGTCGGCCTGGACGATCTTCTTGGGCTTGAAGATCTCGGCAAGCCGGTCGAGCCGTGCGTCGGGCACCTTGACGACCCCGACGTTGAGCGTGACCCCGCCGTAGCCGCCGGTCTCGGCGTGGCCGCGGGTCAGGGTATTGAAGACGGTCGTCTTGCCCGATCCGGCAAGCCCGACGATGGCGATCTGCATGGCGCCGATCGTAACGGCCGGGGCCGCACCGCGCCCCGACGCCCCGATTCCGGGCTGCCCGAGCTAGTACCCGGCCTTCGGGTCCACCACGTTGAGGAGAGGCTCGCCCGCTGCGAACCGGCGCAGGTTGTCACAGAACAGCTCGACGCTGCGGTCCAGCACGCGACCGCTCGACCAGGCCGTATGGGGCGTCACGATGACGTTGTCGAGGTCGTAGAACGGCGACGTCGCGGGCAGCGGCTCGTCGCGGAACGTGTCGAGTACCGCGCCGCCGAGCGGGCCGTCTCGCAGGGCACGGAGGAGCGCGCGCTCGTCGATGAGCCGGCCGCGCGCGACGTTGATCAGCCAGGCGCCGGGCTTGACCATGGCGAGTGTCTCGTCGTTGATCATCGAGTCGGTCTCGGTCGTGAGCGGGGCGGCCAGCACGATGAAATCGGACTCGCCCAGGAGCTCCGGCAGCGTGTCGGGGCCACCCACCCGATCGAGCATGGCCTCCCCGAACGACCGCTCCTCGCTCTCCCCCGCGGAGACGCTGGCGTCCTCCGCCCGGGCCGTGTCCGGTGCCGCGCCGCTGCCGACCCCCGCCGATCGGCGTACGGCGACGACCCGGCAGCCGAAGGCGGTCGCCAACGCCCCGACGGCGCGCCCGATCGAGCCCAGCCCCACGATGCCGACCGTCACGTCGCGGAGCTCGGCTCCCTCGAGCGGCTGCCAGGTCCGCTCCTGCTGGAGATCGAGGAGCTGCGGCAGCCGCCGGCTCACCGACAGGATCATCATCAGCACGTATTCCGCGATGGGCCGGCTGAACACGCCGCGCGCGTTGGTCACGACGACGCCCCGTTCGAGTGCCGCGCTTGTCAGCGCACCCTCGACGCCCGAGGTCGCGGAGTGCACCCACGCGAGGTGCGGAGCTCGCGCGAGCAGGCGATCGAACGCGTCAGGCTTCAGCCAGCCGCGGAGCATGACCTCGACGTCATCGACCGAGCCGTCGGCGAGGCCTTCGACCGATACCGTCACCAACCGGGCGCCAGGAGCCGCAGCCCGGATGCGCTCGAGGTCGCGCGACCGGTAGCGGGCCGACAGGATCGGGCTCAGCGCGATGGCCGCGGGCGCACCGCCCGGACCGCGGCCGGGTCCCGCGCTGGTCACGACGCGCTCGCGGGAGCCGCGGGCGGGCCGTCGAGGACCCGGGTGATCCAGCGCTGGGGTTGCTCGATCTCGCCCTCGCGCGGCAACGTCTCGGGCCCTTCCCAGATGCGAGCGAGCGCGGCCTTTCCGCGAGCGTCGGCGATGGCGCGGACGAAGATCTCGCCCTTCTTGTACTGCTCGAGCTTGAGGTCCATCCCGGTCAAGCGAAGCATCGCTCGCTCGAACGCCGTGCGACGGGTGCGTCGCTCGTGGAACCGGGCGCTGATCTGCGCGACGCCCGGCACGAGGTCGCGACCGACCTCGTCCATGACGTAATCGCTGAAACCTTCGAGCAGGCTCATCACGGCCTGCGTCTCGCGGAACAGGCGGCGCTGCTCCTCGCCCATCAGGCGCTCCATCCAGTGCTCCCCGCCGCCGTCGCCGCGAAGGGCACGTCCGACGCCAACCATGGCCTCGCGGCCGAAGCCACGGACGTCGCTGCCGAACAGGCTCAACTGCCGCTCGAGGCGGGACGCGAGATAGGGTCGCAGCCAGGGGTGCGCCTCGAATTCGAAGGCGTGCGTCGTCTCGTGGAGGGCGATCCACGTCCGGAACGGCCCGAGTGGCACGCCGAGGGCGCGCGCCGTCTCGCGGATGTTCTCCTCCACGAACAACAACCGGCCGGGTGCTGCCTCCGCCGACAGCAGCGCGATGTCGTACTGGCCGAGGACGCGCCGGCCCATGAAGCCGAGCAGCAGGCCCAGCTGGCGGGTCGTGATCCAGCGGTTGGCGAGCGCCATCGTGGCCTTGGCCAGGCCGCCACCGGCCGGGATCACCTGGTCCAGAAGGTCCTTCTCGAGCTTCCCGATGAGCGAGGCGAACGACGAGGTGTTGGCCCGCACCCAGCTTGCCCGATCGACGACCCCGGAGCGCTCGACCACTCCCGGAAGCTCCGTCCCGAGGGCGCTCGACAGCGCGGGCACGATCCGGGCCATCGCCTCGGCGTACGCGGGCTCGGCGGCGCGAAGCTCCGCGGCGTCGAGCGCGCCCGGCGCCCCCTCCAGGCGCCCGATCGCGAACCGTTCCACGGCCGGCCAATCGACAAGCCCCTCGCGCGCGGTCCGCTCCATGCGTCGGCCGACCACGGTCGCGGCTGCCCCCAGCGCGGAACCGATGAGGATCCCGGCCTGCCACGCCCGGTCATCGCGCCAGGACGGTCCCCGTTCTCGACGCGTCATCCCGCGAGCACCCCGAGCTCGACCGACTCCACGTCCGGGAAGTCGGTCCCGAACAGGCGGCCGGCCAGCGTCCCGAAACGCCCGGCGTCGCCGGTCGTGAGCTGGCGATGGGTCACAGGCTCGTCGCCGCTCCCCTCGAGCCCGTTCACGCTGAGGAGCTCGGCCAGCGCCGAGGCGGTGGCCGTGGCCGAATCCACGATGGCCACGCCTTCACCGACGATGCCCGCGATGATCGGGCTCAGGAGCGGGTAGTGGGTACAGCCGAGCAGCAGCGTATCGATCGTCGCGCCGGGCGGCCGCGGGAAGATCGACTCGCCGTCGGCATCACGCTCACCGAGCAAGGCCGCCAGGCTGGCCGCGACGGTCGCCTCCGCTGACGGCCCGGAGAGCTCGCCCGCCTCCACCATCGGAACGAGGTCGGGCGTGGCGTGCTCGTAGACCTCGACCGCCGGGTTCTCGTCCTTGATCGCGTTGAAATAGGCGTGCGAGCGGATGGTGGCCGGTGTCGCGATGACCCCGACGCGGCGGTTGCGGGTCGCCAGCGCCGCGGCCGAGGCGCCCGGGCGGCTGCTCATCCGGCCGGACGCCGTAGGGCGCCCGGGCGTTGTCGCCGAGGTAGATGGTCGACTCGTGTGGTGAGCGCCGGACGATCTCCCGCAGGACCGTCAGACCGCCCACCCCTGAGTCGAAGACACCGATGGGTCGGGGATCGGACACGACGGCCTATTGCTGCCCGGCGCCCACAGGCATGCGCGCAGCACCCATGAGCTCGGCGGCGACCCTCGCGATGTCCCGGCTCACGGCGGCATCGGGGTCGGCCAGGACGAAGGGCACGCCTTCGTTGTTCGAGCGGACCACGAGCTGGCCGTCGGACACGATGCTGTGCTCGGGCACGCGTCCGAGCGCCTTGTTGAGGTCGTCGGCCGAGATGCCGCCGGCGCTGTCAGCCCGGTTCACGAGGTAGCGGACCTTGGAGGCTGGATAGCCGATCGAACGGAACGTGTCAGCCATCGCGATCGTGTTGTGGATCGTCGTCGAGTCGTAGGTGACGATCTCGACGATCGTGTCGCTCGCGTCGAGGAACGCGAGGTTGATGTCGTTGATCTGGGACGACATGTCGATCACGATCGACGTGTACACGCGGCGCAGGAGCGACAGGATCTTGTCGAGATCGCGTGCGGTGATCATCTCGGCCATCTCGATGCGCGGCGGCGCGAGGAGGATGTCGATCCCGGACGGGTCGCGCCACAGGACGTCGGACAGGTCCGATTCGGCGATCCGGTCGGTCGGCAGGTCCAGGATCGACGGGGCATCGTGGGGGACCTTGAGCAGCGAGCGCAGGTCGCCGAACTGGACACTGCCGTCGATGAGCACGGTCTTCTGGCCGAGCTGGCCCATCGCGACGGCCATGTTGAACGCGATCGTCGTCTTGCCGACACCGCCCTTCGGCGCGAAGATCGAGAAGACGCGGTTCGACTCGGTCGAGGACGTCGCGTCGAACTCCTTGCGGACGCCCGAGATCCGGTTCATGAGGTCGAAGCCGGAGAACGGCATCGCGAGGACACCGTGGATGCCGTTGGCGGGGTCCACCTCGACCGGGTTCTGCGGGACCGTCAGCACGATGACCGGGACGTTGAGCTTGGCCTCGTGGATCTTCTCCACGAGCTGCGGGCCCTTGATCCGACCCTGGAGGAGGTGGTCCACGAGCACGACGTCGGGGCGCAGCTCGCCGATCTGGGTGAGCGCCTTACCGCCGTCCGTCAGGACATCGAGGACCTTGACCGTCTGCTGGGCGTTGAGCAGGCCACGGATGTACTGGGCGACCTGGGGGACGTCCTCGACGATCAGCAGCCGGGTCTGGTCATTGCGGTTCGACATGCGTTTCGACGATACCATGCAGCCCGTGCACGGCGGGCCGGTCGCGCCGGCCGGGTCGGGAGGTCACGCCGCGGAGCGTGGGACGCTCAGGGCCGCTCCGCGATCAGGACCGCCCGCTCCGAGCCCGGCCCGATCGGCGAGAGATCGTACCCGCCGGCCATGATCTCCACGCGCAGCCCGGCGTCCTCGGCGAAGGCCGCGAGCTCGTCCGCCGAGACGAGCCGGAGCCGGTCGTGCCGGACCCAGCGGCGGGCCGGCTCGCCCTGGCGGCCCTCCTCGTAGATCGCGCTGAGGTTGACCGTGTTCGTGGCGGCGTCATGCTGGGCGGAGCCGGCCTTCGTCACCACGGCGCCCGTATCGGGATCCGTCAGCGGCCACTCGAGCATGATCCGGCCGTCGAAGCGGGCGAGATCGTCGGCGTCGGGTAGCCAGGCGTCGACGGCGGCGAGGCCGCCCGGAGCCAGGTGCGCGGCGAGGGTTCGGAAGGCACCGCGCTGGGCATCGCGGCTGGCCAGCAGCATGATCGAGTTCAGCGCGATGAACGCGAACGCGAATCGACCGGCGTCCGGCAGCTGCAGCCCGAGCAGGTCCGCCTCGACGAAGGCCAGGCGGTCCGGCGGCACGCCGGCCTCCTCGGCCCGCGTCCGGCCCCGAGCGACCATCGCGGGGTCCATGTCCACGGCCGTGACCTGGTGCCCGGCGAGCGCCAGCGGCAGCGCGAGACGGCCCGTCCCGGCAGCGAGCTCCAGCACGGACCCATCGGCGCGATCGGCGAGCGCCAGGTACAGGTCGAGGTCGCCCGGGTCGTCCTGGAGGTCGAGATCGTAGAGACGGGCCAGGGCGGCTGCCGTGGCGGGTTCGGGCCGGTCGAGCATGATTCCCGATGTTATCGGGTCGCGCGCTCCACGGGCGGGTCCCATCGGACACTGGTCCCGTCACGGCGGCGGACGGCGAGGGCGCTGATTGCCTCCAGCGCGGCCCGGTTGGCGGCCATCGCCGTCGTCTCGGCGTGGTCGTATGGCGGCGACACCTCCACGATGTCCATCCCCACGAGGTCGACCGCTCCCACGATCTGGCGGATCGCCCGCAGCACCTCTCGGGTGAGCATGCCGCCAGGCTCCGGCGTGCCCGTGCCCGGAGCGAGGCCCGGGTCGATGACGTCGATGTCCACGCTCAGGTAGATGAAGTCGGGACCGTCCAGGGCTTCCTCGATCGCCTGGGCCACGATCGCTTCCGCACCGCGCTCCTCGATCTCGTGCATGAAGTGGTAACGCAGGCCCTGTTCCTGCATCCACTCGAACGTCTCGACGGGCGGCCAGTAGCCGCGCAGGCCCACCTGCACGAAGTTCTTGCCCTTGACGGCTCCGGATTCGATCAGGCGGCGCATCGGGGTGCCATGCCCGGCCAGGACTCCCCAATCGTCGTTCGCGGTGTCGGCGTGGGCGTCGAAGTGGACGATGCCGATGGTCCCTGGCGCGCGCACCTCGGCCACGGCCGTCGCGCTCGGCCAGGTGATCGAGTGGTCGCCGCCGAGCACGATCGGGATCGCGCCCGTCGCGGCGACCTCGCGGACCTTGCGGTAGATGAAGGCGTGCGCGCGCTCGATCCAGGCGGGCACGATGTTCGCGTCGCCGGCATCGACGACCTTCAGCACCTCGAACGGCTCCACGCCGAGCTGCAGGGAGTTGATCGAGCCCGACGTGTACTGCGCCTCGCGGATCGCGCGCGGGCCGAACCGGGCGCCCGGCCGGTGGCTGACCGCGTCGTCGAATGGCGCGCCGATGATCGCGACATCGACCCCCTGGCGGCGCAGCTCCGCGGGGTCGGTGATCCACGGCAGGTTCATGAAGGTCGTGGGCCCGACATACGTGGGCAGCTCGTAGTCGCTGAATTCCTCGAAGGGCCCCTCCCAGCCGTTGGCGGCGGCGAAGCCGCGATCGGGGTCGTGGGGGCGCTCGGCCACGTGAGTCCTCCGGAGACGGGGCGCGGACCGACGGGGTGGCCGCGTCAGGGAATCGTCTCGTTGGGGGCGCCGCCGGTTCGAAACGAGCGTCCAGCGGGGCGCGCCAGCCGCGATGGTAGCACCCGGGCCGGGCGGATCAGCCCGCGTTGAACTCCGCCCACGCCGCCGCCACGAGCTCCGGGTCGCAGAACAGCTCGATCGCGGTCTGGGCCACGAGCGTGGCCGCGAGCAGCGTCGTCTCGTCGGCACGCGGCGTTGCGGACGCGTCACGGAACAGGATCGAGTGCCCGGGCACGCCCTCGTCGCAGATCGAGAGCTCCGGATGGATCGTCGGGCAGACCCAGCTGACGTTGCCCATATCGGTGCTGCCGGCATCCGGGTCGTCGCCCATGTCGTCGATGCCGTAGGCCGCCATGTTCGCCCGGAATCGGTCGGCGAGGACCAGGTTGTTGCGCATCGTCGTCGCGCCGCCTGACACGGAGACCTCGACCGTCGTCCCGGTGGCCAGGGCGGCCGCCTCGCACATCTGCGTGAAGCGGGTCTTGATCTCGTCGTAATACGCCTGGTCTGCGCTGCGCAGCATGAACCACGCCGAGGTCCGGTCGGGGATGATGTTCGCGGCCGTGCCGCCTTCCCGGATGATGCCGTGGACCCGCGCGTTCGGCTTGAGCTGTTGCCGCCACAGCCCGACCGAGCTGAACAACATGATCATCGCATCGAGGGCGTTCCGCCCCTTCCACGGATCGGCCGCCGCGTGGGACTGCAGGCCGGTGAAGACCACCTCGACGTCCTCGGACGCGAGGGGGTGGCTCTCGACATGGTTCCGGTCGCAGGGGTGATACAGGAGCGCGGCATCGATACCGGCGAACAGGCCGTCGTCGATCATGATCTGCTTGCCGCTTCCCCGCTCCTCGGCCGGTGTCCCCAGGAACACGATCTCGCCCGGGAGGTCATTCGCGACCGCGGCCAGGGCGATCGCCGCCCCGACTCCCGATGCGGCCATCGTGTTGTGGCCGCAGCCGTGGCCGAGACCGGGCAAGGCATCGTACTCGGCGAGGATCCCGATGCGTGGGCCGTCTCCACCGCGACCTCCGCGGCGCGTCGCACGGATCGCCGTCGCGAGGCTGCCCGCCGGGTGCTGAACCTCGAACCCGTGTTCGCGGAGGACCTCGGCGACCCAGGTGGCGGCCTGATGCTCCTCGAAGGCCGGCTCCGGGTTGGCGTGGATGCGGTGGGAGAGGTCGATGATCTCGTCCCGGGCGCCTTCCACGGCGGCGGCGATACGGGCCTTGAGATCGACGTGTGGCTCGGCGGGTCGAACCGCGATGCGGTCGGGCACGGATCCTCCGGGGGCAGTGGGGGTGCGCGGCACGTCCAGGGCCGCCGGCCGATGGTAGCGTCGCTCGGGTAGCCTGGTGTCTAGCGTTCCGCCGAGAGCGTCGCCTCCGCAACGGATGCAAGCGCGAGGATGAACAGGGCGATCGGCAGCTCGAGCGCTCCCTGCAGCCGCAGCACGATGAAGATCGCGACGATCAGCCCCACCCAGCCGCCACGGCGCGCCGCGCGAGTCCAGTCGCCCTGGTAGGCGATCCGGCGGTGACGCCCGAAGACCAGGAGCCAGGCTACCGGGGTCGTCGTGAGGCCCACCGCCAGACCGATCAGGGACGCGCCGATGAAACCCGCCACGGGATCGGCGATGGGGTCGCGGGTCGTCACGATCAGGCCGACGAGCAGCCATACGACACCGGCCGCAGCGAAGATCGCGAGGTTGACCAGCCGATCGCGAGATTCCATGCGCAGCGAGTCTAGGGTGTCGGCTCCGTCCCATGCCCATGGCCGAAGGGCGCGCTCGAGTCGCATGATCGATCCGTGCCCTCCATCCGCGAGTGAGCGTGGGTGCTCCCCCGGACCGGGCACGATGGCGGCGCTGGTCCGGCCTGTCACCTTGGGCGAATGACCTATCGGGCGGCGGCCACGCTCGATGGGCAGATATCGCGGAACGGACACCACGAACAGGCCATTGCGTCCGGCGTGGCGGTGTAATCGCGAGCCCGGATCCCGTCAGCTGCGGTGGCGATCCGCTCTCGCGCCTTGGCGAGCCGTTTCGGGTCGACGTCCACCTTTCCGACGAGCCCCGAATCGAGGAAATGGAGCGCGACCTGGTCCGGCAACCGGCCCGTCATCGCTTCGTAGCCCATCGCATAGATCTGCAGCTGGAGCGACTCGCGGGCGCGTTGGCGGGCCCGTGCCGGATCGCGCAGGTCGGATGACTTGTAATCCGTGATCGTCACGTGCTCGCGACCCAGGATCCCGAGGGTCGGCGTCACGTGGTCGGCGGATGGCGTGGTTTCGCCAAGGTCGTCCGGAGCACCGCCGGTGAGCGGCTCGACGTCGACCCGGTCCCACCGTCCGCGGACCCGGTCGCCGCCCAGCGAGAAGCTGAATTCGCGCTCGACGTAGGTAGGGATGACCGCGCCAGGGAGCAGCTGCTCCTCGCGGAACCGGCGCAGGGCCACTCGGGCCCCGGCCAGCCGTGCCTCCTCGTGCTCACGGCTGACGAATCCCTCGTTCGACCAGGCTGATTCCAGGACCTCGTCGAGCTCGGCCTCCGACATCACGTGCCCGCGGGCGTGGCGGTGGTGGAAGAGCTGGACCACCTTGTGCATGGCCGACCCGTAGACGAGCGCATGATGGGGAGCGGTCGGGACCCGCAATACGTGGGCGTACTTGTACTTCAGGGGACAGGTCAGGTACGCGTCGATCTGTCCGAAGCTCAGGCTGAGCGGCTCGTCGATCGGGCCGCGTTCCGCCTCCACCGGATCGTCCACCGTCGCGAAGGACGCGAGGCGCTCCTCCGCTGAGGCCGGCGTGAGGCCGGCGCCTGGGGACGCGGCCGCGGGCAGGTCCAGCGCCTCCAGGACGAACGGCGAGACCCGGCGCGCACGGGCACCGCCGTAGTCCGCGGCGTGCGACATGATCAGTTCGTCCCGGGCACGGGTCATCGCCACGTAGCACAGGCGCCGTTCCTCGGCGAGGGATCGTTCGGCCGTGGGTGGGTCGCCACGGCCCAGACCCGCAGGCAAGGTCAGTGCCTCGCCGCGGCCACTGCCCGGGAAGCGACCCGCGACCATCCCCGGGAGGTAGACCACGGGGAACTCCAGACCCTTGGCCTTGTGGATCGTCAGGACCGCCACCGCGTCCGCATCGGGGTCGAGATCGGCGGTCGCCGGGTCGTCGCCCGCCTCGATCAACGTCTGCAGGTGGCCCGCTACAAACATCGCCCGGTCGTCGGCGAGGAGCGCCGACTGCGCCCGGATGATGTCAAAGAAGCGAGCGACGTTACCGAGACCCTCTTCGGCCGCACTGGTCGGGGTCCGGGCCAGGCGGGCCAGCATCCCGCTGTCGCGAAGGAACGCGTACAGGACCTCCCCAGCCGGCCGATCGTGCGCCATCGCGGTATAGCGAGTCACGTCGGCGACCAACCGATGCACCCCCTGGCGAGTCTCCGCCGAGACCCGCAGGATGCCCGGTTGTCGCTCGAGCTCGTCGAGCGTCGCCCAGACCGAATGGTGGCGTCGTCGCGCCGTATTCACGATCGCCGTGAGGTCCTCGCCCCCCAGGCCGTAGACCTCCGACGTAGCGAGGGCGTACAGGTCCACGCTCGATTCGGGGTCGGCCACCGCTCGCAGGAACGCCATGAGCAGGCGCACCTCCGGGCGGGCGTAGAGGCCCGACGAGCCGGAGAACCGCCACGGGATCCCGGCCACGTTGAGGGCCCGCAGGACCGGATCCGCGTGGCCGTTTGCCCGGACCAGGACCGCGTGGTCGCGTGGTCGCGCGCCGGCGGCGATCCGAGCGGCGATGTCCGACGCGATCCAGTCCGCTTCCTCCGATCCGGTCGTGAATGCCTCCAGCCGGACCGGTGCCGCGCCAAGGTCGCGCCGCTCGGCCTTCAATCGCTTGCTGATGCCGGTCCGAACCTCGAGACGATCGGGATCGTTGAACCGAACGAGGCGGTACGAGGCATCGAGGATCGGTCCGAGCGATCGGTAGTTCCGCCGCAGCACGACGGTGCGCGCGCTCCCGTAGCGGGCCTCGAAGTCGAGGATGTTGTCGACGGCCGCCCCTCGGAACGCATAGATCGCCTGGTCGTCGTCGCCGACGACCGTGACATTGCGGTGCGGCTCAGCGAGCAGCGACACGAGCTCCGCTTGCGATCGGTTGGTGTCCTGGAACTCGTCGACGAGGATGTAGCGGAAGCGGCCGGCGATGGCCGTGCGCGCCGCCGCCGAGTCCCGGACGAGTCGCAGGGCGAGCGCCACCTGGTCGCCGAAATCGATGAACCCGTTGGCGGCCAGCAGATCCTGGTATCGACCGAACGCGCGCGCGAGCTCCACCTGCCGGCGAGCGTCTTCCGCGAGCGCTGCGGCCGCCTCAGCCACTGAGCCTCCGGCCTCGCTCGCCCCGGCCAGTGCGAGGGCCTCCGCGGCGACACGGTCCGCGTACGTCGAATAGGTCGACGGGGTGATGTCCTCGTCCTTGCAGCGGCTGAACAACGTCGCGAGGGCCCCCAGGAAGCGCGTCGGGTCGCCGAGCGGGCGGTACTCCTGCAATTCGAACTCGTAGAGGTGCTCGCGCAGGAAGATCACGACCTCCGCCCGCGACAGGACGCGCACATCCGGCGCCAGTCCGAGCTCGAGCGAGTACTCCCGGATGAGCCGGTCGCCGAAGGCGTGGAACGTGGCGATGGAGGTATCCGTGTAGCCATACGGGACGAGCTGGTCCACCCGCACCGCCATCTCGTCCGCCGCCTTGTCCGTGAAGGTCAGTGCCAGGATCTCCGACGGCTTCGCGCGACGCGAGGCGATCAGCCACGCGATCCGGCGCGTGATGACCTGGGTCTTGCCGGTTCCGGCCCCCGCGACCACGAGCATGGGCCCTTCACCGTGCGTCACCGCGCGGAGCTGGTCCGGGTTCAGCCCCCCGAGCAGCGCCTCCATGCCACTCTGGCCTTCCGCCACGCCGGTGACCGATGGATCCATGACCGGCACGAGCTCGCGCCACGCCGGGATCTGCTCGAGCGGCATCGGCCCGCGACGGCGCGCGCGGACGACCGGTCGGGTCACGGTGTTGGGGATCCGGGCGGGCGTCGGGTCAGCGATGGGGGCCATGTGCGCACCATCGCCGAACGCCGTGACACCTAGGCTGTCAGGCGCTGGCCTGGCGGATGGCCGCGGTCTCTTCCTCCGACAGCGCCGCATCCGAGCGGCCGCCGCGGATCGACTTGGCGTACACGCGGGTGCCCTGGCGGGCATGCAGGCTGGACAGGACCCAGCCGTTTCCCTCGGCGTCGAGCAGGGCGAGCGCGAAGCTCTGGTTCCCGCCAGTCTCCTCGAACGGGTTGTAGCGCACGAGCCCGACGCGCTGGAAGGCGCGCAGCCCCGCCGTCTCCAGGGCTCCGGTGCGGGCCGTCAGTCGTTCGACTTCCCGGCCGAGGTCGTGGACCTTCCCGAGGTGCGCCCCGAGCACATCCTCCAGGCTCTGCCCCTCCTCGCCGCGGGTGATCCCACGCAGCCGTCCATCGATGCGGCCGACGCGTCGCGCGAGCATGATCACCATCACGAGCAGCAGCGCGGACACGGCAGCGAGCCCGACGACGATGGCACCGAGATAGGGCTGAACGGCGGCGTTCACGTCGATGGGATGGGTCCTCCAGGGCGGTCGCCCGATACTAGCAGGGGGCCTTCATCCGCCACGCATCCGGCGGCCGTGGACGGGACGGAGTGCTATCCTCTGCCGCTGGCGGACCCGATCGCCCACTCCGTCACCGATCCGATCGTCCCAGGAGGCCCTTCGAACCCATGGCCAAGCGTGCCCGCGGCACCATCCGACCCGGCCAGCGCGCCCCGCTCCAACGGTCGAGCTCAGCGGCCCGTCAGCCGGTCGCCGCTCCCCCGCTCGCGAGCCCGACCGTCACGCCTCGTCCCGCAACGCTGACCCCGGAGGAGGAGGCGCGCGCCGCCGAGATCGAGGCACGACTCGTCGCCGCCGAGCGCTCGGCCGAAGAGGCGGCTCGCCGTCAGGTCCGCGGACGACGCGCCCCGGATCGCGAGGCACCCGTGCGCGCCGGCTCGATCGCGGTGCGGGCCTCGGAGGAGTACGCCTACGTCATCCGCGACGTCAAGCGGATCGCCCTGATCGGCGGCTCGATGATCGTCCTGCTGATCGTGCTCTGGGTCCTCAGCGAAGCCGGCATCGGACCGATCGCCAGCTGATCGGCGAGGCCGCCTCGGCGGCCCACCGCGCTACCATCGGCGGGACATGCCCACCACGCGACGTCCCGTCGGCGCCCGTCCCGAGGCGCTCTTCCAGCCACCGCCCGAGCGCCAGCCGCTGGCCGCCCGGATGCGGCCCCGAAGCCTCGATGAATTCGTCGGCCAGGGGCACCTCGTCGGCGAGCGCGGCCCCCTGCGGCGCAGCATCGCGCGCGGCCACCTCGCCAGCCTCCTGTTGTGGGGTCCGCCCGGGACCGGCAAGACGAGCCTCGCCCGACTGCTCGCCGGCGAGATCGGCGCGCACTTCTCGACGATCTCGGCCGTCATGGCCGGCGTGGCGGACGTCCGCTCGCTGATCGCCGAGGCGCAGGACCGCATCGCGCTGCATGGCACCCGAACCGTGCTGTTCCTCGATGAGATCCATCGGTTCAACAAGGCCCAGCAGGATGCCCTTCTCCCCCACGTCGAGGACGGCACGATCACGCTGGTCGGTGCCACGACCGAGAACCCGTACTTCGAGGTCAACTCGGCGCTCCTGTCGCGGATGCGCGTCTGGCGGCTGGAACCGCTGAGCGACGACGACGTCGCGACCGTCGTCCAGCGGGCGCTCGAGGACGAGGAGCGCGGCCTGGCCGGCTCCCTGGGCCCGGATGGTGGCGTCAGCCTCGCCCAGGACGCCTTCGACCATCTCGTGGGCCTGGCCGGTGGCGATGCCCGCGCCGCCTTGAACGTCCTTGAAGGCGCGACCGCGCTGGCCGAGGGCGAGGACATCCGCGACAAGGACGGCAAGGTCGCCCCGCGCCTCGAGGACATCGAGTCGGCCGCGCAACAGCGCGTCCTCGCGTACGACCGGGCCGGCGACGGTCACTACGACACCGTGTCCGCGTTCATCAAGAGCCTGCGCGGCAACGACCCGGACGCCGCGCTGTACTGGCTTGCCGCGATGATCGCCGCAGGCGAGGACCCTCGATTCATCGTCAGGCGCCTGATCATCAGCGCGTCGGAGGACGTCGGGAACGCCGATCCCCGGGCACTCCAGGTGGCCGTCGCCGCAGCGCAAGCCCTCGACCACATCGGCCTGCCGGAGGCGCAGTACGCGATGGCTCAGGCAACCGTATTCATCGCGCTGTCGCCGAAGAGCGACTCGGTGGGACGCGCCTATCTCGCGGCGATGGCCGACGTCATGCGGCTCGGGTCCCTGCCCGTCCCGAACCACCTGCGCACGGCCGGGGATCGACGGATGAAGACCCACGGCATCGGCGTCGGCTACCTCTTTCCCCACGACTTCGAAGGGGACGATGTCGCGCAGCAGTACCTGCCCGACGAGCTGAAGGGCCAGCGCTACTACGTCCCGAACGACCAGGGTCACGAGGTCGCGATCGCGGCCAGGATGGCCGAGCGCGAGGCCGCGCGGCAGGACAAGCCACGGCGCAAGAAACGATCGGATCCGCCCATGGCCTCGATGGGCGACGGCATGAAGGGAAGCATGGAGAGCCGCAAGAAGCTCGCTGAGACCCAGAAGAGGGACGCGGGCTAGTCCGGAGGGGGCCGCACGCGCGTCGCGCCACACCGCGCCGGAGCGTCACACTGGCCACGACCGCGGCACCGGGCCGCGACGGAGGGAGACGACCGTGACGCGATCGCCCGTCGCCGCCGCCTGGGAACTGATCCATCGATTCGTGCCGCGCGGCGCCATCCTCCTCTCGACGCTCACGTTCATCGGCTACTTCCTCGGTCTGGTCCGCGAGCGGATCCTCAGCCAGTCGTTCGGGATCAGCAACGAGCTCGATGCGTTCAAGGCCGCCTTCCTGATCCCGGAGCTGCTGTTCAGCGTCATCGTCGCGAGCGGACTGGCGGCCCCGTTCATCCCGGTATTCACGGGCCTCAAACGCGATGCGGGCGAGCCCGAGGCCCACGACTTCGGCCGGTCGGTCCTGACCCTCGCGGTCCTGGTGATGGGGATCGTGTCGGTGGTCCTGTTCATCGTGGCCCCGCTCACCGCGGACCTGGTGGTGCCCGGATTCGATGCGGCCACGCGTGAGCTGTACATCGAGCTGTTCCGGGTCATGTGCTTCACTCAGGTCCTGTTCGCCGCGTCCATGGCCCTGGGTGAGGTCCTGATCGCCGAGCGGCGGTTCTTCTTCTACGGAGCGGCACCGCTGCTGTACAACCTCGGGATCGTCATCGGAACGGTGCTGCTCGTCGACCAGATCGGCATCTTCGCGCCGGCGGTCGGCGCGGTCCTGGGCGCAGCGATGCACCTCGGCATCCGGCTCGTCGGCATCACCCGCACGACCTTCCGCCCTTGGCCGCGGCTGCACCTGCGGACGGCCGCGATCCGGGAGTTCTTCCGGCTGCTGGTGCCCAAGGCCGCAGGCGGTCCGCTCGAGCCCCTGCTGTTCATCTTCTTCACGAGCCTGGCGTCGAGCATGGCGGCGGGGAGTGTCACCGTCGTCGACCAGGCCCGCAACTTCCAGAGCCTGCCGGTGAGCCTCATCGGCGTGACATTCGCGCTGGCGGCGTTCCCGACCCTGGCCGTCCGGTACGCGGCGCTCGACCGTCGAGGGTTTACGACGATCGCTACCCGTAATGGCATCACGATCGGGCTCCTGACGGTTGGAGCGGCGATCGGCCTGATCGTGCTGGGCCCCTTCGGCATCGAGGTCCTGCTCGGCGGTGGCGAGTTCGGCCCCGACGACGTGGCGCGGCTCTCGCAGACGCTCGCGGTGTTCGCGCTGTCGGTGCCGTTCGAGAGCCTGGGGCATCTGTTGAGCCGGGCGATCTACGCGACGCACCACACCCTGTGGCAGGTGGGGGCGACCGCGATCGGGTTCGCGGTCACGGTCGCCACCGCCCTGATCCTGGCCCCGGGCCTGGAAGTCCTGGCGATCCCGCTCTCGTTCCTGCTTGGGAGCGCCACGCGGTGCGTGCTGCTGGTCGCCGTCCTGGCGCGGCGGATCCGGCGGATGCCAGCCACGCCCCTCGCGGCCGCCGAGCCCGCCTGACCAGGCTGGCTAGACGGGGATCGTCGGGGCGACCGTGATGTACAGCCCGTCGCGATCGGGATAGCGGCCCTCCGGGCGCTTCCATTCCAGGAAGTTCTCCTGCATCTCGTCGGCCTTCGTGAAGGTTCCCGGCGGATTGGACGCTCCCCAGATCGACGAGATCCGCGGGTACCACGGGTCCAGGATGTATGCCCCTTGCATCTTGGCGTCCCGGAAGACGGCGGGGTCGGCGTCGGCTCGGTACCCGGTCATCACCCAGGTATGCGCACCGCGCCACGCGAGCAGGATCACCGGCGAGCCCGTCTCCTGGATCGCCACCGCCGCGTCCCGCAGGGCACCGCTGCGCGTCTCGAACGCTCGGACCTCGTAGCCGGGAGCGCCGTAGGCCTTCAGCGCGAGGGCCATCGCCGCCGGGCCCCAGTCGCCGTTGTGACTGTCGTCGTACGACTCCCAGCGGCGCACGCGCTCCGCGATCTCGCGCTGCTGCCCGGCGGACGTGTCCACGAGGCCGAGGACGGCGAGGACCATCTGGACCCCGGCCGGGGCGCACCAGTCCTTGTGGTCCTGCGAGGCGAAGACCGCCTTGGGGTTCGCGACGATGTCGACGTCCATCGCGACCCGCTTCGGCTTGGGAGTCGGCGTCGGGGTCGGGTCGGGCGTGGGGGTCGGCGTCGCCCCGGGAGCGGGCGTGACGGGAACCGGCGTGATCTCGGGCGTGGGTGGCGGGGTCTCCGGCGGCTCGGTGATGCGCACCGTGGCGACCGTGGGTCGGTCCGGAGGCGGACCCGCGAAGAACCGGTCGACCCGGCTCAGGACTGACTGCCAGCGCTCCCCCGCACCGAACGCATCGGTCGCAACGGCGAACGTCCCCACGCTGCCGAACACGAGCGCCAGCACCACCATGCCCACCACGACGCGTCGCAGGCGCAGGCGGCGGCGAGCTCGGGGCGTGGGTCGGGTCACGGTACGATCACTCCGGGAAGGGGCACGGTTCTTGACGCTCGGCGCCGTCGCGATGCGACGCCGCGCTCGGCGCAAGTGTCGGCCAGAAGCACGAAACCTGCCATCGAGCCGGACGGCGCCGTTCGTGGCACCATGCCTTTGAGGGCCTCCC
>JARDZW010000188.1 GCA_029240655.1 Chloroflexota bacterium
ACGACCACGGACGCGACGTCCGGTGCCGCGAGCATGGCTGCGAGCGTGTGGGCGAGCAGTGGCCGCCCGCCGATCCTGGCAAGGAGCTTGTCGGTGCCGCCCATCCGCGCCGAGCCGCCGGCCGCGACGACGATCCCATCGGCGCTTCCGACCGACACCGTCAATCGAGCCGCGGCTGAGCGAAGATCATGCGGCCGGCGACGGTCTGGAGGACGCGGGTGACGGCAACGTCGAGGTCCTTGTCGATATGACGAGCCCCGCCTTCCACGACGATCATCGTCCCGTCGTCGAGGAAGCCGACGCCCTGCCCGGCCTCCTTGCCCTCCTGGATCACCCGGACGCGCAGCTCTTCGCCGGGGAGGACGGCGGGCTTCACGGCGTTGGCCAGGGAGTTGATGTTCATCACGCGCACGCCCTGGAGCTCCGCGACGCGATTGAGGTTGAAGTCGTTCGTGAGGATCACCCGGCTCCGCGTCCGGGCGAGCGCCACGAGCTTGGCATCCACCTCGGTCTCTGACGGCACCGCGTCCTCGACGATCTCGACGGGGGTCCCCGGCTGCTTCTGCATGCGGGCCAGGATCTCGAGACCGCGACGCCCACGGTTCCGGCGCAGGGTGTCGGACGAGTCCGCGATGTGCTGCAGCTCGTCAAGCACGAATCGGGGAATCACCAGCGTGCCGTAGATGAAGCCCGACTCGACGATCTCGGCGATGCGACCGTCGATGATCGCCGAGGTATCGACCACGATCCGTGGCTCCCCGCTGGTCGCCGCGGGGATCGAGGTGTTCTCCGAGTGGCGGATGATCCCGACCGTCTCCGCCGCGCCGACGAGGTCCTTTCGCTTGGCCACGGTCAAGCCCAGCATCCCGAGCCCCAGGAACAGCGACACCCCGAGCGGCAGCAGCGATCCGAACGGTGGCGGGAACGCCGACAGCGGGAAACCCAGCAGGAGCCCCATCAACAGGCCGAGCAGCAGGCCGATCACGGCCGTGATGAACTCGGCCGTGGAGAGGTCCTCGACGCGCGCGATCAGCCAGGTCGCGGGCACGATCGTCAGGTACGGAAGGATCGCGAAGCCCACGATCACCCAGGCGATGACCCAGGCCGCGAGCAGGAAGCCAGCGTACGTGGCGTCCTCGAACAGGCCTTGGCCCGCCTCGGCGAGCACCAGCCCGGTCAGGCCCCCGAGCGCGGCGCCCAGCACACGGATGTAGCGGATCACGTCTTCCTCGGTGGATGGTCCCGGCGTCCACCGGCCGGGGGACGCGAACCGGGCGTCAGCCTAGCAGGGCCGGGACAGCGTCGCCATGACGCCCGGTTTCCCCTGTCAGTGCGGCCTCGACGGCGTCGCGCAGGGTCGCGACCTCGACGATCTGCAATCCGTTGGCCTCGATCGGGCCGGCACCGCGGTTCGGCCGAGGCACGATCGCCATCTCGAAGCCAAGGCGCGCCGCTTCGCGCAGCCGTCGTTCGACGCCGGCGACCGACCGAAGCTCCCCGAGCAGGCCGACCTCACCGATCGCGACACTCTTCGCCGGCAACGGCCGGTCCCGCAGCGACGACGCCAGGGCGAGTGCCAACGGCAGGTCGAGCGCTGGCTCCCCGACGCTCAGCCCGCCCGCCAGGTTCGCGTACACGTCGTACGACCCGAGCGCCACGCCGGCCCGGCGCGCGAGCACGGCCACCAGCAGGCCCAGGCGGTTGGGGTCGATGCCACTCCCCTTCCGCGCCGGCGTCCCGTACCCGGCCGGCGCCACGAGGGCCTGGACCTCGACGAGCAGCGGTCGACTCCCCTCCATCGTCGGGGCGATGACGCTGCCCGCGGCGGGTTCGGCGTGATCCGCGAGGAACGCGCGGGCGGGGTCGGAGACCTCGACGAGGCCATCCCCGGCCATCTCGAATACGCCGACTTCGTCGGTGGACCCGAACCGGTTCTTCGAAGCGCGCACCAACCGGAGCGCCGCGTATCGCTCGCCTTCGAGGGAGACCACGGCATCCACGAGGTGCTCCATGGTCTTGGGGCCGGCGATCGAGCCGTCCTTCGTGACGTGGCCGACCAGCACGACCGCGATCGACTCGCCCTTGGCGAACTCCATCAGCCGCAGCGTGGCCTCGCGGACCTGGCCGACGCTGCCGGCGGCCCCATCGAGCTCGTCGACCGTGGCCGTCTGGATCGAGTCCACGACGACCAGCGCGGGCCGCATCGAGCGCCCGACGTCCACGATCCGCCCGATATCGTGCTCGGCGAGGACCTCGATCGCCGTCCCGGCCGGGACGCCGAGCAACCCGAGCCGCCCAGCGCGGATCCGCACCTGCGCGGCGGACTCCTCTCCCGTTGCATAGAGAACCGGACGGCCCAGGCCCGCGGCGGCCTGCAGCAGGAGTGTGGACTTGCCGATCCCAGGCTCGCCGCCGACCAGGACGAGGGACCCCGGCACGAGGCCGCCACCCAGGACGCGATCCAGCTCGGCGATGCCGGTGGCCAGGCGCGGGACGTCGGAATCCCCGATGTCGGTCAGGGCGACCGGCGACGTGCCGTCAGACGCGACGCGCAGGCCGCGACTGACGCGCGCGGTATCGCGGACGACTGTCTCGACCAGGCTGTTCCAGGCTCCGCAGGCGCGACACTGGCCCTCCCAGCGCAGGAAGGCTTCGCCGCAACCCTGGCAGACGAAGCGGCTCGTCGGCCGCGCCACGGACGGCTAGTGCGCCTCGACCGGCGTACGAGCCTCTTCGGCGTGGATGTCGAGGCCGGCCTCGGGATCCTTGTCGACCACGATCGTCGTGCCGGGCTCGTATCGCCCGAGCAGGAGGTGCTCGGCAAGCACGTCTTCGATCATGTTCTGGATGACGCGGCGCAACGGGCGGGCGCCGTAGGCCACGTCGTACCCGAGCTTGATGACGTGCTCCTTGGCCGCGTCCGTCACCACGAGCGACATCTGCTGGGCCTTGAGCTGGTCTCGGACGCGCTCCAGCATCAAGTCGACGATCTGGGCGATCTCCTCGACGGTCAGCGAGCGGAAGACGACGGTCGAGTCGATCCGGTTGAGGAACTCGGGCCGGAACGCGTTCTTCAGCTCGGTCGCGACCTTCTCCTTCATGAGCTCGTAGGAGCTCTCTGCACGCGACTCGTCGGTCGTGCCCTGGACGCGGAAGCCCAGGCTGGAGTTGGTCTGGAGCTGCTTCGCGCCCAGGTTCGAGGTCATGATGATGATGCAGTTGCGGAAGTCGACTCGGCGACCCTTCGCGTCGGACAGGTGCCCGTCCTCGAGGATCTGGAGGAGGATGTTGAACACCTCCGGGTGGGCCTTCTCGACCTCGTCGAGCAGGACGACCGCGTAGCTCTTGCGGCGAACGGCCTCGGTGAGCTGGCCGCCCTCGTCGAACCCGACGTAGCCGGGAGGCGCCCCGACGAGCCGGCTGACGTTGTGGCGCTCCATGAACTCGCTCATGTCGATCTTGATGAGCGCGTCCTCGCTGCCGAACATGAACTCGGCCAGGGCCTTCGCCAGCTCCGTCTTCCCGACGCCGGTGGGCCCGAGGAAGATGAACGAGCCGATCGGGCGCTTCGGGTCCTTGAGGCCGGCCCGGGCGCGACGGACGGCCTTCGAGACGATCTCGATGGCTTCCTGCTGCCCGATGACCCGGTTGTGGAGGGCGTCTTCCATGTGGAGCAGCCGCTCGGACTCCTCCTGGGCGATGCGCGTGACCGGGATGCCTGTCCACATCGCGACGACCTGGGCGATCTCCTCTTCCCCGACGGTCGGCTGGTCGCCGGATACCTGGGTCTGCCATTCGGCTCGGAGCTCGTCGACCTTTTCCTTGGCCGTGGCCTCGGTCTCGCGCAGCGTGGCCGCCTCTTCGTATTCCTGGTTGTTGATCGCCGCGTCCTTCTCCTTGGTCACCCGGTCGAGGTCCTTCTGAGCCTCGCGCAGGGCGGGGGGAGCGGACGCGTGGCGCAGGCGCACGCGCGACGCGGCCTCATCGATCAGGTCGATGGCCTTGTCCGGCAGGTGGCGATCGGTGATGTAGCGGATCGACAGGTCCGCGGCGGACTTGACCGCCTCATCCGTGATCGTGACCTTGTGGTGCTGCTCGTAGCGCTCGCGGATGCCCATCAGGATGTCGATGGTCTGCTCGAGCGTGGGCTCCTCGACCATGACGGGCTGGAA
>JARDZW010000073.1 GCA_029240655.1 Chloroflexota bacterium
CTACGAGCGCGAGCAGGAGCTCGGTGCGTTCTTCCTCGAGGGCAATGGCTGGGAGCGGCCGCACTGGTACGGCGTGAACGAGGGGCTGCTCGGTCGCTACGACATCCCGCGTCGCAACGCGTGGGCCGAACGCTACTGGCACCCCATCGCCGGAGCGGAGGCACTCGCCACGCGCGAGACGGCCGGCCTCTACGACATGACCTCGCTCAAGCGCCTGGAGGTGACCGGGCCGGGCGCGCTCGCGTTCCTCGACAGGCTCACGACCAATCGCCTGGACCGGGCGGTCGGAACGGTCGTGTACTCGCTCATGCTCGACGATCGCGGCGGGATCCGCAGCGACCTGACGATCGCGCGGCTCGGTGCCGACCGGTTCCAGATCGGGGCCAATGGGAATCTCGACTTCGACCGGCTCCGGCGTCTCGCACCGCAGGACGGCAGCGTGTCGGTGCGTGACACCACGTCGGGCACCTGCTGCATCGGGCTTTGGGGGCCGCGGGCTCGCGACATCCTCGCTTCACTGACTGACAGCGACGTGACCAATGAGGCGTTCCGCTACTTCCAGGGCCGTGAGCTGTGGGTCGGGAATGTGCCGGTCACGGCGCTCCGCCTGTCCTATGTCGGTGAGCTGGGCTGGGAGCTGTACACCACGGCGGACATGGGAACGAAGCTGTGGGACACGCTGTGGGCCGCGGGCCAGCAACATGGCCTGATCGCCGCCGGCCGGAGCGCCTTTAACAGCCTGCGCCTGGAGAAAGGCTATCGCTCCTGGGGCGCGGACATGACGACCGAGCACGATCCCTACGAGGCCGGGCTCGCGTTCGCGGTCCGCTTGGACAAGGGCGAGTTCGTGGGAAGGGACGCGCTGGAAGGGCGGAGCGAGGCAAGCGCCGCCAGGCGACTGGTGCCACTGACCATCGCCGACCGAGCGGCGGTCGTGATGGGCAAGGAGCCGGTCGAGGTGGACGGCCACCCGGCCGGCTATGTCACCAGCGCCGCCTATGGGTATTCGATCGACGCGCCCATCGCCTACGCCTGGCTCCCGAGAGAAGCCGCCCGCGCAGGAGAGCCCGTGACGATCCGCTACTTCGGCGAGGCGGTTGCGGCGACCGTTGCCACCGATCCGATGTTCGACCCGGAGATGACCCGCCTGCGCGGTTGACCAGTCCGCGGGGTCGCAACGGGATACCGTCTGGGACCCGCGCCGTTAACGAACTCATCACATCGTCTTGACGGCAGCGGGTCCGCGGAGTGGAATGCACCGGACACCGATACACAGGCCAGCCCGGCCGTCCGTCGGGGGTTGGTGGGGTCGAGGAGGACCCGGCCGGCAACGAACTCTGAGTCCATTGCGCTACTGGAGGAGAATCCCTTGTCGAAGAAACACACCCTGATCCGATGGTCGGGTCTGCTCGCAGCGTCGGCGATCCTGTTCGCCGCCTGCACCACCCCTGCCGCCTCGACCGCACCGTCGGCCGCGTCGGCGGCACCCCCCGGCTCCGCCGCGCCATCGGCCGGCGGCTCGCCCGCGGCGTCCGCGGGCTCCGGCCCATCCGCTGAGCTCATCGCGGCGGCCCAGGCCGAGGGCGGTCTCACGACCATCGCCCTGCCGCACACCTGGTGCAACTACGGCGAGATGCTGTCCAGCTTCACCGCGAAGTACAACATCCCGATCAACGAGCTCAATCCCGATGGCAGCTCGGCCGAAGAGATCGAAGCCATCGTGGCCAACAAGGACAACCCGGGTCCGCAGGCCCCCGACGTGATCGACATCGGGCTCGGCCTCGCCCCGCAGGCGCAGACCGACGGGCTGCTGCAGCCGTACAAGGTCGCCACCTGGGACACGATCCCCGAGACCGCGAAGGACGCGGATGGCCACTGGTACGGCGATTACTACGGTGTCCTGGCGTTCGAGACGAACACCGCCGTCGTGAAGAACGTCCCGAAGGACTGGGCCGACCTGCTCAAGCCCGAGTACAAGGGCCAGGTCGCCCTGTCCGGCGATCCGACGCAGAGCAACCAGGCCATCTCCGGCGTCTGGGCCGCCTCGCTCGCGAACGGCGGGTCCCTCGACGACGTCCAGCCGGGCCTCGACTTCTTCAAGCAGTTGAACGACGCGGGCAACTTCGTCCCGGTCATCGCCGGGGCCTCCACCGTCGCGTCCGGTGAGACCCCGATCCGCATCACGTGGACCTACAACGGCCTCGCCGACAAGGACACCCTGGCCGGCAATCCGCCGGTCGAGGTCGCCGTGCCGACTTCCGGTCGATTCGGTGGCATGTACGTGCAGGCCATCAGCAAGTACGCCCCCCATCCGAACGCCGCGAAGCTGTGGATGGAGCACCTCTACTCCGATGAAGGCCAGCTCATCTGGCTGAAGGGCTACTGCAACCCGATCCGCTACGACGATCTCGTCGCGCGGGACGTTATTCCGGCCGATCTGGCGGCGAAGCTGCCCGACTCCACCGGTGCCGTCCTGCCGACCCTCGACCAGATCGAAGCAGCGACCACCGCCATCACCGCCGGGTGGCCGACCACGGTCGGCGTCACGGTCCAGTAGGCCCGTCCTCGACGGACCGCATCAGATCCGCCTCGAGCGGTGACTGAAACCGCGTTCGCGCGGAATGCCCAGGGCGCGCCACCGGCGCGCCCTGGGCGACGCTTCTCCCTGACCTGGCTCGGCCTGGTCCCGTTCCTCGTCTTCTCGACCCTGTTCCTGTTGATCCCGACGGCGTACCTCATCGTCGGAAGCTTCGTGGATTCAACGACCGGCGACGTCACGCTCCAGAACTACGCCCGGCTGACCGAGGGTCTCCAGCTCAACGCGTACCTGACCAGCATCGAGATCAGCCTCGTTACGGCGTTGGTCGGCGGCATCTTCGGGTTCCTCATGGCGTACGCCGTGATCTCTGGCGGTCCGCGACGGCTGCGCGGTCCGCTCATGACGTTCTCGGGCGTCGCATCGAATTTCGCCGGCATCCCGCTCGCCCTCGCGTTCGTCTTCACGATCGGGCGGACCGGGCTCGTAACGGCCTTCCTCGCAGGCCTCGGCATCAACCCGTACGACGGCGGGTTCACGATCTATTCGAAGATCGGCCTCGAGATCGTCTACCTGTACTTCCAGCTGCCGCTGATGATCCTCATCATCGCCCCGGCCATCGATGGCCTGAAGCGCGAGTGGCGCGAGGCATCGGAGAACATGGGGGCCACCACCTTCCAGTTCTGGCGCTATATCGCGTTGCCGATCCTCATGCCGTCGCTGCTCGGCTCGATGATCCTGCTGTTCGGCAACGCGTTCGGCGCCCAGGCGACGGCCTACCAGCTGACCGGTGGCTTCATCAACCTCGTGACGATCCTCATCGGCAACCAGCTGACCGGTGACGTCCTCCACAACAAGGGCGCCGGGTACGCACTGGCGATGGGGATGGTCGCCATCCTCGGCATCACGCTCCTCGCCTATCAGTTCCTGCAGCGCCGTTCGGAGCGCTGGCTCCGATGACGGGCAGTGGGACCAACAGGCTCGGTCAGGGCATCGAGGCGATGCAGGGCGAGTCGCTCGACCCGCCCGTCCAGCGGGAGCGCAAGTCCCCGTTGCGATTCGCGTGGTGGGCAATCTTCATCCTGGGCATCACCTACTTCTTCCTGCCGCTGATCGGGACATTCGCCTTCTCGCTCCGGGCGGTGCCGCCCTCGTCGGCGTATACGGCCATCCTCGAGGACCCGAAGTTCTTCGCGAGCCTGGGCTACTCCTTCGTCGTCGGGTTCATCACCATCATCATCAGCATCTCCCTGCTGGTCCCGACCGCGTTCTGGGTGCGCCTCCGCCTGCCGCGCGCTCGACCGTACGTCGAGTTCGTCACCCTCCTGCCGTTCGTCATCCCACCCATCGTCCTCGTGTTCGGCCTCATCAGCACGTTCAGCCGCCCGCCGTTGCCGTTCACCCACACCGACATCGGGAGCACGGCGCTCCTCGTCTTCGGTTACGTCGTGCTGTCGTTCCCGTACATGTACCGGGCGATCGACACGGGCCTGCGGGCCATGGACATCCAGAGCCTCACCGAGGCCGCCCAGAGTCTCGGTTCAGGCTGGCTCAGGATCCTCATCCAGGTCATCCTGCCGAACCTGCGGGTCGCGCTGCTGAGCGGAGCGTTCCTGACCCTCGCCATCGTCGTAGGTGAATTCACGATCGCGACCTTCCTGGCCCGCAAGGTCTTCTCGGTCTACCTGTCGCAATTGGGAGACATCGCCCCGTACCAGCAGTCCGCGGTCGCCCTCGTCAGCTTCGGGCTGACGTGGATCGCCATGGGCTTCATCGCGTTGCTCGGGCGCGGTTCGCGCAGCCGAGTCACGATCACCGGCGCTCGGTAAGGGAGACGACGAGACCCATGGCCTTCCTCGAACTCAGCGGCATCCAGAAGCGGTTCGGTGACGTGGCCGCCGTCCAGGACTTCGACCTAGCTGCGGAACGTGGTGAGTTCGTCTCATTCCTTGGCCCGTCGGGCTGCGGCAAGACGACGACGCTGCGCATGATCGCGGGCTTCGAACGCCCGACCGCGGGCAGCATCGCCATCGACGGAAAGGATGTCACCCACCAGGCCCCGAACCAGCGCAACGTCGGCATGGTCTTCCAGTCCTACGCGCTGTTCCCGAACATGAACGTCGCGAGCAACATCGGATTCGGGCTCAAGATCCGAAAGCGGCCAAAGGCGGACGTCGATCGACGCGTGGCTGAGCTGCTCGAGCTCATCCACCTCGAAGGTCGCGGCGACCGCTTCCCGTGGCAGCTGTCGGGCGGGCAGCAGCAGCGAGTGGCCCTGGCCCGAGCCCTGGCCATCGAGCCGACCGTCCTGCTGCTCGACGAGCCGCTCTCAGCGCTCGACGCCAAGATCCGCGTCGCGCTCCGCCACGAGATCCGGCAGATCCAGCGCCAGCTGGGCATCACGACGGTGTACGTGACCCACGACCAGGAGGAGGCGCTGGAGTTGTCCGACCGGATCGTGGTCATGAGCGAAGGCCGGATCGAGCAGATCGGCACCCCGTTCGAGATCTACAACTTCCCGGCCACCTCGTTCGTCGCGTCCTTCGTGGGCACCCTCAACGCGATGGATGCGACGATCGTGGATGCGTCCGCGGGCCGCCTGTCGCTGGCCGGCCACGAGATCCGGACGACCTCCAAGCTGGCCGGCTCCGCCGGGTCCGCGGTCACGATCGCGCTCCGCCCCGAGATGATCGCGCTCACCAGCCCGGATGGCTCGAATGTCGTGGCCGTCAGCCCGATGAAAGGCATGAGCGGCAGCAACCGCCTGCCGGGGACGGTCGCGGACATCGCGTTCCTTGGCTCGGTCGTGCGCGTGCGCACGACCGTCGGGCCGGACGCCATCCCCGTCTTCGTCGACACGTTCAACAACCCCAACCTCGCCGTCCCCGCAGCCGGATCGCCGATCGTGCTCGGGTTCCCGCCGGAGGCCTGCCTGGTCCTCGGGCGAGACGTCGTCCCGGACCGGACCGACGCCCTGGCGGCCGCGGAGGCGATGCTGTAGGCACGGGCGGCTCCCCGGTGGACCTCGCCGGGATCGATCTCGTGATCTTCGACAAGGACGGCACGCTCATCGACTTCCACGCGATGTGGGGTGGCTGGGCGCGCGAGCTCGGGACACGACTGGAGGCCGCCGCGCGACGCCCGGTCGCGCCGGACGTGTTCGCGGCGATCGGCTTCGATCCGTCGACCGGTCGGGTGGCCGCGGGCGGGCCGCTGGCTGCCGCGACGATGGCTGAGATCGAGGGGGTCGTGGCCGCGGTCCTGCGGCGCTGGTGTCCCAGTGTGGCCGCGGCGCGGCGGGCGACCGAGGCGGCGTGGTTCGTCCCGGACCCGGTAGCCCTGGCCGTGCCCCTGACCGATCTCCCCGCGCTCTTTGGGCAGTTGCGCGACGGCGGCCGACGGATCGCCGTCGTGACCACCGATGACCGCGCCCCGACCGACGCGACGCTTCGAGCCCTGGGCGCGCGCGATGCGGTCGAAGCGATGGTCTGTGGCGATGACGGGTTCCCGATGAAGCCCGAGCCCGACCCGGTCTTCGCGATCTGCCAGGCGCTGCAGACCGAGCCACCGCGCGTCGCGGTCGTCGGCGACTCCCCGGCCGACCTCGCCATGGCTCGCGCGGCGGGCGCCGGTCTCGTCGTTGCCGTCCTGACCGGCGTCGGCACGGCGGCCGATCTGGCCGCGGCGGATGTCGTGATCCCCTCCGTGGACGACCTACGTTCGACGGGGCGTTGACGGCTTCGTCCAGAACCGCCGCCGGACCCCGGTGGTACCGATGGGCCATCGTTCGTAAGGGCACCAGACCGTACCGTTCCAGTGACCTCCCGCACCAGCGGGTGGCCAAGCCGTGCCCGGATCCCAGATGGAGGCTGTTCGCCGCCGATGGTCCTCACTCAGGAACGACGCGTCTCGAAGACCCGCCCCCACGGGTCCCGACGCGACGTCCCGCATACCCGGGCGACCGATCCTGGGAGCCCGACGACGGCCGATGCGCTCAGCCGGATCGCGGCCAAGGTCAGCGGACGGCGCGACGTCACCGGCCTGTTCGAGGACGTGATCGATGAAGCCTTCCGGCTCTTCGGCGTCGACCGGGCCGGCCTCTGGCTGTACGACCAATCCGCCGCGAGGCCGCTTTCGCTCGGTGCCCACCGGGGCCTGTCGCCCGAGATCATCGAAGCGATCAGCGCCCTGCCACCGGACGCCCCGACGACCGGGATGGACGCGATCCGCCGCCGCCGCGTCCGCGTGCTCGACCGCGCCATGCGGGCCACCACCCCCGAGCTGCGGGCGGTCTACCGCTCGATCGGCGTCCGGAGCGTGTGTTTCGTGCCGCTCGTGTTCGGCGACGAGCCCCTCGGCCTGCTCGTGCTGTATCACCGCGAGGCCTACGCGTGGACGCCCGACGAGCGGGCGCTGGCCCGCGCCTTCGGCGATCAGATGGCGACGGCGATCGGCAGCGCTCGCCTCGCCGATTCGCGCCGGACTCTCGCGGACCGGCTCACCTCGATCGCGGAGCTCACCGGCAGGCTCAGCCAGCTGCGCGATCAGGAGGCGATCGCGTGGGCGATCGTCGCGGAAGCCAAGCGACTCTCCGACCACGACACGATCCGCGTCTATCGCGTCGATCACGAGACCGGGATGTGCGAGCCACTCGCGTTCGAGGGGACGTTCCTCGGGACCACGAGGCCGGCGCTCGACAGCCTGCGCGTTCCGATCGGCAAGGGCCTCACGGGCTGGGTGGCCGAGCACGGTCGCCCGGTCCGGCTCGGCGACGCCGCGCGGGACCCGCGCGGGTGGGTCGTCGGGACCACCGACGAGCCGGAATCGCTTCTGATCGTGCCGATGCTCCAGCAGGACGTCGTCGAGGGACTGATCGTCGTGACGGCGATCGGCCGCGACCGCTTCGAGCTCGACGACGAGGTGACCTTGGCGATCTTCGCCGCGTCGGCGGTGCAGGCGCTCGTGAACGCCGGGAACGTGGATCGGCTGCATCGCCAGCAGGTGGAGCTGGAGCACCAGCTCGATGGCCAGCGGCGCCTGCTCGATGTCAATGAGCGGCTGCTCTCCACGCTGGATCCTGCGGGCGTCCTGGACCTCATCGCCGATTCCCTCAAGGCGATCGTCCCGTACGACACGCTCACGGTCTATCGCGTCGATCGGGCGGCCGGGGTCCGCCGCGCCGTCATCACCCGCGATCGCTTCGCGGACGAGATCCTTGCGTACGAGAGCCCGTTGGGCCCGGGCATCACCGGTTGGGTCATCGACCACGGCGAGGCGGTCCTGGCTAACGATGCGCTGGCGGATCCACGCTCGATCCAGATCCCCGGGACCCCGAACGAGCCGGAGGCCATGATCATCGTCCCGCTGATGGTCAACGGCGAGACCATCGGCACGCTGAACATCGGCCGGATGGGCAAGGAGGAGGCTCACTTCAACCTGAACGAGTACGAGCTGACGAAACTCTTCGCTGGCCAGGCCTCGATCGCGATGCAGAACGCCGAGGCCCACGGCGCGGTCCGCGTCCGGGCGGAGCAGGATGCCCTGACGGGGCTGCGCAACCACGGCTCGTTCCAGCGCGAGCTCGGAGAGGCGGTCGAGAAGGGCGCGCCGTTTGCGGTGCTCATGCTCGATCTCGACGACTTCAAGAGCTTCAACGACGCGCTGGGCCACCCCGCGGGAGACGCCTTGCTCGTGGACATCGCACGATCCATGGCAACCGCCACGCGTGACGGCGATCGCCTCTATCGATACGGCGGGGATGAATTCGCGGCCATCCTCGCTGGCGCCGACCGGCTCGTGGCGCACGAGGTCGCCGAACGGATCCGCGGCGTCGTGCGCTCGCGCGCCGCGGCCACCGCCGGGCTGGACGCGGCCTCACGTCCGATCGTGACGATCAGCGCCGGTCTCGCCTGCTTCCCGGACGACGGCGGGACCAAGGACGAGCTCGTCGCAGTCGCGGACCGAGCCCTCTACCAGGTCAAGCCCATCGACGGGCGGGCCACGGACGGGGCCCTCGCCGACCCCTACCTGCGCGCCCTCGACGAGACCGCACTCGCGCTCCTCGATCATCACGATCCAGACCGCTTGCTCGACGTGATCGTGGGTCGCGCGATCGCCCTCCTCGGGACGCCGCACGGGTTCCTGTACCTGCGTGATCCGGACGGGGACGAGGTCGAGGTTCGGGTGGGGACCGGTCTCTTCGACGGCTATCGCGGCCTCCGGATGGGCAGCAACGAGGGGTTGGCAGGCCGCGTCGTCACGACCGGACGCCCACTTGCGATCGACGATTACGACACGTGGGAGGGCCGCTCGCCCACGTTGCCGTCGGGCATCTTCGGTTCGGTCGTCGGCGTCCCGCTCACGTCGGGCAACCGGGTCGTTGGCGTGCTCGGCCTCGGATCGGGCACGAGCGAGCGGCGCTGGGGCGACCGGGACATCGCGGCGCTGACGAGCTTCGGCAAGCTCGCCTCGATCGCCCTCGACAACGCCCGGCTCATCGATGTCGCCCAGCGAGGGGCGCTCTACGACCCGACGACGGGCCTTCCCAATCGCGAGCTCCTGACCGACCGCATCGCGCACGCCCTCGCCGGCAGTCAGGCGGGGGAAACCGGGTCCATCGCGGTGGTCCTGCTCGGTCTCGACCGGTTCAAGGTCATCAACGAGAGCCTCGGCCACCTCATGGGCGACCGGCTGCTCGTCGCCGTCGGGCAGCGGCTCGTACGTGGAGTGCGACCGGGCGACACCGTCGCGCGCGTCGGCGGCGACGAATTCGGGATCATCTTCGACCCGGTCGCCGACGCCGAGGAGGCACGGAGCATCGTCGACCGGATCATCGCCGAGCTACGTGTCCCGTTCCCGCTCAACGACCGCGAGTGGTTCGTCAGCGCTTCGATGGGCATCGCGCTGGCGAAGCCCGGGCGAGCGACACCAGATGAGCTGCTCCGTGAAGCGGAGATCGCCATGGTCCGCGCGAAGAGCAGCACCACGCAGCGGCACGCGTTCTTCGAGCCCTCCATGAGCACCCAGACCCTCGAGCGGGTCGAGCTCGAGAGCGACCTTCGCTTGGCGCTCGAGCGGGGCGAGCTACGCGTCCACTACCAGCCGATCGTGACGCTCGCGAGCACCGAGATCGTCGGTTTCGAGGCGCTCGTCCGCTGGCAGCACCCGACGCGTGGCCTGGTGCCTCCGCTGGCGTTCATCCCGCTCGCCGAAGAGACGGGCCTGATCGTCCCGCTCGGGCGATGGGTCCTCGAGACCGCTTGCCGCCAGGCCGCCACGTGGCGGGCGACGCGGTCCGATCGGGATGATCGGCCGCTCTTCGTGTCGGTCAACCTCTCGGCGCGCCAGTTCATGCAGGCCGACCTCGTCGGTGACGTCGCAAATGTGCTCGCGGAGACCGGCCTGGACGCCGGTTCGCTTGACCTCGAGATCACCGAAAGCGTGCTGATGGACCAATCGGAGACGGGGATCCGGACGCTCCGCCGGCTGCGTGCACAGGGCGTCCGACTCGTCCTCGACGATTTCGGGACGGGCTATTCCTCACTGTCCTACCTCAAGCACCTGCCGCTCGACACGATCAAGATCGACCGCTCCTTCGTCGCCGGCATCGAGGAGAAGGCGGACCGCTCGATCGTCCAGGCGGTCGTGGCGCTCGCCCACGGCCTCGGCATCGGCGTCGTCGCGGAGGGCATCGAGACGGAACGGCAGGCCGAGCGCCTGCTCGCGTTGGGTTGCGACCTGGGCCAGGGCTATCTGTTCAGCCGCCCCGTACCAGCCGCCAAGACCGCGCGCCTGCTGCGCGCTCCGACGATCCGGGCCTCCGCGCTTCGCCGCGCGGTCTGAACGGCGCGTCGCCCCCGGGCAGCTGGAACTAGTCGCGGCCGCCGAACAGCCGCAGCATGAACAGGAACAGGTTCACGAAATCCAGGTAGAGCGTAAGCGCGCCGATGACGGCCGCCTTCTCCATCGAGCCCGTCTGGATCGCGAGCTCGCCGTTCTGGATGCGCTGGACGTCGTAGGCGGTGAGGGCCGTGAAGATCACGACCCCGACGATCGAGATCAACCAGCTCAGTCCGTCGCTCGCCAGGAAGATGTTCAGGACGGACGCGACCAGGATGCCGATGACGCCCATGAACAGGATGCCGCGGAGCCCTGCCAGGGAACGCTTGGTCACGTGGCCGTAGATCGCTGCCGCACCGAACATCGCCGATGCGGACAGGAACGCCGTCACCACCGAGGCCTGGGTGTAGCCGGCCACGATCAGCCCGATGGTCAGGCCGAGGCTCGCGGCGTAGACGAAGAACAGGCCCAGCGCGACGGTCGCGCTGATCCGATTGATCCCCCAGCTGATCGCGATCACGAGCGCGAGCTGCGCGATCATCAGGAGAAAGAAGTTCTCGGCGGCGAACCCGACCAGCCTGGCATTCGACTGGACGATGAACGCCACGCCGGCACTCACGATCAGCCCCACGAACATCCACACGAACGCCTGCGTCAGGAACGCCTGGGCGAGTCGGGCATCGGGCTTGACGCCGAGGGCCGTAGGGGAGGCCGCCGTCCCGGACACGCTGTCCGGGGTGGCGTACGGGTTGGAGACGCGCTGGTCACTCATCGGTCTGGGTGCTCCTCGAAGGTATCAGGGACGGCTCACCACATCAGGCCGGCGTCGCGCGGATCCCAGCGCTCAGCCAGCAACGTGACCTTGACATCGTGTTCCACGACCGACTCGGCCTGCTCCTTGACCTGCGCGATCATGGAGCCCGCGTACGGGCAGAACGGTGTCGTGAGGATCATCTTGATCTCGGTCGAATCGGGGCCCAGCAGGATCTGCTTGATGAGCGCGAGCTCGACCACGTTCATCCCGATCTCTGGGTCGACGACCGCGCGCAGGGCGTCGAGGATGGCGAGCTCCGTCGCGCGCCGTTCGGGATCGAAGGCCGGGGTTTCGGTGGCGGGGGCGTCACCGGGCGCGGCCGCCGTGGCGGGAGCGTCGGTGGTGTCCGAGGTGGTCGTATCGGTCATGTGGGTCGATTCTCCGGGATGTGCGTGCCAAGAGCGTACCACCGAGCCCGTTCAGGGCCTTGCGCACCCGTTCGTACGCCCACGTGGAGACCCCGTTGGCCGGCGCGCGATCTGGTCACGGCCGCCGCAGCGGGATCTCCAGCGCCACCGCGGCGCCTGGCGGCACGACGACGGTGCCCCGCCCGACTTCGATGTTCTCGACATCGCCCAACTCCAGGATCGTGACGGTGTAGGTGGCCGGCGGCAGGTCGTCGATGACGAACGTGCCGTCCGGCGCGACCCCGATGCCGATCGAGTCACGCCCGCCGATATCGACGTCGGCCTCGTACTGCGGCGACAGCCTGGTCATGTCCGTCCCGGGCGGGGCGATCACCCGGCCGAGGATCCGGCCACTCGGTTGCAGGAGGATCCCGGTCCCGTCGGAATCCACGCGGAGCATGCCGTTGTTGGCGCCGAAATGGGCAGCGATCCGCTCGCCCGCGTCGGGAACCGCGCTCGAGATCGACAGCTCGACGACGTTGTCGACGATGAGGACGCCCGAACTCTTCATCTGTGCGGGCAGGGACGCGAGGAACGCCTGGTCCGCGCCGATCCGTTCCTGGAGGTCCCTGAGTTGGGATTCGGTCCAGCGCACCTGGCGGACCGCCACCGGCGCATCGGCGCCGATGAGCTCCGCGAGGGCAGCCTGGTGTGGCGCTGGATCGTCCGTCACGAGGATCGTGACGATTCCGCCACGCGCCTGGTCGATGTAGAGGCCTCCCGAGACGTCGGCGTGCTCCCCGAGGTAATCCTGCAGGGCGATGGTGATCCCCTCCTCGCCGTTTGGACGACGCATGATCTCGTCACGCTCGAAAGGCATCAGGGGCACGCCGAAATCCATCACGGCCGCCGGGTTCGCCGCGACGGCGCGCACCCAGGCCTCGTCCTCACGCAGGCCGAATTCCCGGCGCACCGCGATTGCCTGGGCGACCTCGGCCGGGCTCAGGACGTGAGCAGCCTCCATCGACGGTGAGGCCGGCGCTGTCGGCTGGGCCGGCTCGGCGGATGGCGTTGGCGCCTGCTCTGCGCAGGCCAGCACGACCACGGCGACGATGAGGATGCCCAGGAACGGACGGTCGGCGAGCACGCGAGGTAGACGAACCAGCGGGCGGCCGTGCGATGGCGCCCGGTCAGCTCGTCGCGGTCTCGGACTCCCGGGCCGCCTTGATCACGATCCCGGGCAGGCGGTACTGGGCCGGCAGGATCGCGGCCTCCTGCTCCGAATAGCCAGGTCCGGCGAGGGACCCGTCCGCCTCGAAGAAGTCGGCGTACCGCTCGCGGTTGTTCGCGGCGAACGTGAACGCCGCGGCGACGCCCACGGTCCGCAGCTCGGGGTGGTCGGTCAGGATGCGCGTCAGGTCGTACCCGTTCGAGCGTAGCTCGAGCAGCTGACGGACGGTCAGCCTGGAGCCGTAGCAGAAGGGCTCGCCGTTCATCACGAGCGGGTCCTGCTGGACCCACTTGATGGTCACGCGCTCAGCCGCCCTTGTAGATGAACTGGAGGAACGCGTTGCGCTTGCGCCCGTCACCCGCCAGGCGCCGATGCCACTTGAACTGCGCGATCGCCTCGTCGATGGGCAGGTCCGCTGCGGCCGCCATGCCGGGAGCCACGGCACCACCGATGGCCGCGCGAAGGCCTTCACACAGGTTGATCAGGTCATCGAGCGGGACGCGCTTGCGGCGGTACATCGGCGATGTCCAGTCGGCATATTCGCGAGCGGGCGACGGGTCGTCCGCCGCGACCGACGCGGCGATCCGCTCGGCGAGGAGCTCGGCATCCCGGAGCCGCTGTCGGAGCCCGACCTCGTCGTACCGCTCGCGCAGCGTGGGGTCCCGCTCGATCGCGACCGCGAGGGCTCGCGCGGCCAGCTGCGGCCCGCCCTCGCGGATCCGTCGGGCGACGTCCGCCCACGCGGCATTCGGGTCTCGCGGCGGAAGGCCGAGGCTTGGGTGGCTCACGATCGGGAGTCTAGCGCCCGGCCGGAGGCGGCGCCACGGGCCAAGACGCCGACGCGACGGTCCGTGAGGCTAGGATGCGTTCGTGACCGACCCGCCGCGAACTCCCGAAGCCGAGACGC
>JARDZW010000074.1 GCA_029240655.1 Chloroflexota bacterium
CGTCGGACTTCTTCATGTTCTCGACCTCGATCCTGGTCGTGATCATGATCATCCTCGGCGGCATCGGGAACATCTGGGGCGTGCTCGTGGGTGCCGTCGTCGTCCAGTACGTCGACAAGACCCTGCTGGCCTGGGTCGGCAACCGCCTGTCGGATGTCGGCGGCGCGACCGGGCTCGAGCAGTTGAGCGACATCAATCCCTCGTCCTTCAGCTTCCTCCTGCTCGGGATCGCGCTCGTCGTGATGATGCGGTTCCGGCCGGAAGGCTTCCTGCCGAGTCGCCAGCGCGCCGCGGAGATGCACACGGCGCCACCGGGTCAGGCGATCGGCTCGATCGGGCTGATCGAGGATGAGGGCCTCGTGCCCGAGCTCGATCCGACCGAGCCTGGTGGCGAGAAAGATCCCGAGCTTGCCGAGGTGCCCGGCGAGGAGCCGGTCGGCGAGACCATCGCGGAAAGCCGCGGCGAAGTCACCGGCGACGGCACCGACGACGAGGCGCCACGATGACGACGGGCGTCACCTACGAGCAGGGATCCACGCCCTTGACCGGGCAGGTGCCGGACGACCAGATCCTCGTCCGCGCCCGGAACGTGACGAAGCGGTTCGGCGGCCTGGTTGCCGTCAATTCCGTCGATTTCGACATCCCGCGGGGCAGCATCGTCTCGCTCATCGGGCCCAACGGCGCCGGCAAGACGACCTTCTTCAACATGATCACCGGGGCCTACGTGCCCACGAGCGGCGAGATCTCGTTCGATGGTCGAGACATCGTGACCACGAAGGGCAACAAGGTCCGCTCGCTCAAGCCACATCAGGTCACCCAGCTCGGGATCGGGCGGACGTTCCAGAACATCCGGCTGTTCGGGACGATGTCCGCCCTCGACAACGTGCTGGTCGGCGAGCACGTCCACCTGCGCAGCCGCTGGTGGGACGCGGTCCTGCGCACGCCTCGCAACAACGTGGAAGAGGAGGCGAGCGTCGCGCGTGCGCACGAGCTGCTCCAGTTCGTCGGGCTCGACGAGCGGCCACACGCGTGGGCGCGGAATCTGCCGTACGGCGACCAGCGCCGTCTCGAGATCGCACGGGCCCTCGCGACCAGCCCCAAGCTGCTGCTCCTCGACGAGCCGACCGCCGGCATGAACGCGTCCGAGACGCGTGACCTGACCGACTTCATCCGCCGCCTCCGCTCGGAGCTCGGCCTGACCGTCCTGCTCATCGAGCACGACATGCGTGTCGTCATGGGCATCAGCGACCGGGTCACCGTGCTCGACTATGGCGAAGTGCTGGCCGAAGGCAGCCCCGCCGAGGTTCGCGCCAATCCCCGGGTCGTCGAGGCGTACCTGGGCCGCGGCGCGGCGGAGGGAGCCTGACGTGGCGGCCCTCCTCGAGCTCAAGGACGTCCACACCTATTACGGCGCGATCCATGCGTTGCGCGGCATCAGCTTCACGGTCGATGAGGGCGAGATCGTCACGCTGATCGGGTCCAATGGCGCCGGCAAGTCCACGACGCTGCGCACGATCTCGGGCCTCCTTCGACCGCGCCAGGGCGAGATCTGGCTGCGCGGTGAGCGGATCGATAGCCGCAAACCGCACGAGATCGTGGCGCTCGGAGTCAGTCAGAGTCCCGAGGGCCGGCGGGTGTTCGCGCGGATGAACATCCAGGAGAACCTGGAGATGGGGGCGTTCGCGCGGAAGGACCGCGGGGCCCTCGCGGCCGAGTACGCGCGGGTCTACGAGCTGTTCCCCCGGCTGAGTGAGCGCAAGCTCCAGAAGGCCGGCACGCTGTCGGGCGGCGAGCAGCAGATGCTCGCCATCGGGCGGGCCCTGATGGCGGCTCCCAAGGTGCTGCTCCTCGACGAGCCGTCGATGGGCCTTGCGCCGATCCTCGTCGAGCAGATCTTCGAGATCCTCAGGACCATCAACGCGCAGGGGACAACGGTGCTGCTCGTGGAGCAGAATGCGTTGATGGCGCTTGGCATCGCGCGACGCGGATACATCCTGCAGACGGGCGAGGTCGTCCTCACCGACACCGCCGACAAGCTGCGCACCGACCCCGCTGTCCGTAAGGCCTACCTCGGAGAGGACTGACCGGGAGGCGCGATGGCCGGACTCACTCGGGTCCCGGCTCCTCGATCGCCGTTCGACGGCCGATGGGCCGCCATCGGCGGACTGCTCGTGGTCGTCGTCGTCGCGCTCGCGGTCGAACCGTGGGGGAGCACCCGGGCCCCGGCCGCCCCGACCCCTTCCCCGTACAGGCCACCGACGACCGCCTCACCGGCCGCAGACATCGGCCCGCGGGTCGCTCTTCGCCCATACCGTCCGGAGTCGTTCGGGCCTCCGCCGCGCGAGGCTGACTGGTCGATCCGCACCTCGACGGCGCGGGTCACGGCGCTGCCCTCGGTCGGGCTCGCCGAGCCGACGGATATCGCCAGTGGCCCGGTCGTTGACATCGGGCCCGCCGAGGACCTCGACGTCATCGTCATCAGCGGTCCGCCAGGTGCCTCCCTTGATACGATCCGGCTCTGGCGATTCGACGACGTCGGGCGTCCGGAGCGGTTGGACCTTGCCCGTCTCGCCCCGCCATGGCCGGACACCCCAGCGTGGGCCATCGGCCTGCGAGCGCCCGGCGCTGCCCCCGGCCAGGTCGCGGGCTGGCAGCCTGGCCTCTACCGCCTGGACATGCTCGTGGAACCGGTCGGGACGATCCGGATGGTGATGCTGTCGGCTCGCGCCGATCGCGATGGTGGGGATGACGTGGCGCGGCTACCCGGCGACGCGGACCGCGTGCCCATCGACGCCTTCGGCCCGTCCATCCTGCGCCGGCTGCCCGGGGCGGCCAACCTTTGGACGGTCGGGGAGATCCTCACGGGCTGGGCGCGACCGCCCGCCGCCGGGGATTGCCGGGTGGCGCAGATCTGGCAGGCCCGTGGGCCCGAGTCAGGCTGCTGGCCCGTCCCCATCGGCCCGGCAAGCGCACTCGGGGTGAACCTGCCGGGCGGGAAACGGGTGACCGCGATCGAGCTGGCCCAGGTGGACCCGCTGCCCGGGCCGATCCCCCTGCGCAGCCAGATCGGGGTCGGCGGGCGGCCCGGCGTGGCAGCACTCGAGGCGCCGGAGGATGGCCTGGCCGACGGCATCTATCGGATGAAGGTCGCGCTCGGCGGCGGTGGCGTCGAACACTGGTATGTCGAGGTCGGGCCGAACGGTCGCCAGGCGGCCGCGATCAACGCCTTCGTGACCAGCGCTCAGCGGTAGGCGGGCTCCCTGGTCATCCGATAGACGGACCGCGACAGGACGGCCAGGCCAAGGCCGGCGATCCACAGGCCGGGCCCGTTCGTGAACACCTGGATGGGTTCCGTGAACTGGAAGGCCCCGCTCAGGACCAGGTCGATGACCCGCCAGCCGAGGCCCAGCCAGCCGACGACTGCCAGCAGCGCGTACGAGACGGGCCGATCGATACCGGTCGGCCGGTCGCCGACCGCATACGGGAGCGCGACGAGCGCGAGCGTGACCACGCCGACGAGGAACACGATGATCCCGCTGCCCTCGAAGGCGTTGCCCGATAGCGGCGGGATCCCCGTCTCGCCCCCGACCCGCCACCACGGCAGGATCGAGCCCACGACGATAAGGACGCCGGCGATCGCCGCCAGCGTTCGACCCCCACCCAGGGGCCGCCGGTGCATCGTCACTCGGCGTCCGCCTCCGGACCGCCGGCCCCGTAGACCTCCGGCTTCAGGACGCCAACGAAGCGCAGGTTGCGATACAGCTCGCCGTAGTCGAGGCCGTAGCCGACGACGAACTGGTCGGGGATCTCGAACCCGATGTAGTCGACCGGGATCTCGACCAGACGGCGGGCGGGCTTGTCGAGCAACGTGCAGATCCGCAGCGACGCTGGATTCTTGCCGCGCAGGTAGCGCACGAGATAGTTCAGCGTCAGGCCGGTATCGATGATGTCCTCGACGATCAGGACGTCCTCGCGCTCGATGCTTGCGGACAGGTCCTTGAGGATCCGGACGAGGCCCGACGATTCGGTGGAGTTGCCACCGTACGAGCTGACTTCCATGAGGTCGATCCGCAGCGGCAGGTCGATCGCTCGCATAAGGTCGGCCATGAACGGCAGGGAGCCCTTGAGCACCGATACCAAGGTCACGGGGCGACCCGCGTAGTCGGCGCTGATGCGTGCCCCGAGCTCCGCCACCTTCGCGGCGATCTGCTCCTCGGAGAGGAGGATCTGGCCGATGTCGTCGCGCAGGTCCGCCGGTCGCACTGCCATCGTCAGACCGCCGCCTCATCGGCCCCGACGGCCGAAGCGGGACGGATGCGCTGCCGTCGGGCGGACGGTGCCGGGAGCGTCTCGGGGATCGATTCGGCCTCGACGAGCGCGGCGATGGCGACGGGCAGCGGGAGGGCCGGCAGCGTCTCGGCCGTGGCGGGCCCATGTGGCAACGCGACCTGCCCGGACGAGCCCGAGAGCCCGTCGAACAGCGCGATCTTGCCGTACTTGAGCATGAGTGCCCGGAAGTCGCGGGCGTAGAACAACTTGATATTCACCGCGGGATACAGCTCGCGCAGCCGGCGCAGCTTGCGGTTCTTCTTGCGCACGAGGCGCTGTCGGAGCGTCGTCATCTCGAGGTAGAGGTCCAGGTCGGGGAGGTAGAAGTCGGGCGCGAAGCTCTCGACGACGGCTCCCTCGAGGTTCCACAGGATCGGGAACGTGTGGGGTTCGTACTCCCAGCGGACCGCGTAAAAATCGAGGATGCGGGCCATCTCCGCCTCGCTGGCGTGGGCGAACGGCGTGCTGGGGTCCATCGGCCGTCAGTCTACCCGAGTGCGGTGTCGGGCGGCTGGCACGCTGCCGTCCGGGGCATTGCAGCCGATACCCCCCAGGAGTATGATGCTGGACATGGCCACCACCACCGCCCGGCGTTCCACACTCGCCCCCGATCCGAGCCACTTCCGGCACAGCTACTCGAAGGACACCGCGCAGCTCATGCGTCGGCTGTCGCGCATGGAGGGGCAGGTCCGCGGGATCGCGCGGATGATCGAACGCGAGGAGTACTGCGTCGACATCCTCCAGCAGACGGCTGCCCTGCGGGCCGCCGTCGACGCCTTGTCGATCCTCGTGCTCGAGGACCACGTCCAGGGATGCGTCCGGACCGCGGCGGAGCGCGGTGAGGCCGACAAGTACGTCGATGAGGTCATCGATGTCGTCCGCCGGACCCTCGGCCGTCCGGTTCGGAGTGGCGGCGCTCGACCGGGCTGACCGTGCGCGGCCGTACCTTCGTCCCGTCGCGCCGCCTCCGTTCGGGGGGATGCCTGGATGCACCAGTCAGGGCACCATCAATGCCTCATGGATGACCGTCAACCGGCACGTCTGCCCGTCGCCGCGCCCGCCGTGCCCCCGCCGCCCCGATTCGTCGAACGCCGAGCACAGTTCCGTCGCGAGGCGGACCGGATCGCGCGCAAGGAGCGTGCGCTGCTGGCGCGCGCCCTCGACGTTCTCGCGACCGGCGATGCCCCGGAGCAGCGGCTGGCCGGTCTGCTCGACCTCCTGGCGCAGACGGTCAGGGCCGAACGCGCCGCGGTCGTCGCCGACGGCGTGGCTCGCCGCGTCGCCGTCGCCGCCACGGGCCCGAACGATCACGATGCCGCGATCGGATTGGCGACCTGGCTCGATTCGGCGGCTCCCCGGAGTCGCGCACGGCGCGCGGCAGCGAAACGCGCCCCGATCTCGGTCGTCTTTCGCGGGATGGACGCCGGATCGCCTGGGCCGTCCTCCGCGAAGTCGCGCAAGCCCAGCGAGGACACCGACCCTATCTACGCCTGTCTCACGATCCCGTCTGCCGGCGAGGTGACCCTCGGGTTCAGCTTCCGCGAGACCGTCGACGCGGCGGCACTCGAGGAACGCCTGCCGCCCGCGCTCGCCCGGCATGCCGCGGTGGCCCTGACGCTCGTGACCGATTCCCTCGCGACTGAGCGCGATCTGGCGAGGATGCGCGCCGTCGAAAGCCAGCGAGCGCAGTTCGTCTCGACGGTGGCGCACGAGCTGCGCACGCCCCTGACCGGGCTGTCGGGTTATCTGGATCTCATCCTGGACGGTCGCGTCGGCGACCCCGAGGTCGAGCGCGAGTTCATGGAGCGTGGGCGCACGATCGTCAGCTCGATGGGCGCGCTCGTCGACGATCTCCTGGAGCTCTCACGGATCGAGTCCGGGACACTCGTGCTTGAACAGGAGCCGTTCTCCGTCGCCGATGCCCTCAACGCCGTGTCCGCCGGGCTGCTGCCGATCGCGCTCGACCGAGGCGTGCGGCTGTTCGTTACCGCACCGCCCCGGCTGCGCTCGGCGACCGGCGACCGTCGGCGCGTCGAACAGATCGTCACGAACCTCGCCGCCAACGCGATCAAGTTCGCGGGCGACCGGGCCGTTGAACTGGCCGGATGGTTCGAGGGACCGGTGGCGGTGATCGCGGTCCGGGACGAAGGGCCGGGCATCGCCCCGGCCGACCGCGAGCGGATCTTCGAGCGCTTCTACCGGATGTCCGATCACGAGCCGATCACCGGGACCGGTCTGGGCTTGCCGATCGCGCGCGACCTCGCACGGGCGATGGGTGGCGAGCTCGACGCTGCAAGCGTGCGGGGCGTGGGTTCGAGTTTCGTGCTCGTGCTGCCGGGGCCTGCCGGCACGATCCCGACGGCGGTGATCGCCGAGACCATCCGTGTGTGCCTGGACCTCGAGACGGAGCGCCTTCGGACACTGGCCCTGCTGCAGGCGGGCGCAGCAGCGACCGATGGGGATCGTCGCCGTATTCCGCGCGATGCGGCCGATGATGGACCGGAGGGCCCGACCGACGACCGCCTCGGACATGCTGGCCGAGGCGACCCATCTCCCTCCCTCGCGCGTCGCTGACCCTGAGTTATCCACGAATCCCGCAGCGTCGTGGCCGAGTTCGTGGATAACCGCGTTGACGGGCGCCCTGCTCGACCCGTACGGTCCCATCCCGCACTGGGGCGAACGCGAGGGTAACGCGATCCACGAGGGGCTCGGGGAGACCCGGCCACGAACCGGATGGATGGCGGAAGACCGAACCAGCGCTCACGGTGCGAGATGAGTCGACGTCGGGAGCGGCGCCGCGCGGTCGATGGCACGTGGATCCACAGGAGGGCGTGCCGTGGACCTGGAGCGCGAGCCGCTCCCGACGCGCGTCCGGGACACTCCACCGCTGCCGCCGTCGTACGAGGGGGCGCTGGTCGGCGGTTCTGCCGATCCCTGGCTGGCGTCGGTCCTGGCGGATCCCGCCGTCCGGTCCGTCATCGATGGCCACGTCCGCCTGCTGCTGGCGTGGACGCCGCACATCAATCTCACGGCCATCCGCGACCCCGCGGCTGTCGCGACGGCCCACGTCCTGGACAGCCTCTCGGCCTTGCCGTGGCTGCACGACCGGGACGCGGGTCGGGTCCTGGACCTCGGCTCGGGAGGCGGCTATCCGGGTCTGCCGCTCGCGGCGGCCCTACGCGACGCCGAGTTCACCCTGGTCGAGCCGATCGCCAAGAAGGCTCGCTTCCTCCGCACCGTGGCGGAGGCCACGGGACTGGCCGAACGCGTGGCGGTCCACACCGGGCGGGCGGAGGAGCTCGCAGCGGGCCCGCGTCGCCGGGCGTCATGGTCCGTCATCACCGCCCGCGCCGTGGCGTCGACCGCAGATCTCGTCGAGCTCTCCTTCCCGTTGCTGGACCGCGGCGGTTCGCTGGTGGCCTGGAAGCGCGGTGATCTCGAGGCTGAGCTCGCATCCGCCCAGCGAGCGATCGACGCGCTCGGTGGTGGCACGCTCGAAGTGCGCGAGGTGACCGTGGAGGGACTCACGGGTCACCGGCTGGTGATCGCCACACGGACGGGCGTTGTGCCCGGTACCTACCCACGCGATCCAGCGGCTCGCCGTCGGGGTCCGTGGTGACTTTCGCCGTCGGGTGAGCCGCCCCTGACGCTGCTACGCTCTGCCGCGATGCGGGTCGCCGTCCTGTCGGACATCCACAGCAATCTCGTGGCACTCGATGCGGTCCTCGCGCACGCCGGTACGGTCGATGCGATCTGGCATCTGGGCGACGTCGTTGGCTACGGGCCTGACCCGGACGGTGTCGTCGCGCGGTTGATCGAGGTCGGCGCCGTCGGTGTGCGCGGCAATCATGACGCCGCGGCGCTGGGCGGCCCCGAGATCGACTGGTTCAACCCGGAGGCCCGCGCGGCCGCGGAATGGACCCGCGACACGATCGATGGCACCACGCGCGCATGGTTGTCGGCCCTGCCCGAGCGTCGCGCGATCGGCCGGATCAGCCTCGTCCACGGCAGCCCGCGCGACCCGATCCGCGAGTACATCTCGAGCACGGACGTCGCCCTCGAGAACCTGGCCGTCCTCGAGACGGATTTCGGCCTGCATGGCCACACCCACGTGCCCGTGGCCTTCTGTCTCGGGCCGGACGAGCAGTTGCGGGTCGCAGGACCCGCGTCGGGCCCAGGCTCGGACGGCGTCCTCGCGCTCGACGGGCAACGGGCCCTCATCAACCCGGGCAGCGTGGGTCAGCCGCGGGACGGCGATCCCGAATCCTCATACCTGATCCTGGACCCCGAGGCGGCGACCGTGACCTGGCATCGCGTGGCCTACGACATCGCGGCCGTCCAGGCGGCGATCCGCACCGCCGGCCTCCCGGGCCGGCTCGCCGACCGACTCGCATACGGCGTATGACGCCGTCTCGAGCCTCGTGAGGTCCTGTCCGTGATCGGCGGCCGCCGCTCACTCCAGGGTCGCAAGCCCGGCGACAAGCGGGTCCGCGTGGAGCGCCCCCACGCCCCCTATTTCCGCTACACGGGCCCTGGCCAATTGACGGCCAAGGAAGCGGCCAGCATCCCGACCACCCCCGGCGCGAAGCTGGCGCACAAGATCCGCGGGGTCGTGCTCGGCCGGCCGCTGGCCTCGGAAGCCGAGGCGGGCGAACGCCTGTCAAAGGTGAAGGCGCTGGCCATCTTCAGCTCGGATGCCATCTCGTCATCGGCCTATGCGACCGAGGAGATCCTGAGGGCCTTCGTCCTGGCCGGCGCGGCGATGGCGGCATTCACCTTCGCGATCCCGGTCTCGATCGCGATCGCCATGCTCCTCGGCGTCGTCGCCTTCTCGTATCGCCAGGTGTGCATCGCCTATCCCAATGGCGGTGGGTCATATTCGGTCTCGAAGGCGAACCTCGGGCGGATCGCCTCGCTCGTGGCGGCCTCTGCGCTGCTGATCGACTACAACCTGACGGTCGCGGTGTCGACATCGTCGGCGGTCGAACAGATCGTCTCGGCGCTGCCAGCGCTGGCACCGGTCGCCGTCATCATCGGCGTATCGGTGATCGCGCTGATGACGATCGCCAACCTGCGCGGCCTTCGCGAAGCGGGCAACATCTTCGCGGTCCCCACCTACCTGTTCCTCTTCAGCGCCTTCCTGATGATCGGGTTGGGCGTCTTCCGGATCGTCGTGCTGGGCGAGTCGCGGATTCCCGAGGAGGCGCTGGGCGCGGTCGAGGACACGACCCAGGTGGTCGGGATCCTGGTGCTGCTACGGGCGTTCTCGTCGGGCGCTGTGGCCCTGACCGGGACGGAGGCGATCGCGACTGGTGTGCCAGCCTTCAAACCACCGGAGTCGCGCAACGCAGCGACCACGCTCATGGTGATGGCGGTCGTCCTTGGCGTGCTGTTCGTCGGCATCACGTTCCTGGCCGTCAACTTCGGGGCCGTACCACCGGAACATCCCGGGGACAAGACCGTCATCGCGCAGGTGGCCACGGTCGTGTTCGGCGCCGACTCCATCGGCTTCTACCTGTTCCAGGCCTTCACGGCCCTGCTGCTGTTCCTTGCCGCGAACACGTCATTCAATGCTTTTCCACGCCTGGGCGCGGTCCTTGCGATCGATGGGTTCTTCCCGCGTCAGTTCTCCTTCCGCGGGGACCGCCTGGCCTTCTCGAGCGGGATCATCGCCCTCGGCGTCGTCGCGGCCTCGCTCGTCGTGATCTTCCAGGGTTCGACCCACGCCCTGATCCCGCTGTATGCGGTCGGCGTGTTCATCGACTTCACGATCGCCCAGACCGGGATGGTCCGGCACTGGTGGCGTGCACAGTCACCAGGCTGGCGCGGACGGCTCGCGATCAACGCCGTCGGAGGCATCGCGACAGGCATCGTGGCCATCGTCGTGACGACGATCAAGTTCCGCGACGGCGCCTACCTCGTGCTCCTGCTCATCCCGGTCCTGGTCGCGATCATGCTGTTCATCCGCCGCGAATACGACGATCTGGAAGGGGAGCTGCACGTTCGTGACGACCTGATCGCCGAGGGTCCCCACCGCGAGCAACGCGTGGTCATCCCGGTCAACGGCATCAACCGGGCGGTGATCCAGGCCGTGAACTTCGGTCGGACGATGAGTCCGGACATCCGGGCGGTCTACGTCACCGAGAACCCCGAGGAGGGTGACATATTGCGCGGGCGCTGGGAGCGCCAGGTGCCCGGCGTGCCACTCGTCATCGTCGAGTCCCCGTATCGCGCCGTCATCGCGCCGCTCCTCGCCTATCTCGACGTGCTGGACCAGGCCTGGCCGCCGGACAAGGAGGCGCCGATCACGATCGTCGTCCTGCCGGAATTCGTGCCCCGCCACTGGTGGGAACGCGCGCTGTACAACCAGACGGCCAAGCGCCTCAAGGCGGCCATCCTCGGGCGTGAGCACACGGTCGTCGCGGACGTCCCGTACCGGCGAGAGCACTGAGGGGCGGGGCACACCCCGGGCAGCTCACCGACCGGCACGCGTGCCGGTGGTATCGTTCCCGCCGATGCCCGACACCGACACGCCCACCTACCGAAGGGCCGTGATCGCCCTCAACGGTGGCTCGAGTGACGAGCGGATCGTGCGGCTGGTGGTCGCGCTCGGGACCAAGGATGTCGAGCTGATCGCCGTCCACGTCGTCGAGATCGACTGGACCCTCCCGCTCGATGCGGACATCGCCGGGCGATCCGAAGAGGTGCAGCAGGTGCTCGATACCGCCGAAGGGATCGCCGAGCAGCGCAAGATGAGGATGGAGCCGGTGTTGCTCCAGGCCCGCGACGTCGGGGCGGCGATCGTGGACGAGGCCACCGAGCGTGACGCCGATCTGCTGGTCGTCGGCCTGCCCTATCGAAAGCGGTTCGGCGGCGAATTCGCCATCGGCCGGACCGTCCCCTACATCCTGCAGAACGCGCCGTGCGCCGTGTGGGTGGTGCGCGAGCCGATGAGCGAGGAGCCGTCGTGAAGATCGTCATCGTCGGGTGCGGCCGCGTGGGCGCATCCTGTGCCGAGCTCTGGGACGCCGCTGGGCACGAGGTGATCGTGCTCGACATCGTCACCCGCGCCTTCGAGCGGCTGCCGTCCACGTTCGGCGGCGTCGCGATCCGTGGCGACGGCACCGATGAGGACGTACTCCGTCGTGCCGGGGCGGAGGGCGCCGACGTCCTCGTCGCCCTGACCGAAGGCGACAACCGGAACGTGATGTCGGCACAGCTCGCGGTCGAAGCCCTGGGCGTCCCGCGCGTGATCGCCAAGATCAACGACCCGGTGCGGGCCGCGGCCTATTCGGAGCTCGGCATCGCCACGCTGTGCCGGACCGGCTTGATGGCTGATGCCATCAACGGACACCTCGGATTCCCCCCGTCCGGGCTGCCCGGCGTCCTCGCCGCGACCGGTCACCATGACGGCGGTGCTCACCCCGCGGCCGCCCACGGCGCGCACGAGGGGGCGGGCGATGGCGCAACGGAACAAGAGGCCGCGCGGCGCGCGGCCGTGGAGGCCTGACGTGTTCGTACTCGTCGTCGGTGGCGGCAAGGTCGGCTATTACCTCGCCAAGGAACTGATCGATTCGGGTCACGAGGTCGCCCTCATGGAGAAGGACCCGACGCGGGCCCGGCAGATCGCCGACGAGATCGGCTCGATCGTGATCCCGCACGACGGGTGCGAGGGCAAGTACCTCGGCGAGGCCGGCTGCAACCGCGCCGACGTGGTGGCGGCCGTGACCGGCGATGACGAGGACAACCTCGTGATCTGCCAGATGGCCAAGCACCATTTCGACGTACCACGCACGATCGCCCGGGTGAACAACCCCAAGAACGAGGTCCTCTTCCGGCACCTCGGTGTGGATGAGCTCGTCAGTCCCACGCGCATGATCCTCGGCTCCATCGAGCAGGACATCCCGGTCCATGAGCTCCTGCACCTGGCGGCGCTCGGTGAAGGCGAGCTCGAGATCATCGAGGCACACCTCCAGGCGGGCTCCCCGGCCATCGGGCGCTCTCCCGAGCAGCTCGACATGCCGGAGGGCTGCTCGCTGTTCGCGGTCGTCCGTGGTGGGATCGCCACCCCGCTTCGCCCCGATGACGTCCTGCGCGAGGGTGACAAGGTCATCGCCATCGGGAAGCAGGAGTGCGAGGCACTGCTGCACGGTCAGCTCATCGGCGACCCGGAGGCGGTCAGCGCGGGCTGACGCCCCGATCTGGCTCGGCTGGCGGGCCGGCCACGCCCGGCCTGGGAGCCATCTCAACCGAACGATTCGGCAAGAGTCTTGACAACGCCATTGTCAACGTTCTAGCATCTCGCTATGTCCGGTGGCGAGTGCCGCCGGAGTCGTAGATCAACCGTAGGAGGTGCATGAAAGATGACGATCGTGCGCCGTCCCTCGCCCCTGGGCGAGCTCGTCTCGCTCCGTCAGGCGATGGACCGGCTCTTCGAGGACAGCTTCGTCCGTTCGCGCCCGTGGGGCCCCAACGGCGAAGGCGCCAGCGCGCTGCCGCTGGACATCACGAGCTCTGCCGATGCCCTGATCGTCGAGGCCGCTCTGCCGGGGGTGCCGCCGGAAGACGTCGAGATCACCGTCGAGGACGGGACGCTCACGATCCATGCGGTGACCCGCACCGAGCGCAAGGACGAAGACGGCCAGACGCTCATCAACGAGATCCGTCGCGGATCGTTCACCCGGGCCGTGGCCCTGCCGAGTGGCCTCGAGGCGGACAAGGCAAGCGCAACGTTCGAGCATGGCGTCCTGCATCTGCGGATCCCCAAGGCTGAGGCCGTGAAGCCTCGCCAGATCCGGATCAGCCCGACCATCGATGGTCAGTCGACGACCACGCCGTCCGACCCGTCGTCCGAGACGACCTCCGGCGGCGAGAACCAGCGTCGGGACGCCTGACGGCATGGCGGCTCCCCGGCCGGATCGCGACCCCACCCGGCCCGTCTACGTGATCAGCGTGGCGGCCACCCTCGTAAGTGCGCACCCGCGGACGCTGCGCATCTACGAGGACGAGGGCCTGCTCTGCCCGGCCAGGACGCCGACCAACATCCGCCTCTATTCCGAGAATGACATCCGGCGGATCCTGTGGATCCGCCACCTGACCCGCGAGCGGGGCGTCAACCTCGCCGGGATCCGGATCCTGTTCGAGCTGGAGGAGCGCCTCGGCGCCCGCATCCTGGAGGCGCTCTACGCCGAAGGGACGGGAGACGCCGAAAGCATCCGTCCCGCCGAACCGGCTCCGGTCCCGCCAAGCCCATCCACCACCGATCGATCGA